>DKAU01000103.1 GCA_002450925.1 Thiobacillus sp. UBA6918 | reverse complement strand
GCCGAAATGGTGATCGAAAAGGCCAAGCGCCTGGTCGAACACAAGAAGGACGTGGTCATCCTGCTCGACTCTATCACCCGTCTGGCGCGCGCCTACAACACCGTGCAGCCGGCTTCCGGCAAGGTATTGACAGGCGGCGTCGACGCCAACGCCCTGCAGAAGCCNNTTCAAGGGCACCGGCAACATGGAGATCCATCTAGACCGGCGCATGGCGGAAAAGCGCGTTTATCCTGCGATCAACGTCAATCGCTCCGGCACCCGTCGCGAGGAACTGCTGCTACCGCAAGACATCCTGCAAAAGGTGTGGATATTGCGGAAGCTGTTGTACAACATGGATGATCTGGAAGCGATGGAATTCCTGTTGGACAAAATGCGCGCCACCAAAAACAACGGCGAGTTCTTCGATTCGATGAGAAGCGGAAAATAAAAATGCCGCACTGCTGGTGCGGCATTGATTGTTCAAAAGGGGCTGTTTCAAGCCCCTTTTTTTAGTCGTCCAGATCCTCGATCAGGTCCATGATGACCCGGGTTCGGACATTCATGATGCCGACATCTGCGCCGACGGTTACTCGCACATAGCCTTCAGGCAATCCGCTGAGGCGTCTTTCAAGGTTGTCAGGAAGGGGCTGCCATTGCAGCCCATGGGGAACCGGCTGGTTGCGGTAAAGCTTCATGGCATGACCTGGAGGCAATTTGCCCTTCTTCGCCAGCCCCGGGGGAAGTCCACGGTAATAGCCACGGTAATAGTCTCGAATCAGTGTACGGTCATGGTCGCTGAAAGCTATACGAACATCGTAATCCCGGCCGTGAACTTGCACATCTCCGTAGCGAGGCTGTACTTCGCAACCAGTCATGCCCGCCATTGTTGCAAGCAAAACCAAAAGAGTTAGTTTTTTATTCATTTTTGAGCCCGTTATTTATTTAGCTTGGTGAACTTTGAGCCCTCTAGAGTAAGGTTATACATCAGACCTTTTTGGTCGAAGATGAAGGCAACGATGGGATCCTTGATGGTCTGGGTGGACAGCTCTCTTCCTGCACCGATATCGATGAGCGCGACCGATCCGTCCACGCCGGCTTTCCAGCCTTCGCTTTCCCTAAATTTGCTCAGGGCTTTCTCTTCCATGAAGAGGATGATGATGGACTTAACCTGGCCACCGAGCTGGAAGCCGATGGAGGCGGCGGCAGTACTGTAATAATCGACGGTTCTCCCGCCAATGCGCAGGGCGCCTTCCCCATATTCCCCCCCAATGCCAATCCCGGCCTTGTAGACCTTCGGGAAAACCAAGACGCCTCTGGCGCTTTTCATGAAATTACTTGCCCCGGCGACTTCCTTGGTAAAACGAGAAAGCGTGTCGTTGACGCCGGCATCAATTTCTCCTGCACTTGCGGCCCATGCGGGCGAAGCGGCAAGGCCGGACAGAATCAAAAGCAGGGCTGGGAAACGAAGGAAAGAATGTAAAAAGCTCATGTAAACCTCCTTAACAGATTTCAAATATAAGACTTGTCCACGCCAAGTCTAGTTCAATATCGGCCTATACCCTATGCTAGCTTGCGTAACGGCTTGATTTCCTTTATATTACGCCGCTCTTTCGCGTACTCGCCGCGTAAGTTTATAAAAGGAACCCCCATGAAAGCTGATATCCATCCCGAATACACTGAAATCGACGTGACCTGCTCCTGCGGAAATACGTTCAAGACCGGATCCACGCTGGGCAAGGCCCTGAGCGTTGAAGTCTGCTCCGAATGCCATCCCTTCTACACAGGCAAGCAGAAGATTGTGGACACGGCCGGCCGAGTTGAGAAATTCCGCCAGCGCTACGGTACAAAGAAGTAATCCCGACGATTTCAAACGAAAAAGGCAGCCTAGGCTGCCTTTTTTATTTGTCGGGCGTGCGGGTTATCATCACATTGTGAACAGCTTGAGAGATTTGCCATGAATTCCCCCGTCTTGCGCAGAGTTGCAGTTGCCGTCACCGGCGCACTGTTGCTAACACACTGTGCCCAGAACCCTGTTTCCGGCGGCAAGGATTTTGTGCTGATGAGCGAGCAGCAGGAAATCCAGCAGGGAGCGCAGGCGCACAAGGAGGTGCTGCAGCAATACGGGTTGGTAGATGACCCAAAGCTGCAAGCCTACGTGGCCCGAGTTGGCAAGGGGCTTGCAGCCAAAAGCCATCGCCCCGGGCTGGATTGGCATTTCACCGTGGTCGATAGCCCCGAGGTAAACGCCTTCGCATTGCCTGGAGGCTACATCTACATCACCCGCGGCATCATGGGCTACCTCAATTCGGAAGCAGAGCTGGCCGGTGTGGTGGGTCATGAAATCGGCCATGTGACGGCGCGTCATGGCGTGCGCCAGCAAAGCACGGCTACGGTTGTAGGATTTGGTGCGATCGTGGGGTCGATTCTTGTTCCGGGGATGAATAGCCAAGCAGGCGCTTCGCTCTTGCAAAATCTGAGTCAGGCGCTGGTGGCGGGTTATGGGCGCGATCACGAGCTGGAAGCTGACCGGCTGGGTGCGGAATATCTGGCCAAAACCGGCTACAACCCGCAGGCCATGGTTGAGGTTATCGGCGTGCTCAAAAATCAGGAGCTGCATGATATCGAACTCGCCAAGCAGGAAGGCCGCGAACCACGCCGCTACCATGGCGTGTTTGAAACCCACCCCAATAATGACACCAGGCTGAAGCAGGTCGTGGGCGAGGCAAACAAATACCAAGTCGCCAACCCGATAGAAAATCGAGACTCCTTCCTGCGAGTTATGGATGGTGTGTACTTTGGTGATAGTCCCGACCAAGGGGTGATTCGCCAAAACGCGTTCTTGCATGAAAAGCTGGGCATTGGCGTACAGTTTCCACAGGGCTGGCGAGTCCAGAACCAGCCAGACCGCGTGGCGGCGATCAACCCGCAAGGTACAGCCTTGATCGAACTAAAGCCCGGCCCCAAGAACACCCAGCCCATGGATACTTTGCAAAAAAGCCTGAAGCTGGACCAAGGTGCAAAATATGAGTCGGGCAGTATCAACGGCAATCCGGCGGCATTTGCCGCAGGCTCGATGCAGGGAAAGCCGGTGTTGGCGACTGCCATCAACAACAACGGCAACCAGTTTCTGCTCGCTGCATTGGCGAAGGACGCCAATGCCTACACACAAAACCGCAATGAGATGAAGACATCCATAAACAGTTTTCATGCCTTGTCGGCAAGTGAACGCCAGTTGGCGCGGGCCTATGTCATCAGGCTGGTGCAGGCGCAATCGGGTATGAGCATGGCAAGTCTTGCCGCGCAATCACCGCTTGGCAAAGGCGCAGAAGCCCAGCTCAGGCTGATGAATGACCTTTATCCTGTGGGTGAGCCCAAGCCGGGCCAATTGATCAAGATTATCCAGTGACGCGCAACTCTTCATATTGGCTTGCAGGCCTTTGTCTTGCCTGGCTCTTTGCCGGTTCGATTGGGCACGCCCCATGGAAAGGTCCTGACGCTGAAACTTTTGCGCGTTTGTTAGCAGCCAGAGAGCAGGCTGATTGGCTCTTTCCTGACAATGCGGGTGCCCCACCCGTTTATTTGTGGCTGGCGCAACTTCTGGGCAAGGCATTGTCTTCGCTGCTGCCATTGCATGATGGTGCCCGTCTTGCCAGCAGCTTCTTCATAGGTGTTTCACTGTGGCTCACAGCGCTTGCTGCACGCAGGCTGTATGGTGAGCAGGCCATATGGCCCTCGGTGCTGGCGCTGATGGGTTGCATGGGCCTTCTGGTTCCGGCGCACGAGGCCAACGTATTTACGGCGCAACTTGCTGCCATGTCTCTCTTCGTCTATGGCTTGGCACGGATGCTGACGCAGCCTTTGACTGGCGGTGGTTTTGCAGGTTTGGCGTTGGCAGGCTTGTTCCTTTCCGGCGCATGGCTAGCCTCATTGGCATTGGCCTGTGCACTGTTTCTTTTGCCGGCAGTGTTTCCAAGCTGGCGAACTTCAGCACGGGTTGGCGGGTCGTGGTTTGCACTCACTGCCGCGCTGGCGATTTCTGGTGTGTGGTTGCTGACGGTGAAAACACATCAACCCGAAAGACTGCTCGGTTGGTGGGAGCATGCGGCGCTTGGCAAGCTGGTGTTTTTTGCGGGAGCCAAGACCAAATACAACCCTATATTTTTCGTCAATGCATTGACGTGGTTTGCCTGGCCGGCCTGGCCGATTGCGGGTTGGGCGGTTTACCGACTGAGGCGCGGGGGCTGGGACTCGGTCAAGTTGTGGATGCCTTTGGGTATTTTTGTCGTAGTTTTAACTGCGCTTAGCCTTAAATCCAGTCCGGAGCAGCTGGAAACCATTGTTCTGCTGCCGCCTCTGGCAATTTTGGCAGGCGCCGGACTGGGTGAATTGCGGCGAGGAGCTGCTAATGCATTGCTCTGGTTTGCCTTCATGGTATTCAGCTTTTTCGCGCTGCTGTTCTGGGTGTACTGGGCAGCGTTTGATCTTGGCTGGCCAGCACAAATGTCCCGGCGCCTTGCGAAACTGGGCATGGAATCCCACGGCTTGCGGCCGCTTGCGCTAGGCTTGGGTCTGGTCATTACCTTCGGCTGGGTGGCCTGGGTCGCTTGGCTAAGGAGTCAGCAACGAAACCCATTGCGCCCGATTCTGGTGTGGAATGCCGGTGTGACATTCGTATGGTGTTTGCTGCTGGCGCTGTTCATGAAGCCGCTGGACGCGCGCCTGAGCTATGTACAGACAGGTGAGGCGATGCGTTCAAGAATCATGGATAAAACCTGTGTGGAGAACAGGAATCTGTCCATGGTTCATGCCCGGCTGCTTTCCTACCATGGTAGCCTTGATATCCGCTCTTCTGACACTGCAGCTTGCAGCTGGATGCTGGTCTATGAAAAGGATCGCAGGCCAGTCCATGTCGAGGCCGGGTGGCAAAAACGTTGGGTGGGCGGACGACCGGGTGAGAGGAATGAACGTTTCGTGCTTTATCAGCGGGAACAAAGATATTGACTGAGCGGCTGCCCTTTACCGGGCTCATTCTTGCTGGTGGACAAGGCCGTCGCATGGAAGGTCGTGACAAGGGGCTGGTGGAATACAAGGGACTCCCGCTCGTCGATCATGTCGTCGAGCGTCTTGCTCCCCATGTGGACGAGCTACTCATTTCCGCAAACAGGAATCTGGGCGATTATGCAACGCGCGGATACCCGATCCTTGTCGACAGCCTGCCGGACTTTCAGGGCCCCCTTGCGGGGGTGCTTGCTGGCTTGCAAAGGGCGCGGCATGAATGGGTGTTGACCGTGCCCTGTGATATGCCGGAACTGCCTGACAACCTTGCTGCACGGCTCTGGTCGTTAGTCAAAGACAAGTCAATCGTTGTGGCCAGTGATGGTGAGCGTACACATCCTGCACTCATGCTCATTCACAAAAGCATGGCAGGAAGTCTGGAACAATATCTGAGCAGTGGAGCGCGTTCGGTGCATGGCTTTCAGGAAAACGTGGGTTTTGTTTCCGTTCGCTTCAATGCAACCGAGATGCAGAACATCAACACACTCGGCGAAACCGGTTGAGTCAGTTTTCAGTGGGGTCTACGTCGAGATGCCAGCGGGTATTCCGTGTTGCCTGGGCGTAGAGCCTTGGCATCCAACCCCGTAACAGTTTTTGCAGGCTGGCCCTGGATTCAGACTGTAACCAAAGCTGGGCGCGTTCGAGCCCGGCCTTTTTCAGCATCGGCGCGCGAACCGGGTCATATAGTTCAACATCTGCAGATTCGGGAGCCAGGTTTCTTGCAATCTGAAGCCAGGCCAGGGCATCAGCAAGACTGGCCGACTCTGCGCGCAACACGGCTTGGTGGGTGTAGGGCGGCAATCCGCTTTTTTCCCTTGCGGCAAGTTGCTCGTTCGCAAAGCCAGAAAAATCATGCCCAAGCAGGTGGCCAAAAAGCGGATGTTCTGGAAAGCTGGTCTGTATAAGAACCTGGCCTGCTTTGTTGGCGCGCCCTGCGCGACCCCCTACCTGCATCAATTGCGCAAACAGCCTTTCTTCTGCGCGGAAATCCAGGCTGAATAGCGCGCCATCTGCATCCAGCACGACGACCAAGGTCAGGTTGGGGAAATCGTGGCCCTTGGAAACCAGTTGTGTCCCGATGATGATATTGGCTTCACCAGCATGTATTTGTTTCTGCATTGCTTCCCAACTGCCCTTGCGCCGAATGGCATCACGGTCTGCGCGAACGATTTTTGCCTCCGGAAAATGATTGGCTAGCGTCTCTTCGACGCGTTGTGTTCCTTGCCCGACGGGTCGGATATCGGGATTGCCGCAGGACGGGCATTGATCGGGTATTTTTTCCTCATGTCCGCAATGGTGACAACGCAATCGACGATCGCGCAAATGAAGGGTCAGCCGCGATGAACAACGATGACATGGGGCGACCCAGGCGCAGGCAGAGCAATGCAGTACCGGCGCATATCCACGCCGGTTCAGGAAAACCAGTACCTGCTCGCCGCGGGCAAGGGTTTGGCCAATCATCTTCAAAGCGGATTCGCTTAGCCCCTCGTCCAGTTTCTGGTTGCGGGTATCCAGCAACTGAAATTTGGGCAGGTTCGCTCCTGTTGCTCGGGCGGGAAGGGTCAGCAGCGTGTAGCGCCCCGATTCTGCATTGAACCAGCTTTCCAGGCTGGGCGTGGCAGAGCCGAGAATTACGGGAATGCTTCGCTGACGTGCGCGGAAAACCGCGAGATCACGAGCCGAATAGCGAAGGCCCTCTTGCTGTGAAAACGAGGCATCGTGCTCTTCATCCACGATGATCAAACCTAGATCAGGCATCGGAGTGAAAATCGCCAATCGCGTGCCCAGCACAATTCGCGACTCGCCTTTAACCGCTTGCTTCCAACGTTGCAGCCGCTCGCCTTCCGCAAGTCCGCTGTGCAGCACGCTGATTTTTGTTTGTGGAAAGCGGTTCGCCACCCGTTGGGTGAACTGGGGTGTCAGGCCGATTTCCGGTACCAAAATCAAGGCCTGGCGGCCGCTTGCCAGAACCTTTTCCGCTATGCGCAGATACACTTCGGTTTTGCCGCTGCCTGTGACGCCATGCAACAGGAAAGGGGCGAATTCGTGCAACTGGTCGCTTACCTTATCGCAGGCCGTTTGTTGTTCGGTCAGCAATGTGGGTGGGGAATCTTGGACAGAAACAGCTACTTGCTCCCTGATTTCAATCCATCCTTTTTCCAGCCAGTCATGCAGCAATTTGGCGGCTGATCCACACAGGGAAGCCAGCTCTGTGGAACTTGCTTCGCCTTGAATAAGGCGAGCCGCCATTCGACGCTGAGCAACTGCATGGGCGGGCAGGCTGCCGAATAGTGCTTCCTGCCCCAGCGGGCTTAATGCATAGCCCGTTTCTTTTTTGGGCAGCTGGAACTGCCAGCGCCGCAATGCCGTTGGCAAAGCAGACAAGGCAATTTGGCCGATCGGATAGTGGTAATACGAGCTGCAAAAACGAAACAAGGCCAGCACATCGTCGGCCAATGGGGGTAACTCGCGGTCAACCGCAATGACGCTCTTCAGTTTCTCGGGTGGACAGTCTGTCGTGTCGGCGAGTTCCAGCAACAATCCGACAACTTCTTTGCGCCCGAACGGCACCTTGATGCGGCGTCCAATATCCTGATTCCCAAGGTCCAATCCAACATAATCAAACAGCTTGGGAAGGGGTAAGTCCAACGCGATGCGAGCAATTTTTTCGGGCATGGCAGAGCGGTGGATAAGATAGGTTCAGTTAGAGGGCAAACCTGCGATCATTTCGCGAAGTTCGGCCTAAATATTTATGATTAATAAAGCTTTTCAGGTTGTCCACGGAATCTGTGGATAATTTTGTTGATTACTGTCCCAATTCGGTCTGAAACGGCGTAAACACGGCATGATGACATTTCGGTTAAAAAAAGTGCAAAGCCACAAAGATATAATAATCAAATGGTTATGAGTTTCCACTGCTCGTCGAATTAGGGGTGAAATTTTTCCTTAAAAAGCACGCAATCTGTGCATAAGTAAAAACTAATGTGTTAGGCAAGATGGTATTTTGGGCTTGTTTTACGCACTGTATTGAGTAGTAAGTCCACGCTTTCCGGCGGAGTGTGCTGGTTGATGCCATGGCCCAGATTGAACACATGGCCTGACCCATTCCCATAGCTTTCCAATATGGCGCCGACTTCCTTCACGATGGAGTCCTCACTGCCCATCAAACAGAGCGGATCGAAATTGCCCTGAAGCGCGACCTTGTCGCCCACACGCTTTCGAGCGTTGCCAATTTCAATCGTCCAGTCCAGCCCCAACGCATCACAACCGGTTGCGGCCATGTCTTCCAGCCAGAGACCGCCACCCTTGGTGAACAGGACATTGGGAACGCGTCGACCTTCGTTCTGTTTCTTAAGGCCTTCCACGACTCGTGCCATGTAGGCCAGCGAGAATTCCTTGTAAGCGCGGTGGCTCAGCATGCCACCCCAGGTATCAAAAATCATCACGGCTTGTGCGCCTGCCTCTATTTGAGCATTGAGATAATCGGTAACCGCAACGGCATTGACTTCCAGGATGTGGTGCATCAGATCCGGGCGCTGGTAAAGCATGGATTTGACGGTGCGGAAATCATCCGAGCCGCTTCCTTCCACCATGTAGCAAGCAAGGGTAAAAGGGCTGCCGGAAAAGCCGATCAGCGGCACAGCCCCATCCAGGGCCTTTCGAATACTTTTTACCGCATCCAGCACGTAACCCAGCTTGTCGGTAGGATCGGGCGCAGCCAGGTCGCGAATGGCCCATTCTTCGCGCAAAGGGCGTTCAAAACGGGGACCTTCACCCTGCGCAAAATAAAGCCCCAGACCCATGGCGTCAGGTACGGTCAGGATGTCTGAAAAAAGAATGGCGGCATCCAGTGGATAGCGCGCAAGCGGCTGCAGGGTGACTTCAGTAGCGAAATCTGGATTCTGGCAAAGCGCCATGAAATTTCCAGCGCGTGCTCGCGTTGCGTTGTATTCGGGCAAGTAGCGGCCTGCCTGGCGCATCAACCAGCTGGGGGTGTATTCAACGGGTTCGCGCAGGAGGGCGCGCAGGAAGGTATCGTTTTTTAGTGTGGACATGGGGTCGGTTATTCAATTCGCCAAACCCCAAGTTTAACAGGCCGGGAATAACCCGGCCTGCGTGGTTTGGACTAACGCGCGTTGCTCAGTAGCGTTTGTCGAATTTCCATTCGCCATCCCTGGTGGGACAGGCGACGAAATCTCTGGTGTTGCGAGAGTCCATCACCAGGGTTGCGTTACGACATCCGCCGGGAGCATCGCCACGTGGTGTGAATTGATAATGGTGGCCGTCATGGTTCCAGACTACCGGTACCCCGGCCTTGCCCAGCTCAAGCGCATGCCCCATACAGGCGCGGTCGCTCTTGTCGAGCTCGGTGCCTACAGCATGGCCAAGCACGGCACCCAGTACTCCGCCCACAACCATGCCTACTAAACGGTCATCCTTGCCTGCTACCTGGCCACCGATGACTGCGCCAGCAGCACCGCCGATTACTGTACCAATGGTGTCCCTGTTGCAACGGCCTGAAAGGATGCCGAAATCTTCCCTGTAGGTATAGCCGGTTCTGCCACGGTAGCCTGCATAGTTGGGGTCATGCTTGGTGCGCCATCCATGTGCAGGTGCGTGGCTGGGCGGGTCGGCCAGTGCAAAGCTTGATGCGAGTACGCAAATTAGGGCTGCGCCAAATTTTTGCATTTTCATGTTTCCTCCTTTTGGTTTTGGAGTTGGTGACCGGTGGGGTTATATGGCGTTAGCCAGTTTATCCAGATTCAGCGTTTCGGTAAAACAACCCGAGGGGGCGCGACTAAATTCTTCGCGCCCCTTCCTAAATCATTTAACGTCCCCATCCGCCATAGCCGGGGCGGCCTTGTACATCGTGCGCCTCCTTGTAGATATTGCGGCTGGCGTTGTCGAGAGCGGTATCCAGCTTTTGATACTCAAAACGGCTTAGGAAACCGTCAGCCAGGAAGGCGCGTTCCATATTGCGAATATCGTGTTGCTGATCCATGAGGCGGCGAAACTCCTGCATCGTAATGCGCTTGTCGTAGAAGCCGTCAAGAATCCGATCATGTTGCTTATCCTGGCGGTCATTGACTTCCTTCATCAAACGCAGGCTCTCCTGGAATGCAGGATGCGTATTGAAACCCGGGCCATAGGGGCCAAAACGAACGTCATCATTGCCATGCGCAAAAGTTGCGGCGGAAACTCCCAACAGGGCAGTCAGGCCCAGAATCTGGATGGTGGTCTTGGTTTTCATTTCACAACTCCTTTTCAGTTAATCTCTGTGCCGCTGGAATCAGGGTTGATTCGAACCAACAGCGCACGATTGCACTTTATGCGTGAGTTGTATGCGGTTTGTTTGGCGTGGGTAACCGACTGTAAGGAGTTGTAACCGATTTGTATCAGGGCGATCGGTACGCCTGTTGCTCGGTTTTTGGGTTGACCAGGCTGATCACTGTTTGCCCGGGTTGCGGATTGAGTTTGGCATCCGGGCTGAAGATGCGCAGTTTGCCTTCGGCGGTGATGAGAAAAAGGGGGATGATGTTCCCGGCATAGTGCGTCTTGAGCGCATCAAAAACAAAGTTCTCGCTGAGTTTCGTTTTCTTGATCGCCCACTCATCAAGGAAGCGCTGCGTAAGCAACATGTGGTTAACGTTTTCGCCAAAGAGTAGGCGCCCACGCAGATGCGGCGAGGCTTCATATGGCAACTGTTTTTCTTCCGGCGCCAACTGGAAGATCTGGTTGCGTCCGAATACCGGCGCAAAATGCAGAGCAGCCAGTGCATTTGTGTCGTCATTGCCGGTCATTGCCAGCAGACGACCAATGCCGCCAAGGCTCACCTGCTCCAGCACCGTTTCAGAGAACACGCTGGAATAGACTGCCGGCACGCCTTCCATGCGCGCAGCCAGCACGTTGTGCAGAGAGTTGTCCACCAGAATCACCGGGTATCCTTCGTCCTGCACTGCCTTGGCAATTCGCCGCACCCAGAAACGTCCGCCCAGGAACAGGGCTCCGTCGGCCTCGGCCTGAGTAAGTCTTAGGCGTCTGGCTAGAAGACCTGACGTCAGTCCATAGACGACTACGGTGCCGATGATGACCAGGAAGGTCGCAGCAACCAGCTTTTCCGCACCAGGATAGTTGCGTTCCTGCAGGCGCAAGGCAAACACCGAAGACACAGCAGCAGCCACAATACCGCGAGGTGCCATCCACGACAGGAAGAGCTTTTCCTGTAGCGTCAGTTTCGAGAATAAGGTGGCGGCAAAGACAGAGACCGGGCGTACAACGAACAAAAGCGCAAGCAGAAAGGGAATGCTGAGGTAGCCAACGCTTGCCAGATCGACAGGGCGCAGGTTGGCCGCCAGCAAAATGAAAACCGTTGCGATTAGCATCACTCGCAGGTTTTCCTTGAACTCGATGATGTGGTGCACGCTTACCAGTTTTTGGTTGGCCATGGCGAAACCCATGATGGTTACGGCGAGCAAACCGGATTCGTGTTCAAGCAAATTCGAGATGGTGAAAACCGCGATCACCAGCATCAAGGTCACCGGATTTTGAAGAAAGTCCGGTACCCAGTCTTTTTTAAGGAACAGCACCATGAGTAGTGCTCCCAGCAAGCCCGCAACGCTGCCGATGACAATGGTACTGAACAACGGAAAGACAACGTCAGACCATGTTGCCGCCTCCAGCTTGATGACTTCGAACACCAGCACTGCCAGCATCGCGCCGAGCGGGTCGATGACGATGCTTTCCCATTTGAGAGTTGGCCCGGTGATGCCGGCTGGGCGGATGTGGCGCAGCATGGGTGTGATGACAGTGGGTCCGGTGACCACCAGGATTGCACCCAAAAGCGTGGCGAGAGGCCAGTCGAACCCCAGCATCCAGTGGGCGGCTAGCGTGCCTAACAGCCAGGTGGTCAGAGCGCCAATCGTGATTAGGCGTGTCATCACACCGCCCACGGTCCTTAATTCCTTTAGCGAGAGACTCAAACCGCCTTCGAAAAGAATGACTGCAACCGACAAAGAAACAAAGGGATAAAGCAGGTTGCCGAAAAGCACTTCCGGCTGGATGAATCCCGTCACTGGTCCGGCAAGGATGCCGAACACCAGCAGCAGAAGGATAGAAGGCAGCCGCAATCGCCAGCCCAGCCACTGGGCAGAAATACCCAGCACGGCCACGGCAGTAAGGCTTAGCAGAAAATATTCCATGGCCGCACCTTAGCAGGCGGTTATATGGCGAGCAATCAAAAAGCCAAAGGGCCTCGATCGAGTCCCTTTGCATTTTGTTCCGTGAAGCGAAGAATCAATCCAGACCGAGGTAGCCCAGTATTCCCTTCGCAGCTTCACGCCCTTCCCACACTGCGGTAACGACGAGGTCGGAGCCGCGCACCATGTCGCCGCCGGCGAAAATCTTTTCATTCGCAGTCTGGCCGGTGAACTTGCCGGCCTTGGCGTTGACGCGGCCGACTTGATCCGTTGTCACGTCGAGATCGGCAAACCACGGTGCCGGGCTGGGGCGGAAGCCAAAGGCGATGAGCACACGGTCGGCAGGCACGATTTCTTCCGAGCCGGGCACGACTACAGGTGTGCGGCGGCCGCGTGCATCAGCCGGGCCGAGCGCGGTGGTAACAAGCTTTACGCCTTCGACCTTGCCGTTGCCGACGATTTCCACGGGCTGGCGGTTCCACAGGAATTTCACGCCCTCTTCCTTGGCGTTGGCGACTTCTCGTTTGGAGCCAGGCATGTTGGCTTCGTCGCGGCGGTACGCGCAGGTTACCGTGGCCGCGCCTTGGCGGATGGAGGTGCGGTTGCAGTCCATGGCGGTGTCGCCGCCGCCCAGCACCACCACGTTCTGGCCCTTCATGTCGTGGAAGGTTTCGTCCTTGCCAAGCTGGCCCAGGCAGTTCTTTACGTTGGAAATCAGGAAGGGCAGCGCTTCATACACGCCGGGCAGGTCTTCACCGGGGAAGCCGCCCTTCAT
>DKAU01000100.1 GCA_002450925.1 Thiobacillus sp. UBA6918 | reverse complement strand
TGGGTATGTGGGGGGGAATCCGGTTAGTTTTGCTGACCCGAAGGGTCTTTTTCGAGTTGACGCACTGTCACCGCTGATCGTCCCGGTTATTAGCAAATGTCTTGGCGGAGCGGCAGCCTCTACGTTGATAAGTATTGGCATTGATTATGCAAAGAATTGCTACAACTGTTACGAGAGTCCTGAAAGTGAACAATGCACTACACCATTCACCCCTGATCTTTGCAAGGCGAAACAGAGGGCTGTGGTTGCGTGCGTAACAAGCACCATCCTTGGCCCCGGAATCGGCGCAGTTTCATCATTTCTTGTGAGAGAGTTAATTAAGAAAGAAGTGGAGTTGTTAGTACCATGCAATTAAATATCCAACTATTTGCAAGAATAGGCTTTCTCGCGATAGCGTCTCTTATCGTCCTCCTCGTAGAGGGGACGAGTTACGACTTGCGAGACTTAACCCCCCATCTATTTACGCGCAGCCTTATAGTGGTTTGTGTCCTTGCCGTACTAACTATTCTGTATCGAATAAGTGAAATACGAGACATGGGCCGAAAAGATGGTTTTCTGAAATGGACATCATATGGATTGGCAATGCTAGCTGGTNNATTGCAGCCCTTAGTCGCCTGTATAGATACAACCAGACCGATGAGTCTCCTGCACAATAATTTTGCTTAGCAACGGCAAAGCTGGTTTTAGCTGACCCCAAACCCAGCGGGCAAGATTTTCCGAGGTCGGATTGGCCAGCCCTTCAATGTCATTCAGATATCGGTGGTCAAGCTTTTGCCTGACAGGTTCAAAGGCTGCATCAAGATCTACAAAGTCCATGACCCATCCGGTAACCGGATTGATGGGGCCGTTGACAAAGATCTGTATCTGGAATGAATGCCCATGCAGATTTCCGCAGGGATGCGATGGCGGCAGGCCGGGTAATTTGCGAGCTGCCTCGACGTGGTAGATGTTGTAGATTTCCATTTACTTCTTTCCGAATAGTTCTTCCAGCGCATTACGACTACTGGCGGCNNCTGGCGGTTGTATTGGATGTTCCCCCGCCAAATAATGCATCGAGTTCCGCTTTGGCCTTGTTTGCCACTGATATGTCCGCAGGCACATAGGCACGAGGATTGGGTTTGAAGTAACCGCAAAAATTGGCCCGTTCCTTGTCCTTGACTTCGTCCGCTACGGGCTCTCGGCATTGCTTGGCGACCTTGATGTTGTAAAACTCGCAGAACTTGCACACATAGAGTTGGGCTCGGCAAGCAGGACATTCGTCCCGCCGTTCAATGGGCGGGGTCAGTTCAGCCAGAGAAGCGCCACAGCGCCAACAATGCAGTTCTTCCATGCCTATATGTTACGCTCAAGACCATGATCAGTGAGCGTCTCGAAGAACTCGACATCGGCCAATGGGCATGGGAATTCCTACGCCGAAACCCTGAGTATCAGGCTGAATATCACGAATTCATTTCAACCTGGAAGGCACTGGAGGCCGATTACGGCGTTCCGCCCAACCGCGATTTCCAGCGTTGGAAGAATGACCCGCGTGCTTCTCGCCCATCCTGGGACCCCAGCCGGATGACAGGTGCGGCTTGCACCACCGATGATGAGGACAAACAGCTGATCGAATGCTGGATGGGTGCCAAATGGGGCTTTTACCAGTTTCCGCAGGACCCTGCCCTGCCTGCATGGGAACTTGAATCGCCCATCAATTGGCGCCCGGCACCAGAATTTCGCTTTGACCTGCAGGCCGAGTCCGCAGGCGAGATTCAGCTGACTTTCGACCTGTCCCTTCCTCTGCCAGTACAACTCGAAGCCGCCAAACAGCATCTTGTAAGCAGACAGGCCGCTTTGCGTAGAAACGGACACCCGGCTCCACGCAATCTGGACAACCAGCGTGAGCATTGGGCAAGGCTGCTGGAAGCGCTTGATTCGGGATCAGGAAAAGTGCCGGAAGAAGCTCGTAATATGGTTGCCCGGGGCTATCGTGAAATTCTTCACCTTTTGCCCAAATCAGGCTGAACTTTCAGCGGCTACAATTCTTCTTAGGAATGTTCATTTCAGACAAAAAGGAAACAAAATGGCAATGGATGTAGTGGATTTCGAAATCCATGGTGAAGACATGCAGTACGTGGAAGTCGAACTCGACCCGGGCGAGGCCGCCATTGGCGAAGCCGGGGCCATGATGTACATGGATCCTGAAATCGACATGGACACCATCTTTGGCGACGGTTCTGCCCAACAAAGCGGACTGATGGGCAAGCTGATGGGCGCAGGCAAGCGGCTGTTGACCGGCGAATCGCTGTTTACCACCGTTTTCCAGAACCAGGGCAGAGGAAAGCGCCGTGTGGCATTTGCCGCTCCCTATCCCGGCCGCATCCTGCCCATGCACCTGGGGGAGATGGGGGGCACGCTGATCTGCCAGAAAGATTCCTTCCTGTGTGCGGCCAAGGGTGTTTCACTGGGCATCGCCTTCCAGCGCCGGCTTGGCGCGGGCCTGTTTGGCGGTGAGGGTTTCATCATGCAAAAGCTGGAAGGCGATGGCCTGGCTTTTGTGCACGCCGGCGGCATGCTGATGGAGCGGGAACTGGGTGCAGGCGAAACGCTGCGCGTGGATACGGGCTGTATCGTCGCGTTGATGCCTTCCGTAACCTATGACATCCAGTATGTGGGCAAACTGAAAACTGCGCTGTTCGGTGGCGAAGGCCTGTTCTTTGCCACGCTGACCGGCCCCGGCAAAGTCTGGCTGCAATCGCTTCCTTTGTCCAGGCTGGCCAATCGCATCATCATGGCGGCGCCACAGGCTGGCGGACGCCAGGTTGGAGAAGGTTCCATCCTCGGCGGGTTTGGCGGGCTGCTGGATGGTGACAACGGCTAATTCTCATTGACCAAGCACGACAGGAGCTCATCATTTCACGCTCAATAATAAAAATTGCCCTCGTCCTCGCCATTGCGGGGGCAATCGCTGCCGGCATTTGGTATGCAACCCGGCCCAAGCCCATTGAGGTCAGCCTGTCCGCTGTGGACGAGGGGCTGGTCGAATCCACCGTGGTCAATACTCGTGCAGGCACAGTGGAAGCCTGCCGCCGCGCCAAACTGGCCTTGCCATCGGGTGGACAAATCAGCCAGATGTGGGTGAAGGAAGGCGAGCGCGTCAAGCAGGGACAAAAGCTGCTGGAACTGTGGAACCGCGACCTTTCAGCGCAGGCCGAGCTGGCACGCCGCCAGTTGACCACCGCACAACAGCAGCAACGCCAGGTTTGCATCCTCGCTGAAAACGCAGAAGAAGAAGCAAAACGCATGGAAGCGCTTGCCACCAAGGGTTTTGTCAGCGAACAAAAAGTTGAAGATGCTCAGGCTCAGGCCCGTGCCCAATATGCAGCGTGCGATGCTGCGCGCGCAGACGTCAAGCGCGCACAAAGCCAGATCAGTGTGGCAAGTGCGGGCCTGGAGCGAACCTTGTTGATTGCGCCCTTTGATGGGATTGTGGCGCAGGTTACCGGAGAAGTCGGCGAATTCACCACGCCCTCCCCGCCCGGTATTCCTACGCCACCGGCAGTTGACCTGATCGACGATAGTTGCCTGTATGTGACTGCGCCCATGGATGAAATCGACGCACCCAAGATCAAGCCCGGCATGCCTGCTCGGATTGCGCTGGATGCGCTTCCGGGAAAGAAGTTTGCCGGAAGCGTGAGGCGTGTAGCGCCCTACGTGACAGAAATTGAAAAGCAGGCTCGCACGGTAGATGTCGAGGTCACCTTCAGCAATCCGGACGAAGTGCCAAAGAATTTGCTTGCCGGTTACAGTGCTGACGCGGAAATCGTGCTCGAATCCCGCGACAAGGTATTGCGCGTACCAACCCAGGCCATACAGGATGGAAACAAGGTTCTGGTCCTGCCCGCCAATGGACAGAAGCTGCAGGAAAAGACCTTCACACCGGGTCTTGCCAACTGGGCTTACACCGAAGTCCTGCAAGGTCTTTCCAAGGGTGAGCGCGTAGTTTCAAGCTTTGAAAATGAGGCCATCAAACCTGGTGCGATAGCCAAATCCAAGGGCGAATAATGATCAGCCTTTCAAATATCTCCCGCTTCTTCACCATGGGAGATCAGGAGGTGCGCGCACTGAACCATATCAATCTCGATATACCAGGCGGGGAATATCTTTCCGTCATGGGGCCTTCTGGTTCGGGCAAGTCCACGCTGCTAAACATTATCGGATTGCTTGATCGTCCCACCAGCGGAACCTATCTGCTGGAAAATCATAATGTCACCGCCCTGAGCGAAGCGGAGCAGGCCAAGGTGCGGCGCGAACACATAGGTTTCATTTTCCAGTCATTCCATCTGGTGCCGCGCCTGACCGCTGCAGAAAACATTGAACTGCCGCTGATTCTTGAAGGCGTGCCACCGGCCGAACGTAAGGCTCGTGTGGCTACCGTACTGGAAGAAACCGACCTGATGGATCGAGCTACTCACCGCCCTGCCGAACTTTCTGGAGGCCAGCGCCAGCGTGTCGCCATTGCCAGGGCCACCATTCTTAAACCAGCTGTTCTGCTGGCGGACGAACCCACGGGCAACCTGGACCACAAGACTGGGGCTGAAGTAGTAGCCCTGCTGGAAAAACTCCACCATGGCGGTACGACTGTCATCGTCGTCACCCATGACCGCGAACTGGGCAACCGGGCGCATCGAAAGATCCAGATGCGCGACGGGGAAATCGTGACGGATGAAAAATAAGGATGCCATCTTCCTCTCCTTTCACACTGTCGTCAGCTACAGGCTAAGAGCCTTTTTGATTCTGCTGGCCATGGCGCTGGGCGTGGCGGCCGTCGTGGTCCTGACCTCGCTCGGTGAAGGCGCTCGACGCTTTGTAGTCAACCAGTTTTCTTCCCTGGGCACAAACCTTGTTATCGTCCTGCCAGGGCGCGCCGAAACCTCGGGCGGATTCCCGGGTGCGCTTGTGGGCGAAACACCACGCGACCTAACACTTGAAGACGCTGCCAGCCTGGCAACGATACGCGGTGTGCGACGTTATGCTCCGCTCAATGTCGGCGCAACAGAGATAAGTGCCGGAGGCAGACTGCGGGAAATCACGTTGCTGGGAAGCACGGCAAACATGATTGCCATACGCGGCATGAAAATCGCGCAAGGGTATTTTGCTGCCAACAACGGTCCCAATCCGGCAGATATCGTACTTGGTGCAGCTCTTGCCAACGAACTGTTCCCACTTGGCAATGCGATTGGCCAACGTGTGCGGCTGGGAGACAGGCGTTTCCGGGTCACGGGTGTTTTTGCCGCCCAGGGTGAAAGCATGGGTTTCAACACGGACGAAATTGCCTTGATTCCAGTTGACCATGCACAAGCATTATTCAATACCCAATCGCTGTTCCGCATTCTGATCGAAGCCGAGAGCCGCTCAGCCATTGAACCCACCAAGGCGGCAGTCCGGGCAGCCCTCACGCTTCGTCATGACGGCGAAGAAGACATCACTGTCATTACACAGGACGCGATTCTTTCCACATTCGATCGTATTCTGACTGCCCTCACCTTTGCTGTCGCCGGAATCGCCGCGATCAGCCTGGCTGTGGCCGGTATCCTGGTCATGAACGTCATGCTCGTTGCAGTCAGCCAGCGCACTGCAGAAATCGGATTGCTGAAGGCACTGGGCGCGACAGGCAAAGACATCAAGCGCCTGTTTCTGATGGAAACACTCTGGTTATCCTTGGCCGGCGCAGCTGCCGGCATGGGTATCGGCTATTCCGGCGCTTTTTTTCTTCGCCTGGCCTATCCGCAACTGCCGGCTTACCCCCCGCACTGGGCCGGTCTGGCAGCGATTGCAACGGCACTCATCACCGGCATTGTCGCAAGTCTGTTGCCGGCTATTCGCGCATCAAAGCTTGATCCGGTGCTGGCACTTTCGAAAAAATGAGACTTGCAGACATCTTTTATTTCTCCTGGCGCTCACTGACTGCGCACAAGCAGCGAACAGCGCTTTCCGCAGGTGGCATCGCGGTTGGCATCGCGGCAATTATTTTGCTTACCTCGATCGGTGAGGGTATCCATCAATTCGTGATTTCCGAATTCACACAATTCGGCACCCATCTCATCAACATTACCCCGGGCAAGACCGAAACACATGGTGCATCGGTCGGCTCGATCGGAACCAACCGTCCACTTACCCTGGATGACGTGGAAGCGCTCAAGGCCGTCCCCAATGCGAGATATACAAATGGCGGCGTAATGGGTAATGCGGAAATTCGCTTCGGCAACAGAAACCGACGGGTGATGGTTTATGGAGAGGGACCCGAGTTCTCGAAAGCTTTCAGCATGCATGTGGCTGTCGGCAACTTCTTGCCACCTGACAGTGCCGATTCGGCACGAGCGTTTGCCGTCCTTGGTTCCAAGGCACGTGATGAACTCTTTGGCCCTGAGAATCCTTTGGGCAAGGTAATTCAGGTAGGCGGCAATCGTTTCAGGATTATCGGGGTCATGGCTCCCAAGGGTCAGATCCTAGGCTTCGACCTTGACGACACCGTGTTCATCCCGACCGCACGGGCACTGGAACTGTTCAACCGTGAAGGCGTGATGGAAGCCCAGGTCGTTTATCCGCCCGATGCGAATGTGGATACCGTGGTTGAAAATATCAGGCGCATTCTGCTCGCGCGGCATGGAAGGGAAGATTTCACGATCACACCGCAACAGCAGATGCTTTCAACGCTTTCGACCGTTCTGAGCGTCCTCACCTTTGCCGTCGCAGCATTGGGCGGTATATCGCTGCTGGTGGGCGCGGTCGGGATCATCACGCTCATGCATATCTCTGTGCATGAGCGAGTGTCAGAAATCGGCCTGTTAAAAGCATTGGGCGCGACCAAACATGGCATTCGCAGTCTGTTTCTGATTGAGTCCGCCGGGCTTTCGTTCCTCGGTGGAATTTTCGGCCTTGCGGTAGGCGGTCTGATTGCCTGGCTGCTGCAAACCC
Source organism: Thiobacillus sp. UBA6918 (assembly GCA_002450925.1). GTDB lineage: Bacteria > Pseudomonadota > Gammaproteobacteria > Burkholderiales > Thiobacillaceae > UBA6918. Next base: position 1,573 of record DKAU01000100.1, on the reverse strand, counting down.
TGGTCCCTGCACTGCCGGTGGATGTTCCATGGGATTATGTCGTGGGTGCGCTGATCGCTTCCATGCTGATCGGCCTTGCCGCTGGTGTCATGCCTGCCTGGATGGCGTCACGCATGGACCCGGTGGAATCACTGCGCACCGAGTAAACTTGCGCCATGACAGAAATCGGCATTACCTATTACGCCCCTGGCCTGCCTGCGCACGGCAATCAAGCGGAGGCTGCATTCATTGACGGCAAACTTTTCATAGACGGTATTGCCATCGATGTGCCGATCACTGACATCGGTGTAACTCTGGGTGGATTCAATCACAACCAGGTTTTCCTCTTCTGGCACAAGGAGGAAGGACGCTTTGCAATCAGCCCCGTTGATGCAGATGCCTTGTCGCGACTGCGGGAGTTAGCACCTGAGCCACTGGCAGGACTGTTGAAAAGCGCCGTCAAAGACAGTGCCCGTAAACAACGCCGTTCTCGTTTTGGACTAAGCGTGTTGGGATTGTTCCTGTTGCTGCCGCTATTGCTTCTGGCCGTGCTGTTTTGGCAATCGCATGAAGTTGCCGGTTGGGCCGCAGGACACATATCCATCGAAAACGAACAGAAACTTGGCGAGATTGCCTTCAAGCAAGCAACGGCTGGCATGAAACTGAGACAGGGTGGAATAGATGCTTCAGCCATACAGGAGATTGGCACACGTCTCACCAAAGGCTCGAAGTATTCCTACCATTGGTATGTTGCAGAAGACCCAAGCATCAACGCCTTTGCTGTGCCCGGGGGTTATGTTGTTGTCAACACGGGCTTGATTCAGGCTGCCGACTCGGCAGAAGAAGTTGCAGGCGTCCTGGCGCACGAGGTACAGCATGTGGAACTGCGGCATACGCTCAAGAACATTTTGCACTCGCTGGGCCTGCGTGCCGCTTTCTCACTGGCACTGGGAGACATAGGCGGCTCGGCCCTGGGTGACTTTGCTGCCAACCTTGCCGAGCTTAAGTTCAGCCGCGATCTCGAGAGTGAAGCAGACAGGCAAGGTCTGTCTGCCCTCAAACATTCCGGAATCGCACCACAGGGCATGGTGAGTTTCTTTGACAAGCTGAGAAAACAAGAAGGTGCCACTCCACCCGCTCTGCTATCCACCCACCCGGCAAGCGCGGAACGCATGCAAATCTTGCAGTCCATGGTTAATGAACAGGGTAACTGGCAATCCAAGCCACTGCCCTACGACTGGGTTGTCATCAAGGCATCTGCCCGATGAAGCGTATTTATATCGCTTCCAATCTGATGGATGCGCAGGTCGTGATTGACACCCTTGCAACATGCGGAATCAAGGCACACATTTTCAATGCCAACGCAGTTGGCGCTGTGGGTGAACTTGCCGCCATGCAGATGTGGCCGGAAGTTTGGGTTGAGTCTGATGCGGATATGGAAACCGCATTGGAGTTGTTGCGTCAGATGCATTCCGTGCAAAGCAACGGTACCAAGACATGCCCACAGTGTGGAGAAGAGAACCCGGAGAACTTTCTAAGCTGCTGGAACTGCAATCAGGCGCTGAATTAACGGTCTGAAACCCGCTGTGCAGCT
>DKAU01000008.1 GCA_002450925.1 Thiobacillus sp. UBA6918 | reverse complement strand
CGCATCAAGTTCATGACGGACGGCATCCTGTTGGCCGAAAGCCAGGGCGACCCGATGCTCTCCCAGTATTCCTGCATCGTGGTGGACGAGGCGCACGAGCGTTCGCTCAACATCGATTTTTTGCTGGGCTATTTGCGCACACTGGTCGAACTTCGTCCGGACCTGAAAGTGGTCATCACGTCTGCCACCATCGATGCCGAGAAATTTTCCGCTCACTTCAACCATGCGCCGGTGATCGAAGTCTCCGGCCGTACTTATCCGGTTGAAATCAGATATCGGCCACTCGGGGATGAGGAGAAGAAGGAAAGGAAGGAAGCCGAAAGGAAAAAGGGCGAAGAAGCAGATCTGACCTCGGCCATACTCGATGCTACCGACGAACTTGCGCTCGAAGGATGGGGCGACACGCTGATCTTCCTGCCGGGCGAGCGCGAAATCCGCGAGACCGCCGAGGCGTTGAGAAAACACCACCCGCCTCATACCGAAATCCTGCCGCTGTTCGCGCGTCTCTCTGTAGAAGAGCAGGATCGCATCTTCAAGCCAGGCAATGCCCGGCGCATCGTGCTGTCCACCAACGTGGCGGAAACCTCGCTCACCGTGCCNNGCCGGGCATCCGCTACGTGATCGATACTGGCCAGGCGCGGGTCAAGCGCTACTCTGCGCGCAACAAGGTTGAGCAGTTGCTGATCGAGAAAATCTCGCAGGCTTCCGCCAACCAGCGAGCCGGCCGCTGCGGACGCGTGATGGACGGCATCTGTATCCGCCTCTATGACGAGGACGATTTCAACAACCGTCCGCGCTTCACCGATCCGGAACTGCTGCGTTCAAGTTTGGCAGGCGTGATCCTGCGCATGAAATCGCTTGGTCTGGGCAACGTGGAAGGTTTTCCCTTCATCGATCCGCCGCAATCGCGTTTCATTGCGGACGGCTACCGCTTGCTGCATGAACTCAACGCGCTGGATGAGAAAAACGCGCTGACAAAAATCGGCGAGCGTGTGGCAAGGCTGCCGCTCGATCCGCGCATGGCACGCATGATCCTGGCGGGGGAGCGTACCGGTTGCCTTGCCGAGATGCTGGCCATCGCCAGTTTCCTGTCGGTGCAGGATCCGCGAGAACGCCCGCAGGATCGTGCCGGCAGCGCGGACGAGAAGCACAAGCTGTTCGCCGATGAGCGTTCAGACTTTGTGTCGGTGGTGAAGCTGTGGCACTGGTACGACGAGGCCATCAAGCACAAGAAATCCAATCGACTGTTGCAGAATCAGCTTTCCGATCATTTTCTTTCGCCGCGTCGCATGCGTGAGTGGCGCGACGTGCACGGCCAGCTTGCCACCCAGGTTGCGGAAATGGGCTTGCGGCTGAATGAAAAGCCCGCAGGCTACGATGCCCTGCACCAGGCCCTGTTGACGGGTCTCCTGGGCAACATCGGCTTCAAATCAGACGATGCCAAGGCACGCAAGCCGGGCGAGGGGAATTACCAGGGTGCGCGCGAACTGAAATTTTCCCTGCATCCGGCTTCGGTGCTGGCGAAGAAGGGGCCCAAGTGGGTGGTGGCAGCGGAGCTTACAGACGTGGGCCGACTCATGGGGCGCATGGCGGCAGAGGTGAGGCCGGAGTGGATCGAGGCTGCCGCGCAGCATGTGATCGAGCGCAGCTATTCCGAACCGCACTGGGATCGCAAGTCTGCACGTGTCATGGCATTTGAACGTGTGGTGCTCTACGGCGTGACGCTCGCTTCGAGAAGAAGGATTCATTACGGCCCGATCGATCCGGCAGTTTCCAGGGAGATATTCATTCGCGGTGCGCTGGTTTCGGGCGAATACGAGACACAAGCAAAGTGGTTCCAGCACAACCGCGAACTTATCAAGCACATCGAGGAACTGGAGCACAAGGCGCGCAAGTCGGGCGTGTGGCTGGACGAGGAGCGAATCTATCAATTTTTCGATGCGCGCATTCCTGCCGGCATGCACAACGGGCCTGCCTTCGAGAAATGGCTCAAGGGCGTTGATGCCAATACACTCAAACTCATGCGCGAGGATATCGTCGCCGAGGGACTGGACCTGTCACAGGGCTTGTATCCGGAAAGCCTCAAGGTCGATGGCGTGGAATGTGCGGTCAAATACCGCTTCGAGCCCGGCCACCCGCTCGACGGCGCGACACTTTCTCTGCCGTTGTATCTGTTGAACAAAGTCAGTGAAGCACAGCTCGACTGGGCAATTCCCGGCATGTTGCGCGAACGTGTGAACGCGCTGTTCAAGGCGCTGCCCAAGGAGGTGCGCAATGCACTGGTACCGCTGGCGCAATCAGTCACTGCATTCCTGAGCGACACCAAAGCTGGCGATAAGCCGCTGACGCAATCCGTGTCGGCATGGGTGGAAAAGCGCACCGGCAAAAAATCCGATGTTCGCGAAGCGGAGGTGGATGCGCATCTCCGGATCAATCTTCGCGTGCTGGACGATGGCGGTCAGGAACTCGCCATGGGACGAGATATGGTCGAACTGAGAAAACAATTGGGTGAAACCGCCAGCCTGACTTACGGCAAAGGCGAGGAAAGTAGCGAGTACGAGCGCGAAGGCATTGTTGCGTGGGACTTTGGCGATCTGCCGGCAAGCGTGGCATTCAGCCGCGGAGGGCAAAAGCTGACTGGCTATCCTGCGCTGGTGGACGAGAGTGACAGCGTTTCGCTCAAGCTGGTGGATACCGAGCAGGCAGCGGATGCGGAAAGCCGCAAGGGGGTGGTGAGATTGTTGCGACTGGCGCTGGCCCCCCAGTTCAAGCAACTGGAAAAAGATCTGTCCCGACAGACATCACTGGCGCTGAAGTATCGGTCGATCGGCAATGCGGATGCCTTCTTCGAAGAGCTGCTCGACACCATTGCAGCACGTGCCTGTCTGGGGGATGACGAGTTGCCGCGCAATCAAAAGGCCTTCGACAAGCAGAAGGAGCGCGCCAAGCCGCGTATCACGCCGGTGATGCAGGCGCTGCTGAAGTCCGTGGAAGAGTGTCTGGATTTATCCCAGCAGGTACAGGCAAAACTCTCGCAGAAGTCAGCCTTTGCTCACGCGCAAAAGGACGAGCAGGCGCACTTGGCGAAACTGGTGTACCCGGGGTTCATCAGTGCCACGCCATGGGAGCGCTGGCAGCACCTGCCGCGTTATCTGAAAGCCATCCTGCGCCGCTTCGAGAAGTTGCCGTCGGCGGGCGATCGTGATGCTCGCCACAGCGCGATCATTCAGGGTTTTGAGCAGCGCCATCATGAGCGCCTGGCCAAACACCGCAAGGCAGGGGTGCGTGATCCTTTGCTTGCTGAATTTCGCTGGCATCTGGAAGAGCTGCGGGTGTCGCTGTTTGCACAGGAGCTGAAAACGCCTCACCCGGTGTCTGCCAAGCGGCTTGAAAAGCTTTGGGAAAGCATCCAATCTTAAACATATGGAAGAAAAAGCTTTCAACATTCCCAACGCCATAACCGGCATCCGCCTCATGGGCGTACCGGCGACAATCTGGTTTGTGTTGCAGAATCAATGGGAGGTGGCGACCTGGGTGTTTTTGGTTGCGGCTTCAACTGACGGGCTGGACGGTTATCTGGCGCGCAAGCTCAATCAGTGCACGGCGATTGGCGCAGCCTTGGATACCGTTACCGACAAGGCCTTGTCACTGTCAGTGCTGGTGGTGCTGACCAGCTTCAATCTGGTGCCGGTATGGATGGCGCTTGCCATTGTCATCCGCGATGCGGTGATCGTGATCGGCGCACTGGCTTATCGCGGCATGGCCGGGCATCTTGAAATACATCCAACCTTGCTGGGGAAGACCAATACTTTTGCAGAATTTGGCATGCTTGCGCTGGTGCTTGGACATCAGGCCGGCATCGTGACGGGGGACAACTGGCTTGCGCCGATGTTCGGCCTGGTGTTTGCCACTACGGTGGCATCCGGCATGCAGTATGTGTGGGTGTGGGGAAGAAAGGCTTACCAGGAAAGTTAGTGTGTTCTGGGCTGCCCGGTCTTGACCCGGTACATGGAGGCGTCAGCTGCGCGGATCAACGCATCTTCGGTAACACCGTCGTCAGGATAGATTGCGCGGCCGATGCTGGCTGAAATCATCAGTTCCACGTCGTGCAAGTTGGCCTTCATCTCCAATGCATCCTCTATCTTGTCGATAGCGGCATCGCAATCTTCCGGCCTGTTGAGGTTGCCCAGCAGGATTAGGAACTCATCTCCGCCCGCACGTGCAATGGTATCGGATTCGCGAACGGAGTCCTGGAGTCGTTTGGCAACTTCCTCAAGCAGGGCGTCGCCCACATGATGCCCATACAGGTCGTTTACTGTCTTGAAGTTGTCTAGGTCAACGAACAATACGCCGACCTTGCGGTTGTAGCGTTTTGCATTCAGCATGGCCTGCTTGAGACGGTCGTAAAACAGTTTGCGGTTTGCCAGGCCGGTCATCGCATCGTGAGTAGCCTCTGCTTCCAGAGCAGAGCGTGATGATTCGAGATCCTTTATCTGCTGGTCAATATCACGGGCGTTTCTAACAAGGCGATTCATGGTGAACGCCGCCAGGGCAAGGCCAAAAATCGTTGCGCTTATGCCCAGCAAATAAGTCAAGAACCGGCCGCGCTGATAATTTTCTGCCGCTTTATTCAGGGCCTGGGTATGGGTTGCGCGCATATCTTCATGAAGCACGCCAAGCATTTCCACAAGCCTGGATTGCATTGCGATGCCTTCGGCGATCAGAACATTTCGCGCGTCTACAATCTGGTCGCGATGGAGATAGTCGATGACACGCTCCTGCATCGGGATGATTCTCTCGATCAGTTGGCTTTGTTCGTCGAACAGCTTGCGCTCCTCAATGGTCAGTCCAAGTTCCAGCAGTTTTCGGCGACCCGAACCAACAAGAAATCCGGCACGATTGAATTCAATGAAAAGCTCATCCCTCACGAAGGGGTCTTCTTCGATGGCCATTCTCAGCAGACGGTCGCCACGAGTATAGGAATCAACCTGAAGGGTACTGACTGTGTCGAGTTTGAGGCTGTATTGCTTGAGTACCGTTTCGATCTGGTTATTCAGGCGGCCAAGCTGGTAGATGCCATTGGCAGCAAGCGCTGCGATCAACAGCGTTAACACCAGAAATGCGCCGGCAATCAGAAAAAGGAAGATACGATTCATTCTGGCCTGAATTCTAAAATTATTTAGTCGAATTACGGCAATCTTGGCTGGTTATTGAGTTTTTGGCATATCTGCCAGAATTTCATCTGCATGTTTGCTTGGGTCTACATGCTTGTACACGTGATAAATTTTTCCGACAGGGTCGATCAGAAAAGTAGTGCGCGTTGCCAGCTGGAAAATTTTCCAATCCATCAGCGCACCATAATGGCGCGCCGTATTGCCATCCATGTCGGCCAGCAAGGTAAAGGTGAGAGCATATTTGTTGGCAAATTGCTGATGGCTTTCCTGGGAATCCACGCTGATTCCGACCACTTCTGCGCCGGCAGTCTGCAGTCTGGCCAAGTCGTCGCGAAATGAACAGGCCTCGCGCGTGCAGCCCGGTGTGTCATCCTTGGGATAAAAATACAGCACCAGCCAGCGACCGGCATAATCCGACAACGAATGGAGCTTGCCGTGCTGATCAGGCAGTTTGAAATCAGGCGCCGGCATGCCAACTTCTGGAGTTGGACCGGTCTGCCATGCACGCCAAACCACCCAGGCGATGAGAGGTAAAATAATCAGCAGCGCTAGTTTCATATGGTCATGATATCAGCGCGCTGTGACAATATTGGCTAAAATGCGCGCCACGCCCCCGTAGCTCAGTGGATAGAGCATCCCCCTCCTAAGGGGAGGGTCACACGTTCGATTCGTGTCGGGGGCGCCAATTACTTGTGGTTCTTCTTGCCCGTGTTCAACGCCTCCCTTAACTGCCTCAACTCCCGTCGATAGGCTTCTGCATCACCATAATCCACGAACTGGCCGTAATGCGAGTGTGTTCGCACCAGGCGTCGAGCATGCCTTATCGGACACCAATACTGTTCGGTACGGGCGATGATCTCCTTTACATATGCAGCCAGCCCGTTTCCGTAAGAGCAATAGGTGCAGTGAAATTTTTCGATTGCGTTCAAATATTCCAAATGACGCCGATCGAAGGCCATGTAGTCACGCCGTCTGACACGCTGGATTCGATACATCGGAAAGCATAGTAATTGGTATAGCGTGACGGAAATATCTAGCAGCACCAGTGGGAAGATCATGCTGTAGATGATGGGGGCGGTCACTTTGTTGCGTAACTCGGATCGGCGAATGTACTCAATCACACCGATCTTGAATTGCCGTTGGCGCTGCAGGACTTCCTGCTCGAAGCGGACGCGCTGATGATCGAATCGCACATGCATCGCTTCGCGGCGGCTTTCCAGCTCCGCCTCAAGTTCAGCTTCCAGTTCACGGATGCGCTGGAGGATCTCTCCGACTTTTTGGTTCATGGAATGTACCGATGGTTGGCTGACCACCATGTTACGCCACGTTTTCAGCTGCTCCCGAACAAAAACGGGATGATCGAGGAATTGCTCGCTGCGGTTTGTGAAATATCAGGCTTTTTCCAGCAGCCTGACCTCTCGCTGCGGGAAGGGGATGTTGATGCCGCGTTCACGGAAGGTTTCGAGCAGTGACTTGTTCAAGTCACCGATGATTGCCGGATAATCAGTCACGTTGACCCAGGGCCGCACACTGATGTTGACGGACGAGTCGCCCAATGTGCTTATCTGAACAAAAGGCGCGGGATCCGCAAGCACGCGTGAGTTTCCGCGCAGAATTTCATCGACAGTAGAGAGCGCCAGGTTGAGGTCTGCATTGTATGCAACACCGACCACCACGCTTGCCTGCCGGATGGTGCCGTAGTTGTGCAGGATTTCACCTGCGATCTTGCGATTGGGTATGACAATTCGTGATAAATCCAGATGGCTCAGGGTTGTATTGAAAAGCGTGATGTTCTCGACCTGGCCTTCTTCTCCCGCAATGGATATGTATTCGTTAACCCGGAATGGCTTGGTAAATATGATGGTAAGACCGGCGGCCAGGTTGGAGAGAACCCCTTGCATGGCAAGGGCAATCCCTGCACCGGCCACACCCAGTCCCGCGATCAGGGGCAGCAAGTCGACTCCCAGATTCTGCAATGCCATGACCAGGAACAGGGTCAGTATCAGTGCGCGTGTGATACGCACCAGAAGTTGGCGTGCGCTAATGTCGAGTTCCAGGCGGGAGAGCATTTTCTCCAGCATGTTTCCAACCCAGCGCCCGGCATAATAGCCTGCGATGAGGATGATTACCGCCGCAAGCAGTTTGGGACCAAACTCGATTCCCAAGTCGATCATCTTGCTCTGTGCCTGGTCAAGTGCCGCCAGTTGTTCTTTCATGGGTTCCCCGATGCTTGCCATATGCCATATGTAATAGTGGACAGGGTCTTATTTTAGAGCGCTGCCTCCATTCGGCAGGCGCCGCATTAAATAAGCCGGCCTGTTTTGTGCAGGCCGGCTTTTCTGGAATTGTAAATTAGCTAATGATGCACGTGTGGCTGACAGAAATGACAATGGGGCGCCTCGCCGAACAAGTCCCAAAGATATTTTGTTTCCAGATGCACCAGACGTTCGTGGTCTCCGGCTTCCAGGTAGATGTCCGGCTGCGCCATCAACGCATCGTCCCATACCATTTCCACGCCCCAGACTTGCGGCAGCCCGGGAATAACGCCAGGATCGCAATCGGCAAACAGCCTGCGCAGCGTTTTTTCGTCGGCCAGGCTGAAATCCTGCCCGTGTTCGACGCTGAGCTTGCCCAGATGTATCTCCTGGTCAGCCGGAATCATCGCCACCATAAGGCACTGGTCGCCTTCAAGCAGCACGCCCTTTGCCAGACGATTGGGTTCGACATGTGCGGAGTGTGCGGTTGCAAGGCTGGTTTGCGTGTGGGGGTGGGCAACAAGGTCAAAGGGAACCATATGCTCATCCAGAAAACGCTCTATTCGATGTAACGAATTCATGTTTGTCTCCTTCCTGTGAAAGGGAAAGCCTCTACCCACTATAGATCAGGATTTCTGGCCTCTTTTTGTTTGGCCCGATTTATTGCCCTTTGTCGAGGATGAAGCAGTCAATACTGGCTGGATCGCACGATCCCAATAAGGATCATCGGTAAATTTCCCGGCCAGGAAATCAATGAATGCGCGCACTCGTGTTGAAAGATGACGGGTGGCCGGATAGACGGCATACGCATTTAGTTCTGGCCAGTGATACCGGTGCAGCAAGGGAACAAGTTCTCCTTGCCGGATGGCTTCGGAGAGGTAAAAGCTTGGATGCAGCAAAATGCCATGGCCTGCGACTGCCATCTGGCATAAAAAGTCGCCATTGTTTGATGTCAGTTTGATCGGAATTCTTGTGCTTTTTGTTTCGCCCGATGGGTTTGTATATGTCCAAAGTCCGGGATTGACGGTGTTGCTGTAACCAAGCCCGACATGTTGCCCAAGTTCTTCCGGGGTTTTTGGCGTGCCATGTTGTGCCAGATAATCTGGACTTGCGCAGGCTATATGACGAATGACTGTCAAACGTCTGGCAATTAGGCTGGAATCTGCCAGTTTTGCAATCCGGATGGCAAGATCAAAGCCCTCTTGCATCAAGTCTATTTGCCGGTCATTGAAATCCAGATCGAAATCGATGTCAGGATGCAGTTGCGAAAATTCCCTGATAAGCGGTGAGAGGTGATGAAGGCCAAATGAAAGTGGCAAAGCCACACGGAGCTTCCCTCTCAGGGAGGCATGGTCTTGGGAAACTGCGAGCTCGGCCTCGTCCAGATCGGCCAGAATGCGCTGACAGCGCTCATGGAAACCACGCCCGCTCTCGGTCAGGTTTAACCGCCTGGTTGTGCGCTGAAAAAGTTGCACGCCTAGCCTTGATTCAAGCTCTGCCAGGCGCCGGCTGACCACCGACTTTCCTACGCCAAGCCTTTCGGCGGCCAAAGTGATGCTGCCCGCTTCGACCACTTTCACGAAAGTCTGCATGTCGATGAATTTGTCCATATTGTTTCGTTATTAGCAACAGTAAGTTTTTTTTATCATACTTTATCCAAGATATAGCAACACGGAAAATGTGTGCATGTGAAGATTTTCTTCACGCCAAACCGATCTTTGATAGGAGATATGTAAATGACAAGTACACAAAAATCCGACTACGCACCCATGATCTTGCGACTGTCTTTGGGGACCATGCTGGTTGCCCATGCATTGCTAAAGGTTATGGTGTTCACTCTGCCGGGTACGGTGCAGTTTTTTTCATCCGTCGGGTTTCCGGGCTGGCTTGCCTATGTCGTTACGGCTGCTGAATTTGCAGGGGGCATCCTGTTGCTGGGGGGCATCTGCGTCCGCTGGGTTTCGCTCATGCTTGTACCCATCATGCTTGGTGCCATGAGCGTACACTGGGGCAACGGATGGGTATTCAGTGCGCAAAATGGCGGCTGGGAATATCCTGCCTTTCTTGCTGTAGCGCTGGTCGTCCAGTCACTGTTGGGCGCTGGTCCGTTTTCCCTGGGTTCTGTTCTCTCCAGAAGGAGCGGTGCGCAGGTTTCAGGTTAAGGAGTAAATCATGTCAACACGTGTCGTCAGGCAAATAGTCCGTGCTTTCGAGATTACCGAGGGTGCAGGCGTTACCGTACATCGAACCATTGGCACCCCTGCATTGAGAAACCTGGATCCCTTTCTCATGCTGGACCATTTCGGCAGCGATGATCCGGACGACTACATTGCCGGTTTTCCTTCGCACCCGCATCGCGGTTTTGTCACCTTCACCTACATGCTGGACGGCCACATGGAGCATCGGGACAGCATGGGAAATTGCGGTGACCTTCGTTCTGGAGGCGCGCAATGGATGAAGGCCGCCAGCGGCGTGATTCACTCCGAGATGCCCAAGCAGATGGATGGACTGATGCGCGGTTTCCAGCTCTGGATCAATCTGCCGGCTGCTGAAAAGATGAGCGACCCGGCTTATCAGGAATTCACGCCTCATGCGATTCCGGAGGTGGTTGAGGATGGGCGCAAGGTTCGGGTGTTGGCCGGAGAGTACGGCGATCAGCACGGCGTAATCGATGACCCAGGCACGGACATGCAATACCTAGATGTCGGCCTGAATGCGGGTGCGAAGTTTTCACTGGATTTACCAGCCAGTCATACGGTTTTTGTCTGTGTCTACGACGGCGAGGCTGAAATTGGCGGCACCAAACTTCCCCGTTACAGCCTGGCCGTGCTGGGGGAGGGGGAAAAAGTTGAGATTCAGGCCGGTTCAGAAGATACCCGCTTTATTTGTGTGGCCGGCAAGCCTATTGGAGAACCCATCGTTCAACATGGGCCTTTTGTGATGAATACCCGCGCAGAAATCGAACAGGCTTTCCGCGATTACCAAACCGGCCAACTGGTGAAAAAGAAGGCGCTGATGACGGGTCGCTAGACAAGCTTGCCGATTACGTAACCGATCACGATCCCGATGATGAGTGCGATGGTCAGGCCGCGGTAGGTCAATACGTCTTTTGAATAGCCGCGCCTGATGGCGATGTACGAGACGAGATAGCCTACGGCATTCAGCAGCCAGACAAAACCGATCGATAGTATTTTCACGATCAGCGGACCGATGATCGGCACCAGGGCTATTACGCCTACCAGCCAGGCAAAAGCATTGGAAAGCACGCCAACCACAACCACGCTGCCCGCAATGACCCGGTGGTCCACGTTGTATTGAAAACCCAGCCAGACCAGTCCTCCGATGGCCAGCCAGATCAGCAGCATTATTTTCCAGTTCCGCCACCAGGGCGTGACGGGGCAGATGTCTCCCTCGCCGTGTACCTGGGTGTCGATGGGATGGGATGGGTGGGGCTGAGGATCCTGCTGAGTCATGGATCCGATGTTACAGCCAAATGCTGCGAATCAGGCAGCGCGATTTAGAAGCGTGCGACCGAGCAACTCAGTGAAGTCATCGGGCGGTATTGGCCGGCTGATCCAGTAGCCCTGCGCGAGCTGGCAGTTCAGCGCGTGCAATGCATTGTATTGGTCTTCAGTTTCCACGCCCTCTGCGATCACCTTTTTGTCGAGGATTTCGGCCAAGGCCAGGATGGTATGAACGATTGCCGTGTCGTCCACTTCGAGGTTGATGCCGTCGACGAAGGACTTGTCGATCTTTACCTTGTCCGCAGGAATGCGCTTGAGATAACTCAGGGAAGAGTAACCGGTGCCGAAATCATCAATGGCAATGCGAACGCCCATTTCCTTGAGCCTGCCCAGAATCCGGGAACTCGCTTCCGGGTTCAACATAGCAACGGTTTCGGTGATCTCGATTCCCAGTTGGTCGGGCTCGACTCCAATCATATCCAGTGCAGAGCTGATTTTCTCGACGAGGTTTGGATCCTGGAACTGGCGAGGGGAAATGTTGATCGAGACCCAAAGGTTGTGCCCGGCATCATTCCAGGCTTTGACCTGTTCCAGGGCGTTGTGCAGCACCCATTCTCCAATTTGATGGATAAGGCCGGATTCTTCAGCAACGCCGATGAAGCTCATCGGCATGACAATCATGCCGTCAGCACGCACCCATCGCAACAAGGCTTCCGCGCCGACGATGCGTCCGGTGGTCATGTCCACCACCGGTTGATAATGGAGCTTGAACAGGTTTTGTTCGAGCGCATCTCTCAACATGCGTTCCAGTTCCACGCGCTCGAGCACCTTCTCCCCCAATTGGTCCATGTACACCGAGAATGCATTGCGTCCCTGCCGCTTGGATTCGTACATGGCCGTATCGGCATGCTTGAGCAGGGTGTCGATATCCTCGCCGTGCTCCGGGAACTGGGCAATACCTATTGAAGGAGTCGCCACCAGGGAATGTTCGCCGACCCGTATTGGTTTCCTGAAAACACCGATCAGGCGCTGCGCAATATCCACTGCCGTATCGACGTCTCGAGCCGGCAGCACGATCAGAAACTCGTCACCGCCAAGACGGCTGACCATGCCCTCTTCATTAAGGGAATCTTTGATGAGTTCGGATATTTTAATTAGCAGACGGTCGCCCGTGGCATGGCCCAGCGAGTCATTGATGTCCTTGAAACGGTCGATGTCCAGGAAAAGCAGGGAGAATTTGCGGTCCAGCGTGTGCGACATGTCGATGCAGAACTGGATCATTTCTTCCGCTGCCGCCCGGTTTGGAAGCCCGGTCAATGCGTCTCTGCGGGCCTGGGCCAGCAATTCCTGCCGATGTAATTTTTCACGCGTCCAGATTCGATGGGCGACCAGAGAGGTGACCAGCAAAAAGAGAACCGACACGACCAGAACAGCGGAATTGTGTATCCACCATTGTTGCCAGACATAGCTCCACGGCGCGGAAACGTAGGCGTACATGTCTGTACGGGATAGTCGGGTAAAGCTGCCTGCACGAAAACCTTTGCTGTCTGTCCACAGAGACTCGCCTTCGACGTATCCTGACAGGATGTTGGGGTTGTTGCGCACGGTCTGTGCAACCGGTCCCTCGGATGGTTTTCCGTAAATTTCTGAAGGCTCTTTGGCAGGCCAGCGGGCCTGCTGAAGACCGTCGCCGCGCAGCAAACCAATGAAGCTGTTTGGCGGGACTGGCAACTGGTGAAGGAAGGTACCTTCCTTCTCCAGGGGGATGGCGGCCTGCATCAGGAACATCGGCTGTCCGCTTTCATTTCGCATGACACGCCTGATGGTGAATCGCCAGCGTTTGATGACCTTGCCAAATTCGGGCTGCCCGATGACATAGGAACTGGGATTGACCATGTCTGCCAGCAGATTGGTCAGATAGGGCGGGTCTTTGCGAAAGTCTGGCAAAGTCTGGCCAGGTTTGGCGCCGGTGTTGATCAACATCCTGCCGTCGGGTGCAAATACTGCAATCGTCACGACTTCGGGATAACGATCACTAAAATCTTCGAGGTAGGAGCGGCTTGCTTCCGGGTCTTCCAGAATGTTCTTGTTATACAGTAATTGACCCAGGGGTTTCAGGCCATTACCGACATTGTCGAAGAAGGACTGTGAAGCGGTTGCGAGAAAGCTGGACTGCACCAGGAGGTTCTCGCGAACTTCCTGCACTTCGCGGTCCCAGCTGTGCTTGCAATAGGCGGCAAGCGCTATGGCTCCCCCGATGATCAGGGCAAGAACCGAATTGCGCAACAAGCGCGTAAATGACGTTGGGTTGGTAATTACCGGTACGTCAGCCACCATTCTCCGTCAGCCTTTGGATTGCATGTGTTATGGAAATTGCTCCCTTATTCCTGTGATTGATTATGGGAGCCTAGATTAACCCTTTGTTTAATCGGGATAAATGACTTAAAACTTTAATATTTATGGCTTTCTCCGGGTCAGCCCAGCAGGAAAACTGCCAATGCCGTGATGATTGCAACCAGCAGGGATTTCATACCGCCCGCCAGCCACGAGGTCTGTCCGATGCGGCCAAGGTAGGCGCCCAGCAGGAAAATCATACAAAAAGCCAGGACCAGGGCGGCATCCAGTGGTGCCAGGGGCAGCGTATATCCCCATTTTCCAAGCCACAATGGCAGCAGGATGAATACCGAGATCATAAAGGGAGACATACCGTTGCTGGCAGCAATCAGGTAGGGAACCAGCCTTGCTGCACGCCCGTGGGCGCTGTCTTCAAGATCATGGATCATGGCGCTCTCAAGCTCTTTCAAGGCCAGGCGCCTTTCTGCCGCTTCACTGATGAAGGCGCTGGCAACCCCGCTTACGCCAAGGGCAACAGCGGCGCCGATGCAGGCGGTAATCATGGCCTTGATCGGCACCTCGGGCGCCACGCGAAACCCTGCCAGCAGGCCAAGCATGGTCAGCGCGCCGTCAAAGCCATTGACGACAACATAGCGGCGCAAGATGGGATGCGAACTGGTTATGTGCAGCAGGAAACGCAGATGTCGCACAGGGCTCATTCAGAATGGTGCCTATTCCGCAAGAGGTTCTGCGCCTCGGACCTCTACCTCGTCGATACTGTGAAGTGAACCTCCCAGTTCGCTGATGGTTGCTCGAACCAGGTCAAAATCGATAAGGCTGCCCTCAACTACCAGCACCACGCTTTCGGTTTTCTCGTCCATTTCCTCAACTGCAAGTTGTACCCGGTAGCCATGGGCAGCGATCGCGCGTGCAAATTCCAGGGCGTTGGGTTCGTGTGGTTTAAGCACGTCGAGTACCAGACGTTCGAATTTCGCGCTCATCATCGATCCTTCTGTTGTGCGGCCTGCTTGAATAACCCAAGCCTAGCACAAAGGTTATTTTGCCTTGGATGGCAGCTTGAAAGGCTTGCCAGCCACCATGAACCTGCCCATGCCGCAATGGTGCAAGGTTCGAGGGTTCTTGATGGCCGGGTTGGTCCAGGCCTTGACCACCTCGAGAATGAAAAAATTGTATTTGTTCACCATGCGGCTGTCGGCCACCTTGCATTCCAGGTTGGCATAGCATTCGGCTATCAATGGAGCGCACACTTTTGAGGCGGGTTGAGGCGTCAGGCCAAAAGCTTCGAACTTGTTGATTAGCTCCCCGGATGTATTGCCGCAGCCAACGACCTGGCTGGACAACTCCACGGTCGGGATGGAAATGACGCATTCGCGAGTCTTGCGCAGGATGTCGAAGCTGTAATTGCGGCCGCTGATTACGCAACCAACCAGTGGCGGTTCGAATTCCATCATCGTGTGCCAGGACTGGGTCATGACATCCATTCCCTGTCTTCCTGAAACCGTGATCAGAACGACCGGCCCAGGTTCGAGCAGGCTGTACACCTTTGAGAGAGGGAAGGCTTTTTTTGCCATTTTGAAACCATAGCGTGTAACTTTGCTTTTCAGAATAGTGCAGGTTTTGACTAGAACGTAATTGGCACCTAGTTTTAATTAAAGGTGTGCATGCTCTTGTGCGCGTTCCTGCAACTCCATTGAGAAAGGTGCCTTATGCTTAAACCATCCCTGATTGCGGTTCTCTGTGCAGCATTTTATTCAACACAACTAATGGCGGCGGAAGTGCCGGTTGTGGTGAAGATCCCACGCCTTACCGTTGAGGCGTCCGAGAAGCTTGCGCGAGAAGCCATGGAAGAATGCCGCAAGAAAGGCATCCAGATAGGCGTGACGGTCGTTGACCGAAGCGGAGATCCCATGGTGGTGATGCGCGACACCCTTGCGCCGAGAGTAACGCTCGACGTCAGCCGGCAGAAGGCCTATACAGCAGTAAATTTCAACGCGGCCACTTCTTCCATGGCCAACCGTTTCACCCAGCCATTTTCCGTCGGCAAGGTTGAAGGGCTGGTATTTTCAGCCGGCGGAGTGCCGATCGAGGCAGCGGGAAATATTGTCGGAGCAGTTGGCGTTTCCGGCGCATCCACGGGTGAGCAGGATGAGGCATGTGCCCAGGCTGGCATTGCCTCCATTCAGTTTGAACTGGAGTCTGCCGGCTTGTAGCGGCCGATCTTGTTGGCAAATCGAGTGAATTGAAACCGGCGTGCCTTTCCTTTTTTACCCTCATCGCGCTCACTGGCGGGCTTGCGATTTTGAGCTCGACCATGTCAAAGACACCGGTCTTGCCTTTGTTCGCGGCTTCACTTGGCGCCACGCCGGCAGAGATTGGATGGATTGTCATGGCCTCAACCATCCCGGGTGTCCTGGTGAGTTTCCCGGCTGGTGCGCTGTCCGACTATCTGGGGCAAAGGCGGGTGTTGCTTGCTTCACTGATCGTGTTTGCCACAGCTCCCTTCCTGTACCTGTTTGTCGTCAATGCGTGGCAACTGATGCTTGTGCGCTTTTATCACGGTTTCGCCACCGCCATCTTTGGCACAGTGGCGAGTGCCGCGATTGCGGAGCGCCATACAACTGACCGGGCGGCAAAACTCTCGACCTTTTCATCAGTAACAATTGCTGGACGTTCCATTGCCCCCTTTCTGGGGGGAGCCCTGATCTCGATGGCAAGTTTTGGTGCTGTCTATGTTGCATGCGCTGCAAGCGGAGTCCTGGCCCTGGTTGCTGGCATGTTTCTGCGTGATGGCGCAACACCACAGACTGAAAAACAAGAGAGGCCGAATTTCCGTAAAAACCTCGTTGGTGTTTTGCGTTATCCCGGCATCATGCTGGTCAGCATGGTCGAAGCTTGCCAGTACCTTGTGTTTGGTGCGATCGAGGCTTTCCTTGCGCTTTTTGCAAACTCGCTTGGCATTCCCGCATGGCAGATAGGCATCATTCTAGGTGTGCAGCTGATAAGCATCGTGTTTGCCAAGCCACTCATGGGCAGGCTGTCAGACCGTGTCGGACGCAAGAAGGTCATCGTTCCCGGTCTTGTCATAGGTGCCATCAGCATCCTTCTGTTGCCGACAATGCCCAGCTTTATCGGCTTGTCTGCATTAAGTCTGATGTTCGGTCTTGGCTTTGCAACAGTCACCTCGTCCACGGCGGCCCTGGTTGCCGACCTTACCAGGAATGGCCGCTATGGTTCATCAATGGGCGTGCTGCGAACGATCATGGATATTGGCCAATCCATTGGCCCCGTTCTTACCGGATGGGTTGTTGGAGTGTCCGGGTTCGGCAACGCATTCATGCTGCTTGCCGCCATCCTGCTGCTGGCAGCCATGAGCCTGGGACTTGGGTTAAGAAGCAGCAATTAAGTAAAGACCAGGGCTGGTGTCAGCCCTATCTTTGGGATGGTCGAAACCGGCAGAAATCGCTACTTGAGATTGTTGGAGGAAAACAGCAGAACCTTGTCGCCTGCAAAACTGATGTTTGCCGATCGTTTTTCATTGCCCCAGATGCAATTGCGGATACCCATTACATCATTGCAACTCTCGGGTTTCCCTATAAGTTGAGTTACCTCATCGTATTCCATGCCGACGGTGATCTTGTTGTAATTCTCCAGCGTCAGTTTGCTGCAGCCTAACAGTACAAGAAGAATGGCGGAGGTCAGAACGGTTCTGGTTTTCATGAAATTTCCGGATAGATGAATGACACAGTCGATAGTTTAATCCGACACGGGTTGCATTCTCCAGCGATAGCTTGCGTTGGCGCATTGCTGGACATGAATTTGATTTTGTTATGGCAACCTCCACGCCATTGAAATTATCGATGCAACGCACTTTTCGATATTGCTGGTCTATAAAAGGGCTATTCGCTTTGACGGCCTTTGCAGGATTGGAACAGGGGACGATACGGGCGAATGAAAGGAGGTTCCCATGGAACGAAAGTACATCGATTGCCGGGAGTATCCCAGCGAGTCGTCATCATGTTCGGTCATGATTTCGGCGAACAACGAGGAAGAGCTTCTGGAAGCTGCGGTTCAGCATGCTGTAAGTTCTCACCACGAAAAAGACACGCCTGAACTTCGTGATGCCATTCGCAAGATGATGAAAAGCATGCCAGTCGCCAAGGCGGCCTGAGTCGAAAGGAGTTGACGTAAAAACAGGGCAATCAAGTTGCCCTGTTTTTTGTTGGTTCAAGGTTCTTTTACGCTGGATCCATTACCTTGGAATCATGTCTTCCGGCCAGGCATCAGCATCAATGGTTTCCCGGTAGGCATGCCAGGTGGCGTGGCCAATCAATGGCATTAGCACAATAAATCCGATACAGGCAGTGGCGAAGCCCAGCAAGACGGAAAAGAAAATGAGAAAGGCCCAGATCAGCATGGGTTTCTTGTTGCGCAGTACGGCGTTGATGCTTGTCACGCATGCCGTAATGGCATCCACTTTGCGATCAAGAATCATGGGCAGGGACAGGGCGCTGGCGGAAAACACGATGGCTGCGAATACCGCGCCCACTACACTGCCCACACCGAGGAAGGTCAGCAGATGCTCGATCGGGGGATTGGGCTCATCGGGAAAGAAAACATGCACGGTCGCAGCAGCGCGCGCCCAGACCAGCAACACCACCAGCAGCACAATACCCATCACCAGCAATTCACGTATGTGGTGCCAACCCTCACGCACGCAGTAGCCCATCACCGGGTTCAACCCCTTTCCCAACTGACGGCTGATCGAATACAAGCCGACGGCCAGTACCGGGCCGATGAATACAAAGCCGGTTGCCAACCCAAGGTAGAGCGCCATCATGCCGTAGCGCCAGGTGAATGCGGCGATCAGCATGGAGAGCGCCATCAATACCGTGCCGTAGGTCAGACTCAGGCGCGGAGCGCGGAGAATGTCATTCCAGCCAAGGCGCAGCCAGCGTAGTGGTGCTGATAATTCCAACGTATGACAGGGTGCCACAAAGGGCATGTTTTCGGTGGAATGTGAAGCATCCGAACCAGGTAAAGCAGACATGTACTCCTCCTAAGCTGGGTTGGTGGGGCTTTGCCCTCTGATGATTTTTGTTTATGCATTTATAAACCCTTTTTGGGAAAAGGGTCAATCGTGGTTGGCTGGCTCTTTTAATCGCATTTGCCTCCATGTCCTGCGAGAAAGTGGAATAGTGTCGCCCGTTTGCAGGTGCAGATGGTAGCTGGACATGTTTGCTATCCTTAAGCATGTAGTGCTGAACATGTGATTCGGTGCTTGACCTTGATAAATCAGAAAGAGAGATAAAACCGCATGAAATCCACCCCACTTCTCATACCGTTCCTTGTGCTTTTTGTTCTGGCGGGCTGTGGCAAAGAGGAACCGGAGGTTGGGGCGACATTTACGGAAGCTGTGCCTGAGCCAGTGGTGTCGATGGAACAGGACCAAACCAAAATGCCAGAAACTTCAGGTTTTCCGCAAAGCGGTTATGACATCTACGTCCTCAAATGCATCAGTTGCCATGGTGACGTTGGCCAAGGCGTTGGGGACAACCCTAAATTGGTTGGCCTGACGCGTGGAGATGTCAGTGCGCGCCTGACAGAATATCGTGATGGAAAGACAAGGGGCCCCAAAACGGCGGTCATGGCGCCATTGGTGAAGGATCTGCAACATTGGCAGATTGCTGCGCTGGCAGGTTACGTGGGCGAATAGGAGTTGGCCGGATCATGGCTGGAACTGTATGGTTTGATGAGGGTCGAACAAAACAGATTCAGGCCCATTGCGAATGGAAATAGAAACACATTCACAAACACCAACCAGGAGAATCAAAATGTTTAAAACCGGACATGCTGCATTGCTTGCCGCGCTTATGCTTTCCGGCTGCGCGGTGCAGTCCACGCATCGCCATCATGATGATGTCGTGGTTGTGGCTCCAGCACTACCCGTGATTGTGGAGCTGGACACAGACCACATCTTTTTTCATGCCGGCTTCTACTATCACTACGATGATGGCCGCCACTGGAGATACTCACGCTCGAGGTCGGGCCCTTGGGTGGAACTGCCCCGTGACCGCTATCCAAGAGAGATCAGGTACCTCTATGTAACAGTGGCACCAGCGCTTCCATTCATAGTGGATCTGGATTTTGATCACATCTTCCTGCATGCAGGTTTCTACTATTACTACGACAATTACCGCTGGAGATACTCACGTTCGAGATCGGGCCCCTGGGTGGACCTGCCCCGAGACCGTTACCCCAGGGAAGTGAGATACAAACGTGATTACGATCGTGATCGCGACGGATACCGTGATGGTGATCGGAATCGTGATGGATACCGTAGCGGAGATCGGGACGGTGATCGCGACAGAAATCGCGAATCAGATCGTGACCGCGACAACTACCGCAGCGGGGATCGTGATGGCGACCGCGACCGTAATACGTATCAGAACGGAGACCGGGACAGGGGCCAGGAAAGAGGCCGCGAGGTAAACCGCGAACCCGAACATGATAGAGGCCGTGATGCTGACCGCAGCATGGATCGTGACAAGGGTTACGAAAAAGACCGCGGCAGGCCCCAGGAGACCGCGCGTGAACCAAACCGTCCCTCCGATCAGGGCAGGGGTCGCGACGACGACCGCAGCAAGAGTCGCGACAAGAGGGATGACAAGGATCGCGATCAAGATCAGGACAGGAATCGCGATCGGGATGGCCGACGCTAACGGTGCATTTCTAGTCTTCTACTGCCAGTAGCTCAACCTCGAACATCAGTACGCTGTTAGGCGGGATGAGCCCGGGTATTCCACGTACCCCATAGGCTGTTTGCGGCGGGCATGCGAGCCGGGCTTTCCCGCCGGGCTGCATCTTCTGCATGCCTTCGGTCCAGCACGGGATAACGCGGTCCAGAGGAAAGGAAGCAGGCTTGTTGCGCTTGTAGGAACTGTCGAATTCTGTGCCGTCGGTCAATGTTCCGCGATAGTGGACCTTTACCGTGTCGCTGGCCTTGGGGGCCCGGCCGTTGCCTTGCTTCAGGTGCATCACGACTACCCCTGAGGGGAGGGTTTCGGCATTTTCTGACCAGGCCGGTGAGCTGGTGCCGGCAATGGCGGCTGAAAACAGAATGTGTAATAAGCGCATGGAAATGGTTTCAGGTAAAAAATGGAAGGAACAGCAAGCTTAAACTGACAAAACAGGTTCCGGCACGGCCACCTGCTATTTTGACTACTTGCCGGTTTCGGCCTTGTCGCGCTTGAGCTTCTCGATTTCAGCCACCATCTCCTCCATCAGGTCTATGGCGGCAATCAGGGCGAGCTCGGCCATATAGCCTTTTGCCAGTACGCCCGAGCCTTTAAGTTCCTGCAATGCCTCGCGAAGTTTTCCGAGTTTTTCCTGCATTTTCCGGTCCTCCGGCCCGTTTTGGCCCTGTTTCATGCACTGATTGATGCCAGTCTGGCCCCTCGACCATGAGCTTCAACCACCGATTTCCACAGGGCTGGCTATTTTGCAAAAAAGTGCTTATAATACGCATACTTACAGAAGGCCGCCTCTCTGGTGGCCTCTTTGTTTTTAATCCTCATGTTTGCATGGCGCCATGCAAATGGTACCGGCGCAAAACACGATTTTCATTTTCACTGAGGAAATTGAAATGCATGCCACCACTATTATCCAATGCTTGAAAAAGCACGGCCAACTGCTCGACTCGGAAATTGCAGCGGCAACGGGTATTCCGCTTGCGACTGTACGTTCTTCGCTGCCAGGCCTGTCGGAACGCGGCGAAATTTCCAGCTGCACCATTACGCGCTTTAAAAACGGCAAGCCCATCGAAGGATTTCTCTGCCGTATTGCTGGCTATGTCCCGCCGCCTGCCGCTGGCAGAAAACCGGGTCCCAAGAACAAGAGCCAGAACCAGAGCCAGAACCAGAATCACGACTCAGACTGACCTGCGCGTCGTTCCAGTCAAACAGGGGCCGGTCTAAACCGGCCCCTGTTTTTTTCTGACAACCAAAATGATCATCATCAATGCTGCGCTGAAAACAATGATTGTTGAGGGAGCAAGCACCATCTCGATTTGCTCCGGCGGCACAAGTCCCCCATAAAGCAAAAACAGGCCAAAAAACATCATCAGTGCGCCAACCTGATGCACGATGAGCTGAGCTCTGGCCAGCTTTGAAGCCTCTCCCTCCAGCCACAGCTTGTGAATCACCGCGTAGATGAAGGACACCACAAAACCCACCAGCAGAATGTGTGCATGCGTGATGTGCTGACCATGGTTGCCCGAAGCCGCCATGAAGATTCCCAGCGACATGCCAAGTACCACATAAACCAGCGACCACGTCAGATACTTTCTGTCCAAGCCCATTTCTTTCTCCTTTGGTTAAAGAATCCGGCCATGGATTTGACATTCTTGATTGCTGAGGCCGGCAAAACGACATCAAACATCAACAAGCATTTGCATAATCCGGGCGGTGCATGCCGAGTGGGTCATGGGCCGCTCAAGGATGGCTGTTGTGATACCGGCTGATATTACGCCGGGAACATCGTTTACTGGAAGATCTGCCCGCCGTGTTTTAACCAGCCGGCAGGGTGGCGGCCTTGCGGGTCATGGTGCGTCCAGTGGATCACGCCCCCCTTGGGGTTCCATTCGTACTCGCCGTGGAAGGCAACCGTGTCGCCTTCGTTCAGGGATTCAATGCGCGGTGCCAGGTCTATGTTGTGAGACACCAGCAGCGTCAATCCGGATTCCAGTCGCAGGATGAATCGCTGGTGGCGGCTGCCATCAATGTCGTCAGGCAGGATTTTCTCAACCCTGCCACGCCCGAACACCTGGAGGCTGCTCTCGCGCTGCGCGAAAGCCTTGCCGATTATCGCGTCGTCGCGATCTCGGGGGATCGAACCGGCAAAAACCTCGTGCTGTTCAACAGACCTGGTTACTGCAGGCGCTTTTTCCTTCTGCCAGGGGTCAGGCAGGCTGCTGCCGCCGCCCAGTGCAAAGTAGGCTGTTACGCACAGGGCGATAATCAGCAACAGTTTTTTCATTGCTTCGCAAAAACCTGATCAGGCATCAGCCCAGCGCACGGCCTGCAAACACCACAGTGATTGTCACTAGACCGATGATGAGGTTGATGCCTACCAGTCTGCGGATCTGTCCCAGTGCCGTGCCGCCCACTTTCCAGTCCTGCGCTTCCACTGCGCGCCTGAGTTTTCTGTAGGGCGCGAAGAACACGTGGCCGAAGATCAGCATCATGACAACGCCCAGCACCAGCATGGTCTTCATGTAGTGCGGGGCTGACATGCCGCCCATGAGGTTGAGCATATACAGACCGGAAACCAGAATCAGGATGACTGCGGTCCAAACCCAGACGAAGAATTTGTCGAACACCCCGGCCCATAAGGTCAGTCTTTGCGGAGGCTCCAGCACGCTTGCAGCAACCGGGCGCAATGCCATGTAGGCGAAGAACATGCCGCCCACCCAGACGACAACGCTCAGCACATGCAAAAACAGGGACAGGTTCATGATGGTTCCTTTTGAAGAATCTCGATTGTGGTTTTCTTAAGTCAGAAATTCGCTTCTTCCACTTCCAGCCATACCTTGCTGATATTGCCGCCCATCATGTCATCAAAGCGGGCCATGCTCTGCCACTTCGCCATGTCTAGCTTCTTGCGCACATCGGACTCAGCGCCGCCAGATTTGTAGATGTCTTCCACTGTTTTGTAGAAGCCCGCGATCAGGTTGCGGAAGTCGACCACGTCCTGGCGCTGCATCAAGTCGCCATGGCCGGGCATCACGGTTTTCAGGGGCAGTTTGAGGATTTGGTCATCCACCACGGCGATCCACTTCTTGAGATTGCCCTCGCGGAACTGCGGGTTGATGTCGTGTACTAGGATGTCGCCCGAGGCAAGCACGCCGTCATCCGGCAGCCATACCATCATGTCACCGTCGGTATGTGCGGTACCAGTTGAAATCAACTCCAGCTTGATTCCGTCGATTTCCATTGCCTGGCGGGAAAGCATGGCAATCCTGGTCTGCGGCACGACAGGGTCCGTGTTGCGCAGGTTCCTGCCGGTGTTGCGTTCCATCCACTTTACCGAACCGCGGCCGTTGTCCTCGATCTGCTTTGCGCAATATTCGGTAGCGATCACCTGCGCGCCCTCGAAATACGAAAGACCAAGGTTGTGGTCGGCGTGATGGTGGGTGATCAGCACGTGGGTGATCGGTTTTGTAGTGACGGTTTTGATAGCCTTGTCGATGTGCTCGGCCACATCCTTGTGCGAACCAGCGTCGACAAGAATTACGCCCTTGTTGCCGATAATGACCAGATTGTTGTTCATGTAGCCGCCGTTTTCCTTGTTTGGCGGATCGTGCGGCCCCAGCATTGCATAGACGCGGTCGTTGATCTTCTGAACCTTGACGGGCGGGAAATCACCGGCAGACGCAGCACCAGCAAACATCAGCAGTGCGGCAAATAAACCCAGATAGTGCCTCATGCTTCTCCTCCTTGTAGGCCATGAACCGGAAAATTTTGCCACAAGTTCAAGCCTATACGAGTCAGTTCTTTTAATTCTTCGTACAATTCTGTTTGTTCGAGTAAACAGCCATCAACATGAGCCAGACAACACAACGCGTCGTCGTCCTTGGCGCAAGCCACAAGCCGGATCGTTACTCCAATCAGGCGATAAGGCTATTGAGGGAAAACGGACATGCGGTCATTCCCGTCAACCCGCGCCTCGAGGAAGCTGAAGGCATCAAGGTTGCGCACAGCCTGGATGAAATCAGCGGCGCAGTCGATACGCTCACAATGTACGTTGGCGCCGAGCGCTCCAATACCATGCTCGAATCCATCATCCGTCTTCAGCCGGGCCGTGTCATATTCAACCCGGGGACAGAGAACCCTGAACTTGAAGAGCGCCTGAGTGCGGCTTCCATTCCATTCGAGCATGCATGTACCCTGGTTATGCTGCGCACGGGGCAGTTCTAGCAATCGCGCTACGGAGTTCCCAGCGCAGTCCGCATTTCGTCTTCCGTAACCGGATATTTCAACACTGCGTGGACGGGGAATATTTCCGTCAGTTTGCCGATGTGCGGCGCCTCGCTGGGTTGCATGAACACGATCACCTTAGCCTTGGGCGCCTTGGATTGCAGGGTGCGCAGGGTCACATCCAGGTTCGAGACAGTATTGCCCGCGTAGTCGTTTCCCCAACCGTAGATGAATTCCCCCACGAAAAAATCCGGTGCCTGTTTTTGCAGGGCTCGGTGCAGGTTGCGGGCAGAGTCAAAGCGCTGCATATCGATGTCCAGTTCCTGATACAGATCGGGGAACTGCGGGAAGAACGGGCTTTCGACCAGGGCGAACAGTGTTTTCATTTGGAAAAATATCTCGGCGGTTAGCCGGATTGTAGGACATAACCGCGCCAGCTATCATACGAACCAGCGGCACATGTCGGCATTGCCATGCCTAGAAAATTCATGCGGGACACGTCCGGTTACCAAATTGAACAAACGCATATTTCCCGGGAGACCAAAATGAAAAACACTCTGCGCATTGCCCTGCTGATTTCCTTGCTTGCCTCATCTTTCACGGCGCTAGCCATCGACTCTGCCAGCCTGCCTGAAATCAAGCGAACCAAGCTTGGACTGTATCTGGAAGCCAAGGACGTGCCGGAGTTCATCAAGAAAAATCCAAAGACCCTGTTTCTGGATTTGCGCACACCGGAAGAACTGTTGTTCGTCGGCGTGCCGCAGGGCATCGACGGCAACGCGCCATTCGGCATCATGAATTACAAGAAGTGGGACGAGAAAAAGAAAACCTACGTGCGTTTTCCCAACCCCGATTTCTGGTCCAATTTCGAAAACTGGGCATTGGACAAGGGTACTGAAAAAGGTGACCCGGTCGTGTTCATCTGCCGTTCCGGCGACCGCAGTGCGCTGGGCGCGGACTTCCTTGCCAAGCAGGGTTATACCAACGTGTGGTCGGTGGTGGACGGATTTGAAGGCGACCTGGCCAAGGACGGTCCCAACAAGGGCAAGCGCATGGTCAATGGCTGGAAGAACGTCGGCCTGCCGTGGGCCTACGAACTCGACAAGAACAAACTGCTTTGGTCTGAATAAAAGATTCCGCCAAATCCAAAAAAGGCGCAGCGTGCTGCGCCTTTTTTATTTGCTGCCAGTTTTGTTCGCCGCGAAGTTTTCTGCATGGCATCCATGGAGCTTGCGCAAAACTGGAACCCCACCGACATGGTGTATAATGGCACTCGTATCAAGCCACCTCACAGTAGGTGGCTTTTTTGTTTTTGGGCCTTCATATGGGCGATGCGACCCATCGCCGGTTTGGACTTTTCTTTCACATTCACTCCAGGGGGAATTGATTTGCAAGCCAATACCAGAACCATCATCAACTGCCTGAAAAAACACGGACAGCTGCTCGACCGGGAAATCTCGGAAGAAACCGGCATCCCGCTTTCAACCGTTCGCGCTTCATTGTCCAGCTTGTCTGAGACGGGCGAAATATCCCATTGCAGCGTAACGCGCTACGACAACGGGAAAGCCATCAAAAGCTCTCTATGCCGCATTGCCGGCTATGCGCCAACGTGGTCCACGACCAGAAGGCAGACAGCAAAAACAAAGAACTGATCAGCTCGCCATGAGTTGACCATACGGCAAAAGAAAAGGGGCAGATCAATCTGCCCCTTTTCTTTTGTTGTTCGACTGGTTCGCAGTTTGCTGCGTTCCAGTCTCGCACTCTCATCAAGGGAGCATGCGATCAGCAGCCTTGAAATATTTGCGCGCATAGGCAACCAGCTGCGCATCAGAAGGATGGTCGATGGATTCAACGCCAATTACCTTGTCAGTCATCTGCTGGTCGTGGCTGTGGATGTGCTTGACCAGATTGAGCTTGGCATTGGCCGGTCCGACGATCAGGATCTCCTGCGCGCCTTTAAGTGCTTCCACCACCTCATGATAAAACTCCTGGTCTTCGGGAGTACGGCCGCTGCCCACTGCGCCACCTTTGTCCATGCCGCGCTTGTGGTGCAATTTGCGGTGCGGGTTGGCAGGACGTACCACGGAAGACTCCACGTCGTCCGGGCTGATGTGCATGACATGGGCCTCGGTATGGTCGATCCATACAATGGCATGATAATGAGACATGGCATTCCTTGAGAAAATGTAAGAAAGACGTATTTTACTTTTTATAGCGCCCGCCTGCGAAACGTGTTTTGATGCTTGCCTTAAATGGTGCCTGCCGGGCCCTTCAATTCTCTTCAGGAAAATGCATGATTCTTGCTGCAATCGTTCTGTTTTGTCTGGCCGTATCACTTGGACTGTACCTTGTGGTTCTGGGCGTTCGCCGTCGACGAGGCTCCCGTGTTCTGGCCGCTGTGCATGGCGTAGTCGCGCTGCTGGGCCTGATCCTGTTTGGCGTTCAGGTTTTCAAAGGCCCCGTTAATTTCCTGTACAACAATGCAGCGCTGCTGTTTGTTCTGGCGCTGTTCGGCGGATTGGCCCTTTTGGCAGCTCGGATGAGCAATCAAGAACACCATTCTCCCCCCTCTATGCTTGGTGTCGGCCTGCACGCATCCATGGGCCTTTTTGCACTGCTGCTGTTGCTGTTGGGCTATGCCCGCGCATGACGCTCTGGCGCCGGCAAAATATTGCTTGCTTATTCGCTGGAAAGCGTGCATAGTCCGCGCAACGATTTTCAAGTAGTTCTGTTGTTGTCTGGTTCAATCCCTGCTTTCCGCAGTGTTCTCCTTCTTCATCCAGCTGTCTTGAGCATCGTCCAAAAACGGGGAGGTTCCCCGGGATTTTTAATTTTTTAGGATACTCAAGACATGGCAACAGGAACTGTAAAGTGGTTTAACGACACCAAGGGCTTTGGCTTCATCACCCCCGAAAACGGCGGCGATGATCTCTTTGCGCACTTTTCCGCAATCCAGACCCAGGGTTTCAAAACCCTTAAAGAAGGTCAGCGCGTAAGCTTCGACATCACTACTGGCCCCAAGGGTCAGCAGGCATCGAACATTCGCGACGCTGACTAACAGTCAGGCAGGTACAGGTTGCCTGCCGTTACATTCGGGATGCTGTTCAGGGTGCAAGCCCGCCACAGCATTACCCCGGAAAAGCCCGGCGCCTAGCCGGGCTTTTTGCTTTTGTTGTTTTTAATGGAGGGATACGTATGGCCAAGGAAGAACTTCTGGAAATGAACGGCGTCGTCGCCGAAGTACTGCCCGATTCACGCTATCGCGTCACCCTTGAGAACGGCCACACGCTCGTGGCTTACAGCGCAGGCAAAATGCGCAAGAACCATATTCGCATCCTGGCGGGCGACAAGGTCACGCTGGAAATCTCCCCTTACGACCTGAGCAAGGGGCGCATCACCTTTCGTTACATCGAAGGCCGCGGCCGTCCTGCCCCGTTTTAATTTGCAACACCAGCCAACCTGGTTCGCGCCTTGCACAACGGCGTGTACGACCAGGGATAATCGCCAGTTAAAAATCGCTTACACGCGAATGATGTTGCCCTTCAGCGAATACAGAATGGCGACCACGTCATTGATGGTGTCCTGATCAATATTGTTCTTGTTCAGGGCGGCAACCGTGTCATCCATCACTTCCAGGTATTCCTGCTCACTGATGTTCATGCCCTTGTGTGCGGTGAGCATATCCTTGCCCGTATAGGGCTCCGGGCCGCCTGAACCCGCGCAGAAGAATTCGCGCGCCATTTTTTTTGCGTGTTCCATGTCCTCGGTGTTCTCAAATCGAACCTTGATCACAGGGTTTGCCAGATGCGCGGCAATGGCGTCGTCCACAATGCGGGCTATGCCATCGGCTCCACCCAGGCGTTGATAAAGCGTAGTAGCCATGATGAACTCCTTCCAGGTTTAAGGGACTGCCAAGCTTGTACGGATTTCCTGATGCGCGAGCCGGAAGGTGCTGCTAGCCGACTCGTTTTAATTCGGTGGCACGGCGAAGGCCGCGCCACCGAAAACAACAGACCTTAATGATCAGCCTTGTATGCGCCACCAAGACGCGGCACCAGCATCGGTACCTGCTTACTGTAGTCGTTGTAATCCTCGTGGTAAGTCTTGAGGTCATGTTCCTCGAGGCGAAGGCCAATCAGGATGTACACCGTCGTCATGATGGCAAAGAACAGATGTGCCGCGGTCATGGTTGGCGTGGCCCAGAAGGCGACGATAAAGCCGAGGTAGATCGGATGACGGCAGTACCGGTATGGCCCGGGCGTCACAAACGAGAGTGGTGGGCACTCCTGACCGCGCAGGTGATACCAGACCTGGCGCAGACCAAATAGATCGAAGTGATTGATCAGAAAGGTCGACACCAGAACGGTGCCCCAGCCAATGGCGTATAGAGCGTAAAGCAGGTTTCTGCCAGTCGCATCCGATACGTTCCAGATCTCGCCGCCGATGGGCTGCCAATATGCATACATCAGAAACAGCGCCAGGCTGGACAGCAATACATACGTGCTGCGTTCCGCGGCTTGCGGGATAATTTTTGTCCACCATCTCTTGAATGCCGGGCGTGCCATCACACTGTGCTGGATGGCAAATATGCCAAGCAAGAGCGCGTTGATCAGCAATGACTGCATCAGCGGACCTTCCGCTGCCGAATCTATGGACTTCGGCACCCAGATATTGCCAACAAAGCCAATGGCATAAAGGAAGGATGCGAAGAAAACGAAATAACTCAGAACGCCGTAAACGAATATCACAAATCTACTCATTGGAATTTCACCTCCTGAATAGTTGTTGGAGTCACGTGCCCATACAGGCAGACTACTTGGATGATATCGGGCAGTGGACGAGGGCACAGCACCTGCTTGACTACAAGCCAAGCACTGTAAACCCAATGAAGGGGAAGTAACCAGAAATAATCGCTGCGTTGCCCCAGCATTTTTTTATGCGCGGCCAGAACAACATAATTTTTGTTAATGCACGGGCTGCCGCGCGTCGTCCGTAGGCATGAAGAAAGTATGGGTCATGGATTGCCTTATTGACTGCTGAAGCAGTGGTTTGTCCCCTATTACTCCATATCGGCGACATTTGCGGTCATCTTTGGCAACCGTGCTAGTATCTTCGAATCTTTGAGGATCGGGCGCCAGGCGTTTCAAGCATACAACTTTAATTAACCGTGTCTGGCGAAAGACTGTGTCTTTAACGAGGAGGGGAAATAAAGATGGATATGAGTGTGTTCTTCACAGCAATACAAAATGCCCTGGGTACGCAATTGCCTGTCATTCTTGGCGCCATCGGCGTCCTGGTGTTGGGCTATGTCCTGGCCTTGTTGGCCCGAGCAGCAATACGCAAACTGCTTTCTCTGGCCAAGATCAACGCCTTTATCAGCAAGTCCGTAGAAAAGCCCATGGATATCGAGGGCGTCGTTTCCCTTGGCGTCTTCTGGTTCGTTCTCCTGGCGACCCTGCTGGCCGTGTTCAACACGCTCGAACTGGAACAGCTTTCCGAGCCCTTCGCGCAGATGATGTCCCAGATCATGACGTATCTGCCCCATCTGCTGGCGGGCATATTGCTGTTGCTGGTGGCGTGGCTGGCTGCAACCTTGGTGAGGGCCATTGCCAACAAGGCGATGAAAGCTACTCAATGGGACGAGAAGATCACTGAACAGGCCGGCATGTCTCCCCTGGGGGATAACGTAGGCAATGTACTGTTCTGGCTGGTCATTCTGATGTTCCTGCCGGCAATCCTGGGTGTGTTGCAACTGGAAGGCATGCTGGACCCGGTTCGCAACATGGTCGATGAAACCCTGACCATGCTGCCCAATGTCTTTGCTGCCGCAATTATCGTCATCGCCGGCATTCTGGTTGCCAAGATTCTGGGCGGTTTGGTAACCAACCTGCTGGCGGCGTCGGGTGCCGACAAACTGGGCGAAACTGCAGGATTGAAGGATCGTCTGGAGCTATCCAGACTGCTTGGCAAGCTGGTGTTCATCCTGATACTGGTGCCGGCCTTGATCGCTGCGCTGGATGCGCTTCAGATATCCGCGATCTCCGGACCCGCAACCGAAATGCTGGGCATGATCATGACCTCTATTCCCAACATCTTCGCCGCCGTGCTCATCCTGTTCGTTACCTGGTATGTGGCGCGCTTCGCGGCGGGCCTTGTGGGCGGCCTGCTGGCCAACATGGGCCTGAACAACCTGCCTGCCAAGCTGGGCATGGATCATGCGTTCTCAGAAAACTTCAAGGCTTCGGATCTGGCGATCCGCGTCATGATTTTCTTTGCCATGTTGTTCGCTACGGTGGAAGCCTCCCATCGCCTGGACTTCACGCAGGTGCAGGAACTGGTGACCATGTTCATCAAGTTTGGCGGCGACGTGCTGCTGGGCGTGGGCATTCTTCTGGTGGGGTTCTGGCTGGCCAATTTGGCCCAACAGGCCATCATGCGCGCAAGCAAGCATGATGCAACGGTCATGGCCGGTATCGCTCACTACGCCATCCTGGGCCTGGTGCTTGCCATGGGCCTGTCTGCCATGGGTATTGCCGAAGACATCGTCAACATGGCGTTCGCCATGGTGTTTGGCGCCGTTGCCGTCGCCATTGCCTTGTCCTTTGGCCTGGGCGGGCGCGAAGCAGCGGGCAAGCAAATGGATCATTGGCTGTCCAACTTGCGCAAGAACAAGTAAGGCGAACGTTTTACCTGAGCACGCCGGTTCCCGCGCCATGCGGGGCCGGCGTTTTTTATTTTGCGGGCTTTACTGCAACCGTTTCGATCAGGCTCACGCGCTCTTCCTCAAGGTTGCGGTGCAGGTTATAGGCCTTGGTTCGGATGTCGTTGCCTACCAGCAGATGCACCCCCAGTTCCGGCAGGTTCTGTTCGCCAATGGGCTCCGTCACGTGCGCAAAGGCCTTGCGGGCGAGCTCAGTCTTGTCGTTCCAGACCTCGATATCAAAACCGGCCGAGGTGATGACCTCGCGGAATGCTTCCGGCGGTACCAGAAAACTCATGGATGCGTCCTGCGCCCACGGCACCGGAAAATAGGGCGGCGTGTTCTTGTTGCCGCACACCTCATACAACACCGCCCGCCCGCCGGGTTTGATCACGCGATAGACTTCCTTCAGCCAGCCCAGCTTGTCCTCGACATTCATGTTCATCTGGATCGACCAGGCGCCATCAAATGAATTGTTCTCAAACGGCAAATCAAGCGCGCTTGCTGCATGGAACCGTACACGCTCCTGCATGTTCAGCAATTGCGTCAGTCTTTCTGCGGCATCGATGTACTCATCGCTCAAATCGATGCCGGTTACACAGCAGCCCGCTACATGCGACAAGCGACGGGTCGAGCCGCCCACGCCGCAGCCCACATCGAGAATGTGCATGTCAGGTGTGAAATTGGCGAGTTTGATCAGCTCCTTGGTTGCGGTATCACCACGGATATGAAACTCGTCCACCGGCTGAAGATCATCCAGCGTGACCTCGGACAAATCCGTGCCAACCTTATCAAGCCCCGCGATGATCTTGTTGTACAAATCATTCGGCGAGTAATAACCGTGGATGTGTTTCATGGGCAGCTTCCCGGGCTGTACGGAGTCTGGCCCTTAAATTACTTCACCTTGGCCAGCGTTTTTTTGATGATGTTTTCCATCTCGCTGTTTGCCTTCAACGCCACCTCGGCCGCTTCGCCGTCCAGCATCGAGGCCACCAGCGGCGCATTCATGCGCGAGATCATCACCTTGCCCGTGCTGGTTTCATAGATCGAAACCCGGCACGGCATCATCGACGAGACAGAACGGGTCTCGTCCCTGGCCAGCAACTGCGCCGCGAATTTGACGTTGCAGATCTCCAGCACCATCACAGGGTGCAGGGTGTAGCCGCGTGCGGAAAGGTTGCCCGCCAGGTTGTGCTCCGTTACAACGCTCCAGCCGGCAGCCTTGGTTTCGTCCCGGAATGCACTAAGCGTCTTGTAGAAATCCGCCGGGCTGGCGTCCTCCACAAACGGCGAGGGCTTGCCGTCAGGCGCGTCGGCAAAAGCCGAATCGGCCATCAGTGCAGCGGCGCCAACGAGGCACAGGGTGGCGAAGGAACTGCTCAGAATTTTCAACATCGTATTTCCTTTTGGGGGGCTGTGCGGGGGGGCATGCGGTCGTCTTTGGTGTTCACTGGGTCAGTCGGCGTTGACCCAGCCCATCATCGGATTCATCCACATGGACATGAAGTTGTCTTGGGGAAGCCGGTAGACCATATGTCCTTTTCCGGAATCGATCACGACTCCCTTGAAGGTTTTGACCTCGGGAAACTTTCCTTCGCAGGAACCGAACTTTTCGTCGCCTTTGTCATTTATTGAAAGGACGCGCCCTTTCACCCTTGAATAGTCAATGCTGACCTTGATGGACGCGCCTGTGGGGCAACCCGCCAGCAATACGATATTGACGTCGGGGTTAGCGATCAGGCCTGCTGTAACCATCGCGGTCATGGAGCCAAGCGAATATCCTGCTACCGTGATGTTCTTGGGCGGGACGCCCTTGGTCAACAGTGCGTTGACCTTGTCCGCAATTTGCCCGGCATATTCATGGACGGCGGCATCGTTGTCACCGACATCCGCCGTGCGCAACTGGTATTCGACGTTAAAGCCGGAGTCCTTCAGTTTCTGGACGATGGCTTCATAGTCAGCGACCTTCGGGTCACTGCCGCTCTTTACACAGCAGCCATGGACATAAAAAAGATACTTGTCGGAAGCATGCGCCCCACCCAGCAATGCAAAGGACAATGCAGCACCTGCGAGCATGGTCACGAATGATTTCATCTGAACTCCCCTTTTTTGAATATGCCTGCCGCTTGTTGGAATTGTCAGAAAGGCGGGGCAGGTATCCGCCTTCCAGGCTTGTTGCTTCATTATGCTGTCAGGATTATTGCAGTTGTTGCCGGTAATTTGAATCCGGTGCTGTTTATACGATTTAGTGATCAATCTGCTGCGCACCGTCCCCGGGTATGAAGAAAGGGTAGTTCAGGATTCGCATCTATTTCGCTTCGATCAACTCGATCTTCCTGTACATCCAGCCTCCTGCGTACAGCGTCACACCAAGAACGACAAGCAAGCCGATCCGAACAAGCGGTGTTGAACTGGAGAGATCGTACAGCATGACCTTGGCGGCAGAAGTGGCAAAGATGAGAAGCGAAGACTTGCCAAGTGCCTTGTCGCGGTATTTGAAGGCAAGCCACAAACAGGCCAGTGCAACCACGCCCCAGGACAAGGAAATCAGCAACTGATCGTCAAATATCTGAACAGCTGCGCTCATCATGGCTATGTGGCCGACATACAGGGCGGGTGTGGACAGGGATTCCAGCGCGGGTATTTTGCGGGACAGAACATAGGCCACGTAAAGCTCTACTGCAAAGAGCAGCGCAAGCAACTGGTGGCCAGGAACTTCGTTGATGTCCAAATTGAGAATCACGCGCTGATAGTTGATAGCGAAGATCACTGCCATCAGAATCTTGACTGGCATGGTTACAGGGGAAGCCTTGCCTCGCGCGTAAAAATATAACCCCATTGCAGGCAGCAACAACAAGGCAACCCATGGGGTCAATTCATCCGGCACCAACTCCATGTACCCGGCATGAAACAGCACCAGCGAAACATAGGCCCCCACCAGCATCGAACCTGATTGCAATGGCTGGTTGAGCACGTGCTTTGCGAACAGGTAGGCCAGCAACAGCACGGCGGCAGTGCCCAGTGCAATCCACGGCGCCAGCGCCGGCAGGTGATTTTCCAGCAGCGAATACTGCAACGCGTAAAAAATCAGCAGCAGCGGCAGATGCGCGATCGCCTCGTCTTTGTGCATGGGACGCTGATGGCGCACGGAAAACCCGATCGCACCGCCAAGAAAAATCAGGAACTGAATCACCTGAAATGCAAAGGCAGCTTCCCATTCGTCCGGCGCCATCTCTTTCCAGAGAAAATGAAAACCCAGCAAGGACAGATAAGCGGCCAGAAGATAGGTTCGACGATGGCCTATCCAGATGGAATACATGCAGAACAGCACACTCCAGGCAGAGAAATAAATCACCAGATCGGTTACCGAGCCTGCCAGCGTGTGCATCATAAACGGCGCCGAGTACGAGCCCACCACCGCAAACAATGCGTAGAGTTCGCTCTCGAACAGCCTGCCCAGCCAGAGCGCGGCAAGACAGGTCAGGATTACCGCACCCGCCGCCAACGGCACGCCGATAAAGTGATAGTAAAGATGCGCCCCGTAGATGGACAAAAACAGCACCACCAGTCCGCCAGCTGGCAACAGGCTTGCGTATTGACGGTCGCTTTTGCGCAGCCACAACCCCGCGCCAATCAGCGAAAACCCGCTTAGCACCGCAAGCCCAAGCTGACGCCCCGGCGTCAGCCAGCCAGCATCCAGCGCAAGTCGGATCAGGTAAGCCACT
Source organism: Thiobacillus sp. UBA6918 (assembly GCA_002450925.1). Taxonomy (GTDB): domain Bacteria; phylum Pseudomonadota; class Gammaproteobacteria; order Burkholderiales; family Thiobacillaceae; genus UBA6918. The sequence continues at coordinate 1,917 of DKAU01000008.1, read as the reverse complement.
GCCAGCACCAAAGCTGTTGCCCCCGTCCAGCCCAGAATCTGGGTGACAGACAGCGTGTGCGAAGCCGCGGCGAATGAGGGGTCAAGAATGTCTCGTGGCGGGGGAGTCTGCGCGGCTGGAGGTGCGCCCAGCTCCTCCTCCGCATCAGGCGTGTCGGGCTCTGGCATTTCCATTGCCGGCATGTCTGGCAGAAAACGTTCTATCCGTTCAAGTCGAGCCTCGATCTGTGCTATTCGCTCCTGGATGGTTTTCATTGCATGTCTCCCAAGTGGAGGGACAGAACCGGCCCCTGTTGATCAAATGCAGTTAGTGCTTGGTTTGCTGCGCGTTTTCCCTGGACATGAAAAAGGGGCAGGTCATCGTGCCGTCCGGCTTGCGGACCAGCTCCTCGCTGAAATCCGCATAGGTGCGGTTCAGCAGATGCTTGCCGGCATCGTCCTCATAGCGCGCGCAAGTCTTAACCATGCTTATTGTAATTAGCCATCAATTCTTATTGGGAAACAAAATACAAAGGAATATCGAATAGTCCTTTGAAGCGCAACGAGCTATTGGGATTGTCGGAAACGGTGTAATCGAAGTGACCTGAAATCCTTCCGTTGCCCCTGTCGAATGCATCTATCACGAACGCTCTGGCCAGGTTGGAATCGCCCCCGGTATGGAGCAATGTCGACAAGTGGTCATCGAGCCTTTTCTCAATCGCGACTCTGCCCGCCTCAATTCCATGGCGTGCTTCTGCATGGTCAAGGTTGGGAACAGTAATGGTGATTTTGTGGATTTCGTCAAAAGCCTCAATGGTCAAAATCCGACGTTTTGCGGTGCTGGTTAATCTTGCATAGGCGGTAAGTCGTATCGATACAGGGGCTGCGTTGATTGGCCGCTCTCCGAGCGTTGCCTTGAAGGTGAAATCAACAGGATCGACAAACTTTGTACCCAGGGTGGTGGGTTTGAAATAGCGGAAGTCGTCTGATTTTGTTTTGGAAATGCCTAAATTCGTCCCATCCAATTCATAGCTACCGCAATAAGAGCCCATACCCCCGAAAAAATGAGCCTCCTGATACAGTTCTCCATTACAACCATAACTGACCCTGGTAAAACCCGGACTCTCGGGACCCTCTGCCAGCTTCCCTGTACTGAAATCGATGGCTAGCTGGCGTACGCTGCCATCGGGTCGAATAATCCAGCCTTGCACACCCGGGATTTTCGTTTTCCAGATGGCCTGGGGCGCTTCGGAATAACTCCGGCTAATCCAGACCCCTGCCAGTGACGGGTCAAAGCATGTCTTGCCGAGGCTTGGACATTCGCGCCTAACCTTCTCCTTTTCCAAGAAGCACGGAGTAGGAGAACCATCCGGCTTGAAATTAAGCGTACAGCCAGTCTCATAGGAAAAGACCCTTCGCTCCTCGGCCGTTTTGCGTTCCTCGGGCGTGAGTTCAAATATGGCCGAGCCGTTTGCCTTGTCGAAATTGTCAAAGGAAAAGACCGCCCTTACCGGTTGATTGTTTATCGCGACAGAAACAATGCAGACAGGCTTGGACATGTCGATCTCGACAGGCGTATACAGCTTTGGCAGGGCGGCAGCGTTCTTGACGCCATCATTCTCCCTTGGGTCAGTGCAGCTGACCGAATACGTATTGGATATATAGACATTGAAGCTTTTCGCTTCCTCGGGCGTCACCGAAAACGCCTTTTTGCCATTTGTATAGAGTTGATAGGCAACAGCAGACGTGCCGAGATTCTTCAGGCAAATATCAAGACTTTCCTTCGAGTCAAATTTGCCTGTCGGTGTAATTCCCGCGAGGGGGAAAAGCGCGCCTCGACAGAGTTCCGTTCTTGGTGCGCTGCCCATGGAATAGACCGGTTCCACGTATCCTGTAGCAACAAGAATGGCAAGGATGAAAAGAAACAAGCTTTTCATGT
>DKAU01000027.1 GCA_002450925.1 Thiobacillus sp. UBA6918 | reverse complement strand
CGCCTGTCGGCAATGGGTCTGCGCATTGGCCGCCCGATCCAGGTCATCCGCAGGGCGGCACTGTCAGGCCCCATCCAGGTGCGCGTGGGATTTACCGACCTTATCCTGAGGCGCGCAGATGCCCTGAACATTTGCATCGCCCCCAGCAACTGACCCCCGGAACACTCATGAAACGCCTTGCAATCGTGGGCATGCCCAACACGGGCAAATCCACCTTCTTCAACCGTCTGACTGGCGCGACTGCCCGCGTTGGCAACTGGCCGGGCGTGACCGTGGACCTGCTTGGCGCCAAGATACTGCTGGGCGCCCAGATGGTGGAAGTTGTCGACCTGCCCGGCCTCTACGACCTGCATGGATTTTCCGAGGACGAACTGGTGGTCCGCCATTTCCTGGAAAACAACCCCGTCGATCTGGTCGCAGTCATCCTCAACGCAGGCCAGATCGACCACCAGATCGCCATTGCCCTCCAGCTAAAACAGCTCGGGCTGCCTACCGTATTGCTGCTTAACATGATCGACGAGGCTGACAAGCTCGGCATTCGCATCGACACCCGGAAAATGAGCGAAGTGCTTGGCATGCCAGTCATGGCGTTGAGTGCAAAATACGGGAAGGGCTTCAACGAAGCCAAGCAATCCTTGACCGGCATGCTGGCCATCAGCGAACAACGGCCCGGCCTCAAGGACCTGCGTGAAAAACTCGCGCAGGACGATCAGGTGGAAGAGCAAATGCACGCCGTACTGAGTCACAGCGTCCAGTTGCCCATCCAGCTTCCTGAAAGCGTTACCACCAAGCTTGATACCGTTCTGCTGCATCCCTGGCTAGGCTTGCCGATTTTCTTCGGGGTGATGTACCTGCTGTTCCAGGGCATCTTCCTGCTGGGCGCCCCCTTCCAGGACGGCGTGGAATGGCTGCTCGAACAACTTGCACAGTACGTAATAGAACCGTTTCTTGCACCCGCACCCGGCTGGCTGCACGGGTTGCTGATCAACGGCATTTACAACGGAGTCGGCACCGTGGCCTCTTTCGTTCCCATCATCGTGCTGTTCTTCCTGTTCATGGCCGTCATCGAAGACACCGGCTATCTTTCTCGCGCCGCCTTCCTCATGGATGCACTGATGGCAAAAATGGGGCTGGACGGACGCAGTTTCGTGATGCTGTTGATGGGCTTCGGCTGCAACGTTCCGGCATTGATGGGAACGCGCGTCATGCGCTCGCGTGCATTGCGCCTGCTGACCATGATGGTGATTCCGTTTTCGCTTTGCTCGGCGCGCCTGCAGGTGTTCATCTTCATCACCGCAGCGCTGTTCTCGCCGAAACATGCACCGCTTGTGCTGTTCTCGCTCTACATGATGAGCTTTGGCACCGCCATTCTCACCGCACTTCTGTTCAAGGGGAAATTCAAGAGCACCGACCCGTTCGTGCTGGAATTGCCTCCTTACCGGTTGCCCACCCTCATGCAACTCTGGCTGCGCGGCTGGCAGGAAGTACGCCATTTCCTGCATCGCGCCAGCAAGTTCATCATCATCGGCGTGGTACTGGTTTGGGCACTGACCAACCTGCCCCCCGGTGTCAAGGAAGCCAGCACGGAAAGCCTTTCCGGCATGCTGGGCAACTGGTTCAACCCCGTGCTGTCTCCGCTTGGAATCGATGCCCAGATGACCATTACCTTGATCTTTGGTTTTGTCGCCAAGGAAATTGTCATCGGCGCACTGGCTGTCGTCTACGGGATGGAAGGTGATGCACTCAGCCACCAGATCGGCGCAAGCATGGACTGGGTGCAAGCCTACTCCTTCATGCTTTTCACCCTTATCTACACCCCCTGCCTCTCTACCATCGCTACGCTTCGAAGCGAATCGCGCAGCAATCTTTATGCGTTCGGGGTGGTGGCCTGGTCCTTGGGGTTGGCGTGGATCGTATCGTTTGCCTTTTATCAAGGCGCCAGGGCGATGGGTTATTGATCCCCATCAAGCCCCGCTGCCGAATCAGTGTTGCTATTTGCCCTGACTGGCAAAATACGCGGCAACCGCCTTGATTTCATCCTCGCTCAGTTTCTGGGCAACCTTGCGCATTTTCTTGTTGGGAAGCTGCTCGCTGTCATCGCGGTACTCATGGAGTTCCAGTTCAACATACCCCGCCCACTGGCCATTGAGATTCGGCGTTTCACCATCGCTGGAAGCACCCTTTTCACCGTGGCAACCCGCACAGCGCTCGGATACGGATTTGCCGAGTGCCACCTGACCGGCATCGATATTTTGCGCCACAGGCGACCAGGGCTTTTGGGCGAAGTAGGCAGCCAGCGCGCTGAGTTGCTCTTCAGAATACGGCTTGACCATGCCTGCCATCGTTGCAGAATGGCGAAGACCGGCCTTCCAATCAAGCAATGCCTTCTTGAGGTAGGCTTCGGGCTGACCGGCGATGGAAGGCGTATTGGCTGCCATTGATACACCGTTGGCGCCGTGGCAGCTGAAGCACATTTTGGCTGATGCCTCAACATTATCCTGCGCATGGGCAGTGTTCAAAATACCTGCCAGCAACACTCCCCATATGATGCGGTAATTCATGACAGCCTCCATTCGTTTATGTTGGGGGTTTATTTCAATCGCCAAAAAGTTGTTGGTTGAACCATGTTCAATCAGGACACAAAAAAAATGGGAGCACAACACTGCTCCCATTTATACGTCATATGCAATCGCATTTATTTGAAATTGTAGATGTAACTTACGGCGACCACATTGACTTCATAATTCGGGGCCAATTCGTTGGTCGGCATGATGCGGTTGGGTGTGTATTGATACTGGTAACCGTTGTAATAATAGTCGTCGCTGTTACGCTTTTGATACAGGTATCCCACAGCAACCTTGGAGGTCTTGTCGACCTGGTAGGTGCCGGTAAGCTTGAAAGTAAATACTTCGTTCTTGATATCCGGCAAAGCCCCGCATATGAGTGACGATGGATCATTACAGTCGATCGGTGCCGCCCTCTGATCAAATGGCACCTGGGTCGAGTACTGCGACTTGTCCAGCGAGTACGACAGATCTCCAACGATTTCCAGTTTGCCGCCCATCAACCCACCATGCTTGACGTTCAGTCCGATGGCATTGCTGTCATCTTTAAGCAGGTTGGTCCATATGTTGTCTGGCGCAATCAGCAGATCATAACTGGAGGCCGTGTTATCAGCAGGCGTCGTGTCACGGCAGGGATTGGTGGCACTGGTGCTGGAACATCCGGATTTAAGCTTTCTTTCGCGATTCATCCAGCTCGCATACGCTGAAATGCTGCCCTTTTCAGAGTAGGCGTAGGTGGCATCCAGATTGATGCCTGCAGTATGGCCGTTCTGCACACCCAGTGTCGCATCATAATCGTCCTGCGAATAGCGTCCGTTCAGGCCCAAATCCACTCGGTCCGAGACCTGCCAATTGACACCGGCTTTAAACAGATGCTGATTGCGCTTGGCATAGGGAAAGGCGATAAATCCCGGAAAGTTCTGGGCGTTGACATCGTCCGGAGTGGCAGTATCCAGACCGGCGAGCGGCGTGATGGCGTTGCCCTCGAAATCCGCGCTCCGTTTGCCATACGTGTAGCCGGCCTTGAAGCTGAGATCTTCACGCACTTTCAGCCGGTAATTGACACTCAGCTTGTCTTCATCGTTGCCCGGATTGACCAGGCAGTTGGCGTCGTCGATTGCATAATGCTCGCACCAGCGCTTGATGCTTTCGTGCTCGTAGGACAGACGTACATTCTGTCCTTTGCTCACCCGGTAATCACCGGCCATTTCGAACTGCGTTTTTCTGTTGCTGTAGGGCGCATTCGCCGCGTAGTCAACGCCAGAAACGTTATTAATTGCATAGTACTGATATATGTTGGATGGCGACTGGTTTTCGCGCTCGTTGTATTTGAATACGGCACTCAGCGCCAGGTCCTTGTTCGCCTGGTGCGTCAGCTTCAAATCCGCATGCGTGGTGATCACTTTTCCATCCAGCGATGCACGCGGGGAAAGAGCGATTTCAGGCTGCCCGGTCAGAAAACTATTGTCCTGTGTGTTGCGGCCGTACGACAGGCCACCGCTCAGTTTCGTGGCGGACGAGAAGGCATAGCCACCAGTCAGGTTGAGTTGGTGAAAGCTGTTGTCCGGGGCGGTACTCATTACGATAGTCTGATAGGTACAAGATCCGCCGGCCGCACACGGCGTGCCGCCGTTGCTGAGAAAAGCATTCTGCAAGGACAGGCTGTCATAGCCATCACGGAAGATCGAGCCATAGTAGCTGCCCGTCATGTACCCTTTGTCCCCGATCCAGTTCAAGGCCAGGCTGAAGGTATCCGTCTTGTAATTGGTCGGATTCATGATGACGTTGTTGCCCTCAGCCCTCCAAGTAGTTCCATAAGCCGAAATCCCGCCCAGTGCACCGGTCCCCAATAGCTTGGCGCCATCCTGGTCGAGATGGTTGTAATCAAACTGCAGGCTTAATTGCGGGGTGAGGTTGTATCCGGCATTGAAAGAGGTGTTCTTGCGGTCGGTGTGGACATCTCTTGTATGGAAAGCCGGCACTTGGTAGGTAGCATCAAGGACTCGTGCGCTGGGGCTTGATTGCGCATTGATCGTGCCAAAATCCGAAGGGAAAGTGAAATTGTTCCCCCCCATCTTTCCCTGCTGTGGGGTCTGGTAGGTATCGGAGATGTTGTGGCGCAGTTCGTCATAACCGACGCCCAGGCTCCATTGACCCTGATTGCTTATCGTCGCCCCGAGGTTTCGCGAGGTCAGCCCAAGATCGGTTCCCTTGACTGTCCAGCGGGTGGCGCCACTGCCGTCTCCGTAGGCGTCTCCGCCGCTAAGGCTGAAGTTTCCAATCAGATCGAGACCGGAGTCGTCCAGGCCCGTGTACTCGCCGAACTTGGCAGAACTGTCGGAGGTATACCAAGCGCCAACTTCCACGTAATTGGTTGGCATCTTCAGGCCTGTCGATTCATCCTCTGCGGCGCAGGCCGGCATTGCGCTCATTGCAACAAGCGCAGCTTCCACGGCAAGAGCCAGCACGCCAACCTGGGGCTTTCTGTTATGAGCTTTCATGACCATCTCCCTGTGTTCTAGTTAGCGCTGCAAGAGGGCGCCCGCCGGATGGTTCGAGCCATGAACCATGGAGTGACAGTTCTGGCAAGCTCGACCTACATAGGTCTCACTCGGCAAAGTTGGCGTCAGCCCGCCTTGGATGCCCGCTGCATTCCTGCCAATAGGTGTCTGGCTGGCATGGGGGCCGTCATGGCACTCCTGACACAGGAATGGTGCACGTGACTTGAGCAAAGGGGTGATATTGGAGCCATGCGGGGTATGGCAGTTGGTGCAATCTTCGGTCACAGGCTGGTGCTCCCACAGGAAGGGTCCGCGCTTTTCGGCATGGCAGGTGAAGCAGGTTTCAGTCACCGTGTTCTTCTTAAGAAGCTTGGGGCCGGCCGAGCCGTGGGGATTGTGACAGTCGGAACAGACCACCTTGCCCTCACCGATGGCGTGATGCGATATCTTTCGACTGTCCATGCGCTGCTCCTTGTGGCAGGTAAAGCAGACTTCCGGTTGCGTCTTCTTGTCGCGCACCCTGTCGTGATCGGTATGAATCTCGTGACAGGAACTGCAGGCAAGATCGTTGCTGGCGTGTTGGTCGCCTTCCCAATGCGTCCTGTTGCCACCCTTGTGGCATGCCAAACAGGCTTGGGCCTGTTCATTGGCCGGCGTTGGGGAATTCTTTCCGAACACGCGATCGGGCTTGGGCTTACCAGGCTTGTTGCCCCCCTTGAGGTGTGCCTCGCTTTCGCCATGGCAGCTGGTGCAGGTTGGGGTGCGTCCATCGGCCGCGACACCGTGCTTGGTCAGACCGATTTTCAGGATTTTGGGGCCGAACTTGTCTTCGCCGTCGTGGCAGGCCGTACACTTGGCGTCGCCTCGCAGAACCGTGTCGCCGGACCCAAGCTTGGTGGCGTTGTTGACTGCCCCCTGATCAGCGGTGGCGAAGGGAGCAAAACCTAGGCCTATGGTAAAAACCAGGCCTCCCACAAGCAAAGAAAAACTGCTCAATGTGTCTTGAGAATTCATGGCTCCCTCATTCCTTCATGATTGGCAGTGGCCCGGGGATTAAAACCAGGGCCTTTTGTTTCAACCAATACTAGGGACGGGAAGCCAAAGATTTCTTGATTGCCGTCAAGAAATCCAAAATTTTGTAAGCGGATGGGAACTTGTTGAAAATAAACAACTGTAGTTGGCGTGACTTCGTTCCGGATAGCCGCCCACGACTTTGCACTTTCTGCTTTATGTTTATGATTGTCGTGCAATGATGATTACTGTCCAAAGACTTCCGGATAGACCCCCTGTCAGGAAACGAACAATCCATTTTGGCGCATCACCCAGGAAACTCCATGACACCAACCAAGCTGGACATGCCTCGCAACACCATCCTGCAGCTTTCGCTGCTCAGCGGGCTGGACGACAGCGATCTGGATGTATTGCTCCCGGGAATACGCGAATTTAAAGCCGAACCGAATGAAATGCTTTTCCAGAGTGGCGAGCATCTTCATGGCATCTATGTATTGAAAACAGGCGAGGTAAAGCTGTTTCTGCCTACTACAAAAGGCACGGACAAAATCGTTGGAATGATACATGAAGGCAACTCGTTCGGAGAGGCTTCCGTATTCAATGAAATGCCCTGCCCAGTGTCGGCTCAGACCACCAAGGAAAGCACAATACTAATCATCAACAAGAAGGTTCTTCTGGAAGAGCTTGACCGCAATCCCCTGTTCGCACGCAGGGTTATCAGCAACATGGCCCTACGTATGCACGACATGATGCTGGAAATAGAAAGCTGCATGCAGACCAGCAGCATTCAAAAAGTAATGTGTTACCTGTCGCAACAAATATCGAACGCAAAAACATCACCGATTGAGTTCAAGCTTGATAGCAGCAAACAGGTACTCGCGTCACGGCTCAATCTTGCGCCGGAGACACTGTCGCGCGTGCTGCACCACCTTTCTGAAACCGGCCTGATTGAGATGGAAGGCCGTTTGATACGCATAAAAGACATCCAGCGTATCAGGCAGCATCAAAGTTGATGACTGGCAGTCCACCCCAATCCAGCCACACTTGACTCAAACCCCTGTCAATTTTCTCCAAGTCGCCACCACCGTGTCCGGGTTGAGCGACAAGGTTTCTATCCCCTGCTCCAGCAGCCACTCTGCAAAATCCGGATGGTCTGATGGCCCCTGGCCGCAAATGCCAATGTACTTGCCACGGCGTTTGCAGATGGCAATGACTTCGCTCAGGAGTTTCTTCACTGCGGGATTGCGCTCGTCAAAACTGCCTGCCACCAAAGCCGAATCACGGTCTACCCCCA
>DKAU01000068.1 GCA_002450925.1 Thiobacillus sp. UBA6918 | reverse complement strand
GATGGCGTGCTGCTGCTGGTGGATGCGGTGGAAGGCCCCATGCCGCAGACACGCTTCGTGACCAAGAAGGCACTGGCGCTTGGTCTCAAGCCCATCGTGGTGGTGAACAAAGTCGATCGTCCCGGTGCGCGTCCCGACTACGCCATCAACTCAACTTTCGATCTGTTCGACAAGCTCGGTGCAACCGACGAACAGCTCGACTTCCCCATCGTGTACGCCTCAGGCCTGAATGGCTGGGCCTGCATGGACATCAAGGATGCGCCTTCTTCCGGCGGCAATGCCGCGGACATGGTTCCGCTGTTCGAGACTGTTCTCAAGCACGTGCATGAGCCTGTGGGTGATCCCGATGCGCCGTTGCAGTTGCAGATCGCCGCGCTGGATTATTCCTCCTACGTCGGCCGCATCGGCGTGGGGCGCATCCGCAACGGCCGTATCAAGCCGGGCCAGACCGTCGCGGTAGCAGCCGGTCCTGAGGGCGAGGTAAAGACCGGGCGCATCAATCAGGTGCTGGGTTTCCAGGGACTGGATCGCATCCTCGTAGACCAGGCAGAAGCCGGGGACATCGTGCTGATCAACGGCATCGAGGACATCGGCATTGGCGTCACCATCACCGACCGTGATAACCCCCAGCCGCTGCCCATGCTGAAGGTGGACGAACCCACGCTGACCATGAACTTCCAGGTCAACACCTCGCCTCTGGCCGGCACTGAAGGCAAGTTCGTCACCAGCCGCCAGATCCGCGATCGCCTCAACAAGGAACTGCTCACCAACGTGGCACTGAAAGTGGAAGACACCGGCGATGCGGACATCTTTCTGGTTTCCGGGCGCGGTGAACTGCACCTCACCATCCTGCTGGAAAACATGCGCCGCGAAGGTTTCGAACTGGCGGTGGCGAAGCCGCGCGTAGTATTCAAGGAAATCGACGGCGAGAAAATGGAGCCGTACGAGTTGCTGACCATCGACCTCGAAGAAGCCAACCAGGGCGCGGTGATGGAAGAACTCGGCCGCCGCCGTGGCGACTTGCAGGACATGCAGCCGGACGGCAATGGCCGTGTGCGTCTGGAATACCATATTCCCGCGCGTGGGCTGATCGGCTTTCAGGGCGATTTCATGACCATGACGCGCGGTACCGGCCTCATGAGCCACGTGTTTGACGAATACGGCCCCGTGAAAGCCGACCTGCCCGGCCGCCACAACGGCGTGCTGATCTCGCAGGAAAACGGCGAAGCCGTGGCNNCTGGAAGACCGCGGCCGCATGTTTGTTTCCCCCGGCGACAAGCTGTATGAAGGCATGATCATCGGCATCCACAGCCGTGACAACGATCTGGTGGTCAACCCCATCAAGGGCAAGAAGCTCACCAACGTGCGCGCCTCCGGCACCGACGAAGCAGTGCGCCTTACGCCGCCGATCAAGCTCACGCTGGAGTCGGCCGTCGAATTCATCGATGACGATGAACTGGTGGAAATCACGCCCAAGTCCATCCGTATCCGCAAGCGCCACCTGCAAGAGCACGATCGCCGGAAGGCAATGCGCGAAAGCGCATGAGCCCGAATTAATCCGGCAAACGGGCAGTGCGCAAACGCTGCCCGTTTTTACTGATCAGCCCCCACTCGTACAAGGCCAGACCGAACAGGATCAATGCCGTGCCTTCGGCAATGTTCAGAGTCAGGCGCTCCCCGTTCAGTCCCATGCCCAGCAGCAAGGCCGTCACCGGTGTGATCAGGGTGATCAGCGCCACGCGTCCGGCACTGATGTGCTTTATCAAAAAGTAATACATCGAGAAACCCGCCACCGAGCCGAACACGCCCAGGTAAAGCGTTGCCGCGGCCGCATTGAGCGGCACGTGCGCAGGCCATTCACCCAGCATCATCAGGCTCAGTCCAGAAAGCGGCACCGTGAAGGCAAGTGCGCCGGCCGTTTGCGCCACCGCAGGGACATCAGCCCGGATGCGCTTGATGGCCACCAGCCCCCAGGCTTGCAACATGACAGCGGCCAGCACTGCAGCAATACCCCAGTGAGCAGTACTACCGAGCTGTACGCTGCCGCCGAACACCAGGAACAGCCCGGACAATCCCAGCAGCATGCCGATAACTTTCAGCGGACTGAAGGCGTCCTCGCGCAGCCAAAGCCAGGCGAACAGGCCGGTCATGATCGGACTCAATCCGAATATCACCGAAATCATTCCTGACGGGATGAATCGTGCGCCCCAGTAGGTGCACAGCATGGCCGCCCAGATACTGAAGCCGGCAATGGCATAGGACTGGCGTGCCTGTGCGTCGGTTGGAAACCGCGTGCGCGTGACCGCCAGCCACAGCAGGCTGATCACGAGGCCGATGGCCATGCGGGCAAACAGCGGGAATGTGTAATGCACGCCCTGGCTGCTCCAAACGATGCCCAGGGGTGTGGTTGACCAGATGAGGATCACGCCGAGATAGGCGCTGGAAAGCTGTTTTTGGTGTTGACTCATTTGTGTATTCCTTTTTGGGGAAAAAACAAAGGCCACGGCGCTTGTGGCGGCGTGGCCCGGTTGCTGAAAACAATCGCCGCTAATTCATGCCGGGCCCATGCATTACGCGCCACATCGGGCGGCGCAGGACGGCAAGAATAATGACGGCTGTTTTCATGGCTTAACTGTATCGTGTTCAAGACGGTTTGCATAGCGCCACCGCCAGGGCGGCAGGGGGTGGGCTTCAGCCCACAAACCAGCTCGATTTTCACGGGCCTGGCGCTCGGCATTTTCGTAGGTGCCTGCGTCACCGGGAAACTGAGAATCGGCGTATTTCTTGTTCCACCAGGCCAGACCCAGCCGCACTTGCTCGAGGTTGACGTCAAAATTTCTGGGGCAGTCATGTTGTCGGCAAAGGGCAGAGACGATGCGTACTCTGCCAAGAATGCGGCCATAGATATCGCGCGACTCCCAGTCCACGCTGACTGTCTGGTGGTAGGTCATTTGCGACAGGGACTGCTTCGAACGCTCGCCAAAGGCCTGCTGATGCTCCGGCGCATCGATTCCCAGCAGGCGGATCTTGTGGCTGTTGCGGCCGGTATCCAGAACGTACAAGGTATCGCCGTCGGCAATGCCGGTCACCCAGCCTTCCAGAACCTGAACGTCCGCGCTGACAGCGGGCGGCAGGAAAAGGCAGATTGCTATCAACAGGAAATGGCGCATGGTGCGGAAGTATAATCAGCACATGACAATGACCATAAATATACTGGTTCTTGCCGCAATGTTGGCGGTGCTTGTGATGCTTGCAATCGTGCTGCGGAACCAGCGGAAACTGACCGATGCACAGGAAAGGGAACTGGGCGGCCAGCATCAGGCCATGCTCAGGGATTTGCATCAGGGCCTTGCGCAGCAGACCGATCGCACCCAGTCTGCGCTTAATGACACGGCGGAGCGCCTGCGCCAGGTGTTGGAAGCACTGCGTGTGGAGCAGACCCAATCGCTGTCGAAGGCAAGCGATGCACTGAAAACCGGACAACAGGAATTTCTCAACCAGACCCTGACGACCTTTGCCGATCAGGGCCGCGAGCAGCAGAAACTCATCCAGGAAACCATTGGCCGTTTAAGCGGCGTGGTGGACGGGCGCCTGGGCGAAATTTCCGGCAAGGTGAGCGAGCGCCTGGATGAGGGCTTCAAGAAAACCAACGAGACCTTTGCCAATGTGATGGCTCGATTGGCCACTATTGATGAAGCGCAGAAGAAAATCGACGGCCTCACCACCAATGTGGTGACGCTGCAGGAGCTGCTGGGTGACAAGCGCTCGCGCGGCGCCTTTGGAGAGGTGCAACTTGAAGCACTGGTGCGCAATATCCTGCCGCCGGGCGCATATGAATTCCAGGCGACGTTGTCCAATAAAAGCCGAGCCGACTGCCTGCTGACTCTGCCAGAGCCAACCGGCAAGGTGGCGGTGGATTCCAAGTTTCCGCTGGAAAACTACAATCGCATGTTTGATTCCGCGCTTGCCGAGTCCGAGCGCACCATGGCAACGCGCGCGTTCAAGGCCGATGTCAAAAAACATATCGAGGACATTGCGTCCAAATACATCATCGAACATGAAACCAGCGACGGTGCGGTGATGTTTCTGCCAGCCGAAGCGGTGTTCGCCGAGATTCACGCCTATCATGGTGACCTGGTGGATTACGCCATGCAGAAACGGGTTTGGATCGTTTCACCTACCACGCTGATGGCAGTGCTGAACACTGCGCGCGCGGTCATCAAAGATGTGGAAACCCGGCGACAGGTGCACATCATCAAGGAAGAGTTGTCTCGCCTTGGCAAGGATTTCGGCCGCTTCGAGGAGCGCATGAAGAAACTTGCCGCACACATCAACCAGGCGAACGAGGATGTGCGGGAAGTCAGCATCAGTTCGGACAAGATCAGCAAGCGCTTCCGCCAGATCGAGGCGGTGGACCTGGAGCATTTGCAGAGCGGACAGCCCGTGCTGCCTGACAAGGACTAATTTTCGCAAGACGCAACAACATGACAGCAATCATAAAAGACGAGTTAATTTTCAATAGCAGCTACGAGCAATTCGACAGGGAAGTAATCGAAGCATCCAAGAATGTCCCGATCCTTGTCGATTTCTGGGCAGACTGGTGCCCGCCCTGCATCATGCTGACGCCTATCCTGGAACGTGTGGTGCATGCCTACAGCGGCAAGTTCCGGCTTGCCAAAGTGGAAGTGGACGACGGCCACAACATGAAGCTCGCGGGGAAGTACGGTATGCGAGGTTTTCCCACGGTACTACTTTTTATCGATGGTGAAATGAAAGACCGTTGGCACAGCGCCAAGCCCGAGCACTGGGTGAGAGACTTTCTGCATCAACACGGTATCGATGGCTAGTTCTCGCCGGATGGAAGGCATTGAGCCCTTCCACGTCATGGATATCCTGGCACGGGCCAAGGCCCTGGAAGTGCAGGGACGCGACATTATTCATCTGGAAGTCGGTGAGCCCGATTTTCCAACGCCCGAGCCCATTCTAAGAGCCGCAATACGGGCGATCGAAAATGGCGATTTACATTACACCCCTGCACTTGGCATGCCTGAATTGCGTCATGCCATCGCCGGTTTCTATCGGGACCGATACGGAATCGATGTGCCTGCAACGCGCGTGGCAGTGACAACGGGTGCCTCCGGTGCGCTCATGCTGGCGCTAGGCGCAGTGCTCGATGCGGGCGACAGCATCCTGATGGCTGACCCGGGCTATCCCTGCAACCGGCATTTTGCACAGTTCATCGATGCGCTGCCGGTACGCATTCCGGTTGGACCTGAAACGGCTTTTCAGCTTACGCCGGAACTGGTTGAAAGCCACTGGACTGAAAACACCAAAGCCGTGCTGCTGGCTTCGCCTTCCAATCCCACCGGAACGCTGGCACGAGATGAGGACATCCGTGACATTGCCTCACTTTGCACTGCACGTAGCGCAGTATTGATTGTTGATGAGATATATCACGGACTGGTTTATGAAGGCTCGCCTCAAACCGCGTTAGCACATTCAGGTCAGGTTGTTGTCATCAACAGTTTCTCAAAATACTTCCACATGACTGGGTGGCGCCTGGGATGGCTGGTGGCACCGGAATCGCTGATGAATGGCATCGAGCGCATGGCACAGAATCTTTTTCTCGCGCCGCCAACGCCAGCACAACATGCTGCACTGGCTGCCTTTACAACTGAGACTCGGGGGATACTTGAAGAGCGGCGTATGGAACTGAAAGCCAGACGTAATTTTCTGGCGCCAGCCTTGAGCGAGATGGGCTTTGGATTGTC
Organism: Thiobacillus sp. UBA6918; assembly: GCA_002450925.1. Classification (GTDB taxonomy): domain Bacteria; phylum Pseudomonadota; class Gammaproteobacteria; order Burkholderiales; family Thiobacillaceae; genus UBA6918. The sequence continues at coordinate 67 of DKAU01000068.1, read as the reverse complement.
TGGATTACCTGCGGGCGCTTTTTATCTATATGCCGATGTCAGTAACTTTACTGCGGACAGTTTTTCT
>DKAU01000007.1 GCA_002450925.1 Thiobacillus sp. UBA6918 | reverse complement strand
TCGAAGGCTTTGGCGAGTTCCATGCGGAATAACGGCGAATTCAGAAACTCGCCATTATACCGGCTGGAGGGGCGTGTTCAGGACTTGCTGAGTTCTTCGTTGATTGCCGCCCGCACGATCTCGTGGATATGCATGTCCATTTGGGCGAGCAGGGTGGAAAGCGTGTCGTCGAGGCTGATGCGGATTTCGTTGGCCAATCGCTCGTGCAGCATGGCCGTCAGCTTGGGTTCCAGTTCACGCATGATCTGGCCGGTCAGGGCCTCGGGGTCTATGACAACGGCTTCTGGCTGAGGTGGAGGTTCTTGAACAGGAACAACTTCTGTTGGTACGGTTTCTTCAACCGACTTCTCCACGGCAACAACATCGGTCAGAACAGGTAGCCACGCATTGTCCGGCAATGGAGGCAAGTCTTCTCCGGATGGGTGTGCTGGAGGTTCTGATGCAGCCTCGTTGTCGCCTCGATGCTTCTTCAACAAGGCATCCATTTTGTTCAGCAATGGATCGGAGCTCATTTATTGCCCCCTGTCTCGTAAATCGTAGTTGACCAGTTCATATCCACGATCCTTGTAATAACGAAAACGTTTGCGGCCCGACAACAGATCTTCTTCTTCGTCCGTAACAATTTCAACCAGACGTTCGAATCGGCTGAAAACGGGCGGCGGTTCGTTGTCCAGGTTGATCAGCACATCCGCGCTCATCATGATATCGGCATTTTTTCCGATAAGAACAGGGGTAACAGCAGCAAGTGGTTCGTTGTCGTGACAGTGTGGAACGAATGACAATGCTGGCTGGGTCCACAATTGGCGATTTATGCTTGCCGCTATTTCAGGTTCGGAGGTGTAAATCAGAACGTTCAGTTTCTGCCCCCAGGCCTTGACAGCAAGCTGGCGAGCTATAGCGAGCTTGTCGGGAGCGTGGCTGTAGAAACTGATTGAAGTCATCAGGATTTGCCTTCCCACTCGATCAGGAACTGGACCAGCAGGGGCACGGGCCTGCCGGTGGAGCCTTTCTTGTCGCGACCGCTGCGATAGGCGGTGCCGGCGATATCCAGATGAGCCCAGGAATAATTTTTGGCGAAACGTGACAGGAAGCAGGCTGCGGTAATGGAGCCGCCCGCGCGACCGCCGATGTTGGCCATGTCGGCAAGGTTGCTCTTCAGTTGTTCCTGATACTCGTCCCAGAGCGGCATTCTCCAGACGCGATCCCAGGCGTTATCGGCAGCCTTTTCCAGTGACTGGGCAAGCTTCTCGTCGTTGGCATACAGTGCGCTGGGGTGTGAGCCAAGCGCAATGACGCAGGCTCCGGTCAGTGTGGCGAGGTCTACGACAGCGGCGGGCTTGAACCTTTCTGCGTAAGTCAGAGCGTCGCACAAAATGAGCCTGCCCTCGGCATCAGTATTCAGGATCTCAATAGTCTGCCCGGACATGGAGGTGACGATGTCACCGGGTTTGTTAGCGTGAGCATCCGGCAGGTTTTCGCACGAGGGAACCAGTCCGACAACGTTGAGTTTTAGGCCCAATTCTCCAATGGCGCGGAAGGCACCCAGCACTGCGCCACCACCGCTCATGTCGTAATTCATCTCATCCATGTCACCCGGGGGCTTAAGTGAAATACCGCCGGCATCGAAGGTAATGGCCTTGCCTACGAGCACGACGGGCTTGTCACCCTTTTTGCCGCCATTGTGGTGAAGCTCGATGAACATGGGGGGTTTGTCGCTTCCTTTAGCAACTGACAGGAAGGAACCCATGCCAAGTTTTTCGCAGGCCGCCTTGTCCATGACCTTGCACTTGAAGCCATAGGTCTTGGCCAGTTCTTTTGCCTTTTTGCCTAGATAGGTCGGGGTGCAAACATTGGATGGCGTGTTGCCCAGATCGCGGGCGAGCGTCATGCCGTGGGCTATGGCAAGACCCTGCTTAAGACCCTTGGCGGCAGCGTCTGTTGCAATGAAATTGATTCGATTGAGCTTGCCGATTTGTCCTTCTTGCTTGCTTTTCATGCGGTCAAAGCGGTACAGAGCTTCGCCCGTTACGATGGCAGCCTGGGCTGTAGTCCAGCCCGAATGGCGTTTGCCGACCTTGAGTTCATTCAGCGTGATGACTGCATTGGTTGAGGCGGTGTTGCTGACGGCTTTTACGGCCGCAGCGATCGCATCACGGTAGGACTTTTCGGATAGATCTTCCTGTTTTCCCATGCCAACCAGCAATACTCGGGAGGCGGCAATATCCGGAAGGTCGCGCAATAACAAGGTGCTTCCTGATCGGCCATCCATGTCGCCGCTTTTCAGCGCATTGGAAATCAACCCACCGGAGGCCTTGTCCAGGATGCGGGCGCTAGCTGAAAGTTTGCGGTGATCGAACACGCCCGCAACGATGCAGTCGCAGCGCAGACTCTCAGGCGATCCCGTTTTTATGCTAAATTGCAGAGCGTTATCTTTCGCAGACATGAGGCATTTTTCCGAGATTAGAATGCGCTCATCTTGGCAAACCCTGACCATATAGTCAAAACCCCCATGCTCTACCGACGTGCGCTTTTGCAAGAATTGAGCCTTTCCAGCGGCGCGTCATTGATCATTCTGATCGCCATTGCCCTGGTTACGCTTTTCATCCGCCTTTTGGGTGATGCGGCAAGGGGCGAACTCGCCAATGAGGCTGTGTTTACCTTTTTGGGTTTTAGCCTGCTGTATTTCCTGCCGGTTCTGTTGTCGGTGGCAATTTTTACCGGTGCGCTCTTAACGCTCATGCGTTATTGGCGCGATAGCGAGATGACTATCTGGTTTAGTTCCGGACTGTCGCTGCATGACTGGATCAGACCAATGCTTTTTTTTGCGATACCCATGGCGCTGATTCTTGCGTTGCTCACCAACGGGATCATTCCCTGGGCGCTCGCCAAGAAAGATGTATACAAGGCGGAGTTGCTCAGCCGTGACGATACCTCGGCTGTAGTACCGGGGATTTTTGCAGAATCGCATGGTGGAGATCGGGTCTATTTCGTCGAGAGCCTGAATCCCCTTACGGGCACAGTGAAAAACGTTTTCATGCAATCGAAGGATAGCGGCAAGCTTGGCGTGGTTGTGGCTCAAGAGGGTGCTCAGAANNGTCGAGAGCAAGGCAACAGAGAGAGCGAAAAGCATCCGCCAGCAAAGCACTGCTGACCTGTGGATGAGTGGGAGAGGTGATGCCTTGGGCGAGTTGGCTGGTCGGATCAATGCCCCATTTGGCGTTCTTGTTATGGTGATATTTGCGATCCCGCTGAGTTATGTCAACACGCGGGCAAAAAGGTCTTATGGCCTTTCCTTGGCGTTATTGCTTTATTTCATTTACCACAACTTGATGTCGGTTTCTCAAGCCTGGGTTGCTCAAGGCAAGCTTGGTTTGGTGACAGGGCTGATGCTGGCCCATCTTCCAGCCATCGTGGCTCTTTTGGCCTTTTATGCATATCGCATGCGCATGAAGCCGTTCAGCTTCAGGGCGGCCAGAAAATGAATCTTCTGGCCCGATATTTATTAAAGGAAATCCTGGCGGCGTGTTCCTTTGTCTTTTTGGGACTGGTTCTGCTGTTTTTCTTCTTCGACCTTGCCAGCGAACTCAGCCGCATGGGGCGAGGTGGATATGGGTTTGGTCATGTAACCCTTTTTGTGTTGCTGAGTGTTCCGGGGCACATATATGAAATCGTGCCTATTGCAGCGCTGATCGGTAGCCTTTTCGCCTTGTCGCGACTGGTGATGAATTCTGAACTTTCCGTCATGCTGGCATCCGGTGTGTCCAACTGGCGTATTGCACAAATTCTTGTTTTGGGTGGGCTGATCTTTGCCTTGTTCGCTTTTGCAATTGGCGAACTGGTGTCACCCTGGTCTGAGCAGGCTGCGCAAAACGTGAAACTGCGCGCGACCGAGTCGGTGGTGGCGCAATCCTTTCGCTCCGGTCTTTGGGTCAAGGATGGAAATACATTTATAAATGCTCGGGAAGTGCTTCCTGATGCCGGCCTTCGTGGCCTCAGGGTATACGAGTTCAATGATGACTGGGAGTTGTCCAGTATTGTCGCAGCTGATAAAGGGGTCTGGTTAAGCAAACAGCAATGGGAGATTACAGGTGTTTCGGATACCAAGCTCACTAGTGAGGGCATAAGTTTGACACGCCAAAACAGCAGGAACTGGAAATCCGTGTTGAACCCCGACATTCTTAGCGTGCTTCTGATCGCCCCAGAAAAAATGGCCATGCCGGCTCTGGTTAACTACATTCAGCACCTAAGAGAAAATAAACAAAAGACAACGCGCTATGAGGCCGCGCTCTGGTCCAAGCTGTTTTATCCATTGGCCATACCGGTGATCATGTTGCTGGCTTTACCGTTTGCTTTCAACTCGCCACGTTCAGGCAGCATAAGCGTGAAAGTGTTTCTCGGTATTCTTGCGGGCCTTGCATTCCATTTGAGCAATCGCCTTTTTGCTTACGTGGGGCTGTTAAATGATTGGCCGCCGTTTATCACTGCAGCTGCACCCTCCCTTGTTTTTCTGGCCATTGCGCTTTTCGCGCTCAAGCGCCTGGAGGCACGTTAGTTTTTGTTGCCGAGAGTGTTTCGGTTATTCGGGTGTTGCAGATGCGGTCGTGTAGGAATTGCCCTTCAGGATCCACGAGTGCCCACAAATATCCTGCCCCCATGCATAAAGTACCCATGGCGGCAAGGGTAAAACGAATGATGCCTTGTCCAGCCGAAAGCGAACTGCCGTCAATTCTGGCAAGACGGATATGCCAGGTTTTCATGGGCAATGTTTGCCCCCCTTGTCTCCAGAATGTAACGAAATAAATCATCATGACGGCAAGCAGATAGAACTGAAATATGGCTTTCTGGAAAGGGCCGTGAATGCTGCCAAAAATGGGGATGTAGAGAAATCCGGCCAATAGCAGCAGGGCGAACACCAGAATGGCCTCGTAAAACATGGATGCAAGCCGTCGTTTGAGACTTGCNNCGGGTGCGGCAACTTGCCGCAACGACTAATAATAATTAGCAGGAGACAAACGGTGCATATCGTAAAGCAACTTATGGCAATACCGGGCGTAATCGCAGCTGGCGAGTTTGCCTATCGGGGTGACCGTTTCTCGTACGAGGGTGCGCTGACAGCCGAATTTGCGCGTATGGCGTCGATTCTTTGCCGTTCCAATACCATGAGTGTCAACATGCAATCCGAGATTTTTGACTCTTTTGCGGAGAATTGCGGATGCCGTCCTGTTCAAGGGTGGATAGTGCGAGGGGGCCAGGCCACGGTTTGTAACATAGGCAATTATTTTGCTTTCATCGAGAATCGTCCTGAGTTGCTGAATGACGTGATGACCATCATGCGCGCCAAGGTTGGAGACATCGGCGATGATCTTTTGGTCAGCCTTTACGCCAGGATTGGCGGGGATGTGAAAGAAGCTTTGTATTAACAGAAAAATCGAGGACGACATGAATCTGGACCAATTGATGGATTTGCCGGGCGCGCTGGCGGCTTTTTCCTATACCGACAAAGGCGACCTCAAGGACCATCGTGTGCGTGAGGGTAGTGAAATTACGGCGCAGGTACTCGATTTGCTTGCGCACTCCTGTGTGGCCAACATGGCTGTTGCCACGCTTGAGGCCAGAGGATGGGAGTCGCTGACCGGTCAAAAGGGTTTTGAACCCCTGCAGGGGTTTTCCATTGTCGGGCTGGAGTGGTCTGCCGTCGTGAATGGGAAGTGCGGCGTTGTCATGAAGAACCGTGACGTCAATTACGAAGCCGCCTTCAATGCCATTCAGGCATGTGAAGCAGCCTGAGCAGGAGCCTGAATGTCACTCAAGAAACTACTCGTTCTGGATGGCGTGATGGCCGTTTGCCGGTTTCAGGATGACGGCAATATCATGGATGCCGCAGGTGTACTTCCGGCAGACATGATGGAGCGAATGGCCAAGTTTGCCCAGTGGTACCGCAGGATGGTTTCGGGCAATACGGATCTGCTCTCGCTGTTTTCACAAATGCGCGGATGGACCCCGGCACAGGGCTGGATCGTGCATGGCTCTCAAATATCTGTGTGTTCTGTGGCCAATCTCGTGTGCATGGTGCAGAATGGCCAGGGTTCCCTGCAGGACATCATGAATGCGCTGCAGGAGATTGCGCACGAATAATCAAAATGGGGCATTCGCTCCAATAGGGGGATTAGGGGAAGTGGTTAGGTTCTGGATTGCTGCCTTGCTTATATGTTTTGGCTTGCCACAGATCGTGAATGCACGTCCGACTGAACTTGCCAAGGATCCCCACTACAACGAAGCCGGTTTTTTTGATGTCCACATTTGCAACTGGCCTGACAGACCGCCATTTGTGATGGCGCTTTTTTCGACTCTGTATTTCGACGATGTTGAGAAAGTCTCCGTCTACACTTCCACGGGAGATTTTCTTGGCGATCTTGATCTGAAGAAGTTTCGCGCTTTCAAGAACAAGGAAGGCAAGCCCAAGCGTGCATACATATCGCAATTCCCCATACCCGAAAAAACAACGGATGGTTGGTACAAGGCGGTTGTGATAATGAAAGATGGCCGTAGTCTTGAGGCGAGAGACTACGTAATTCATACCCTGATGCCTTTCCCTTCTGGCATGCAACCGGCCATGGATACCAAGGATGTGGTGTTGCCGTTGGAATTGCATTGGGATAAAACGCCTGGCGCAACGCACTACCAGATATTTGTTTATGACAACTGGGAAGAGAAGATGATCTATTCTTCCCCCGTGATTACGGAAACCTCCTTCAAGCTGCCCCCCGAGGTTTTGAAATCTGGGGGATGGTATGGCTGGAAAGTCAACGCCCGTGACGCGAATGAAAATATCCTGTTGGGTGACTTCAATCACGGTACGACGAGTTCTGCCGTAAATTTCACTGTCAAGTAACTGTTGTCGTTGAATATGCCGGATCAAAACGGTCAAAACCCCTAAATCCTATCTTTCCTTGACCGTATAGGGCCAAAACGTTTAACCTTGGCGGTTTACGGAAAACATTGTTTTTAGGCGTTTTTTTATGGAATTGACCGGCGCCGAGATTGTCACTCGCTGCCTTGCCGAAGAAGGGGTCGAATTTGTATTCGGCTACCCCGGCGGCGCGGTGCTCAACATCTACGACGAAATCTTCAAGCAGAACAAGTTCAAGCACGTGCTGGTGAGGCATGAGCAGGCTGCCGTCCACGCGGCGGATGCCTATTCACGCGCATCAGGCAAGGTCGGCGTCGCCTTGGTGACCTCCGGCCCCGGGGCGACCAATGCGGTGACAGGCATTGCCACGGCCTACATGGACTCCATTCCTGTGGTGATTATTTCCGGGCAGGTGCCCACAGCCGCTATC
>DKAU01000003.1 GCA_002450925.1 Thiobacillus sp. UBA6918 | reverse complement strand
CGTTTCAACTCGCCCATGCCTTCGAGTTGTGCAATGAAGTCGCGCAGGTCCTTGTATTTCATGGGCGATGTTTTTAGTCGGCCGCGTCAGCCCGTGTCAGTCGATGTACTCGAACAACTTCACGACCTTGACCGCACCGCTGGTTGTGGCGGCAACATCGCCTGCGGCGTTTCCTTCCTCACGTGTGACAAGACCCATCAAATAAACCACGGCGGCTTCTGTGTAGACCTTGACGTGGTTTGCCGCAACATTCTTGTTTTCCAGCAGGCGGGCTTTAACCTTCGAGGTAATCGTGGCGTCGTTGGCGTCCGAGGTATAGGAGGTCACGCCCGAAACGGTGGTTTCGTTGTAAACCTTGGATACGTTTGGAATGCCCCTGACAATTTCGGCGGCCTGGTTTCGGGCTGCTTCGTCGGGTACCTGTCCGACCAGAAGTACATGGTGGTTAAAGCTGACAGTGGACAAACTGACGGCCTTTCCGGGAAAAGCGCCACGCAAACGGTCAAGCGCGCGAAGCTCGATTTCCTGGTCTTCCAGAAATACACCTGGTTTGCGGCGGTCGGTAGCGACTACAGCGGCAGTTGCAGCGCCGCCGACCAATGCCGCAGCACAGCCGTGGATAACCGGCAAAGATGCCGTTAGTAGTGCAACCCAAACAAATCTTTTCATGACTCAACTCCCAAAAGCGCACTGTCGACGGCATCGCACAGACAGTGTATGACCAATAAGTGTATTTCCTGTATTCGTGCAGCCGAGTCGGCAGGCACGCAGATAAGAACATCGTTGTCGCTTAATTGTTCCGCAAGTTTTCCGCCGTCCTGCCCGGTTAGTGCAATGACGGACATCTCGCGGCCTCTGGCCGCCTCGGCCGCAGCCAGGATATTGGCAGAGTTGCCGCTTATGGAAATTGCCAGCAGGATATCACCCTGCTGGCCAAGGGCAGAAACCTGCCGCGCAAAAACTTCTTCAAAAGCGTTGACGTTGGCGATCGACGTCAGAATGGAAGAATCCGTGCTCAGCGCGATTGCTGCAAGGCCGGGGCGATCCTGTTCGAAGCGGTGCACCATCTTTGAGGAAAAGTGCTGGGCATTGGCGGCAGAGCCCCCGTTTCCGCACGACATGATCTTGCCGTCACGCAGCACGCACTGAAGTATCTGGTCAGCTGCGCTGGCAATAACGGGCGCAAGCAGTTCTGCCACATCAAGCTTGAAGCGTGCAGAATCGTTGAAGTGGCCAATAATGCGTTCAATCATGTCGGTTGACTTCGGATAACCTGTTTTTCTTTTGCGATTATCCCACAACCTCAAACGCCGACTTGATCCACGCGGGTTCATTGCCCTGATCCAGGGTAACCACATCAAAGCGGCAGGCGGGCATGTTGGGCAGCGATGCTAGATATTGGCGGGCGGCTGAAATGATCCGGCGTTGTTTGGTACTGGTAATACTCTCGGCAGCGGTACCGTAATCCTGCCGACTTCGGCTACGCACTTCCACGAACACAAGGGTGTCGCCATCCTGCGCGATCAGGTCTATTTCACCCTGGCGGCAGCGATAATTCCTGTCCAGGATGCGCAGTCCTGCCGCCACGAGCAGTTTTTCTGCGCGGTTTTCGGCGAATTTTCCCAATAGTTGCTTCAGCATTTGCGACAATAATGAAATGAACGAAGGCTCACTGTCTCCCGGATTGTATGTGCTTGCGACGCCCATCGGAAACCTGGGCGACATTACCCTACGCGCGCTGGATGTTCTCAAGCGTGTGGACAGCATAGCGGCAGAGGACACCCGTGTGACGGGTCAATTGTTGTCTGCGCTCGGCATCAGCAAGCCGCTGGTGTCAGTTCGTGAGCACAATGAGCGGCAGGCAGCAGCAAAGCTCATCGAAAAAATTGTTGCCGGGAAGGCTATTGCCTATGTGACCGATGCAGGCACGCCGGCGATCTCAGACCCTGGCGCACTGCTGGTGCGCGACGTACGAGAGGCGGGTCTGGATGTAATCCCTGTTCCGGGTGCGAGTGCAGTTACCGCCGCCTTGTCTGTTTCTGGTTTCAAACCCGGCCCCTGGCTTTTTGCCGGGTTCTTGCCGCCCAAGCAAAAAGCGCGTCGTGATGCGATACTTGCACTGAAGCACCTGCCCAGTGTGCTGGTGTTTTACGAAGCGCCGCACCGGGTGCGTGAAACGCTTGCTGACCTGGCTGCAACGCTTGGAAACCGTCGCGTGTGTGTCGCGCGTGAACTCACCAAGCAGTTTGAGGAGGTTGCCTGCGTGCAGCTTGCTGAAGTTGTCGGATGGATCGATGCTGACGCATACCGCGAGAAGGGCGAATTTGTCCTGATGGTGGAGGGTGCGGCAGATACCGATACGGGCATGGCCGATGCCGAACACGTGCTGCGCACACTGGCAGAAGAACTGCCTGCAAGCCAGGCGGCGAAGCTGGCAGCAAAATTGACCGGGCGCAAAAAATCCGAACTCTATGCTTTACTGACGCAAGACCATGACTGATACCTTAACCATCACCCGGCCCGACGACTGGCATCTTCATTTGCGCGATGGCGACGCGATGAAAAGCGTGCTGCCCGATACTGCGCGTCGCTTTGCCCGGGCCATCGTAATGCCCAATCTGAAGCCCCCGGTTACCACGGTTGACGCGGCATCGGCTTATCGAGACCGCATTATTGCCGCTCTGCCGGCAGGCATGAGTTTCGAGCCGTTGATGACGCTTTATCTTACTGACAACACGACATCGGAGGAGATTCGTGCAGCACGTAAAAGCGGATTTGTCCACGCAGTCAAATACTATCCGGCGGGCGCCACTACCAACTCCGATTCCGGCGTTACTGACATGCACAAAGCCTATCCAGCCATCGCCGCCATGGAAGAGCATGGCCTGCCATTGCTGCTGCATGGCGAGGTGACGGATCCGGATGTAGACGTGTTCGATCGCGAGGCTGTGTTTATCGAACGCTATCTCACGCGGCTGTTGCACGACTTTCCAAAACTCAAAATCGTGCTGGAACATATCACCACCAGGCAGGCAGCAGAATTCATTGCAAGTGCGCCAATCAATGTAGGAGCCACCATTACAGCGCATCATCTGCTGTACAACCGCAACGCCATGTTCAAGGGCGGCATCCGCCCGCATTACTACTGCCTGCCCGTGCTCAAGCGAGAAACCCATCGCGAAGCGTTGCTTGCAGCGGCCATTTCTGGCAACCCGAAATTTTTTCTTGGCACCGACTCTGCGCCGCATGCCAAAAACACCAAGGAAACATCATGTGGCTGTGCCGGCATCTACACCGCGCATGCCGCCATCGAGTTTTACGCTGAAGTATTTGAACAGGCTGGAGCGTTGAACAAACTCGAAGCATTCGCTTCATTCTTCGGGGCGGATTTCTACGGTCTTGCGCGAAACACGGAAAAAATTGCGCTAACAAAAGAAAACTGGACTGTGCCAGAAAATCTTGCCATGGGTGACCAGCAGCTCGTTCCCCTTCGTGCGGCTGAAACGATGAGCTGGAAGATTCTGTAAACGCTTTTTGACTGCTGTCGGCC
>DKAU01000052.1 GCA_002450925.1 Thiobacillus sp. UBA6918 | reverse complement strand
CAGGATCAAACTCTTCAGTTCAATTCCTGTTTGATTCTTTCGAATCAGTCGCTCAACTCAATGAATCATTGACATTAATCAATTACTTCTTCAAGTGTGAGCATCTTCAATTAATCCCCCATCACAAATAACCAGACTCGCGTCCAATCACTCATGACAGGCAACCAGGATGCCCACACCTATCGGCTGTTAAATTTTTAAAGAACAGTTCAATCCGCGCTTCGTTTTGCCTACCACGCGTTTCGAGAAGGTGCGCATTCTACAGAGCCATAGAATTTCGTCAACACTTCATTCAGGTTTTTTTAAATTATTTTGACGCGTGCAAATTTACGCTTGCCAATTTGCAACACAACGCTGGCCCCAGCAGCCAGTTGCAAGGCCTTGTCACTGATTTTTTCGCCGTCCAGCTTGACCCCTCCCTGCTGGATCATACGCATCGCCTCAGAGGTGGTGCCGGTCAGCCCTGCTTCCTTGATCACATTGGCAATCGCCAGGCTCCCGGTTGGTGCCGGAAGGCTTATTTCCGGCATATCCTCAGGTAAAGCCCCTTGGCGGAAGCGCGCTTCGAAATCGGCCAGGGCCGCCTCGGCGGCCGGCTTGCCATGGAAGCGCGCAACGATCTCCTGTGCAAACCCCACCTTAATGTCACGCGGGTTACGCCCGCCTTCGACCTCCAGCCGCCATTTCTGGATAGTTNNCCGAAAATCTCGTTGGGGGCCTCATTGATACCGACATAATTGCCCAAGGATTTGGACATCTTGTTAATCCCGTCCAACCCTTCCAACAAGGGCATCATCAAAATACATTGCCGAGACTGGCCAAAGTGGCCCTGTAGTTCGCGCCCCATCAGCAGGTTGAACTTCTGGTCGGTACCGCCCAACTCCAGGTCGGCCTTTAAAGCCACTGAGTCATAGCCTTGGATGAGCGGATAAAGAAACTCGTGGATGGCAATCGGTTGCCCTCCCTTGTAGCGTTTGTGGAAGTCGTCACGCTCCAGCATGCGGGCCACGGTATGGGTGGCGGCCAAGCGAATCATGTCGCTGGCGTCCATCTTGCCCATCCAGGTGGAATTGAAAGCCACCTCGGTCTTTTCAGGATCAAGAATCTTGAACACTTGCTCAGTGTAGGTCTTAGCATTTTCTGCCACCGCCTCCCTGGTCAGGGGTGGCCGTGTAGCGTTCTTGCCGGTAGGATCTCCGATCATGCCGGTAAAATCGCCGATCAGGAATAGAATATGGTGCCCCATATCCTGAAGGCTACGTAATTTATTGATCAGGACGGTGTGGCCAAGGTGAAGGTCAGGTGCCGTCGGGTCAAAACCTGCCTTTATCCGCAAGGGCTTCCCACTTGCGAGTTTCTGCCGGAGTTCCTCCTCGACCAGAAGTTCGTCCACCCCGCGTTTTATCTCTTTCAGCATGTTTTCCATGTCAACACTCAAGAAAAGCCGTTTAACCGCCGTTTTTAAGGCATAAACCGGGAACGCAGTTACGCCCCGTGCAACCATATGTTTTTACTGGCCAATTTCTTATACCAAGAATTCTTTGGTAAACTGCCAGTTCAATTTATTAGGGTTACCAACGATTCATGCAACAGCAAAAGCCGGAAAGTTTAACCTATCCAACCCCTGTGCAGAAGCGCAAGCTTCCCATGCGCGGCCTGTTGGCTGCAGCCTTGTTACCACTGTTTGGCATGGTAACGGCTTATGGCATTGCACCGGACACCGATACCCGAGATGTTCCCGTTCAAACACTGATCGAAAATCTTTCCCTTCCCCAGTCTGACAGCCAAGATCAGATCAAGCAGGTCTATCACCACGAAGAAAAGGTGCTCGCAGGAGAAACACTGGGTGCGCTGTTAAACCGCCTGGGCGTGTCGCAACAAGATAGCTCCCTCCTGCTGAGCCAACCCGCCGCACGTATCAGCCGCAATCTGCGCTCAGGCCAGCGCATTCAGGCCGACATCAGCGAAGATGGCGAATTACTGGAGATGCGCCTCACTTCAAGCGAGGGGGCACTCAATAGAATTTCCCGGCAAGGAGAAGGTTTTGCCCTGGATCAGCCTCAGGATGTTGCAGAGAGTCGCATCGTCATGCGTTCCGGCCATATCGAAAGCTCGCTGTTTGCTGCTACTGACGCAGCCAGCCTGCCGGATAGCGTTGCAGTCAAAATGGCCGACATTTTCGGTACTCAACTGGATTTTCGTACGGATTTGCGCAAGGGCGACACGTTCTCCATTGTTTATGAAATGGACTATAGAAATGGCGAACCCACTGGGACAGGCAAAATCCTTGGTGCCGAATACGTCAATGCGGGCAAAGTTTATCAAGCCGTTCTTTATCTGACGCCGTCCGGACGTGAGGAATACTACACACCCAAGGGTGAGTCCCTGGCAAAGGGCTTCCTGCGCTCCCCGCTGGAATTTTCGAGAGTCACCTCGGGTTTCAGCAACGCTCGCAAGCACCCAGTTCTTGGGTACACACGACGCCATACCGGCACGGATTTTGGTGCGCCGACCGGAACACGAGTCAAAGCCACCAGCGAGGCGGCAGTAGCATTTGTCGGCCGCAAGGGCGGCTATGGCAACATCGTCATCCTCCGTCACCGCAACGGCATCGAAACCTACTATGCCCACCTCAGCCGATTTGCTGCGGGCATGCGACCCGGGCGTTCCGTTTCGCAAGGCGAGGTAATTGGTTTTGTCGGCATGACCGGCACGGCAACCGGCCCCCATTTACATTACGAAGTTCGTATTAGCGGCCAGCCGCGCAATCCTCTTGCCATCAGGCTTCCGGGGTCTCCGCCCCTACCTGTTGCACAGAAAACCCGCTTCAATCAGCAAACGGCAGCCTGGGTTGAACGCCTTGGCCAGCTTCGCGGCACCAATCTCGCCGCTCTCGATTGAACCAAAGCAAAATTCATGAGGCTGGCCTCTTTGTCGGCCTCATGTCTGGTACCAGTCTGGATGGGGTGGACGCAGCACTCGTCAATTTCCTTCCAGACAACCCAGTCAAACTAATCGGCTCCCATTACCTGCCCTACTCTGCCGATCTGAAACACCGTCTTCTCGACTTGCATCAGACCCAACCTGACGAACTGCATCTTGCGCACGTCATGGCACAGGAGTTGGCTGAACTGTATGCGCAGGCAGTTAAAGGCCTGCTAGAAAAGACCGGAATCCTTTCAAGCCAAGTTAGCGCAATCGGTTGTCACGGCCAAACTATTCGACATCAGCCCCAGTCTGGTTATACAGTCCAACTCGTAGATGCTTCACGTTTGACAGAATCAACCGGGATAACAACTATTGTCGACTTCCGCAGTCGTGATATAGCAGCTGGAGGCCAAGGCGCTCCCTTGGTCCCGGCATTCCACTCAGCCGTTCTTTCAAGCGCGCGGGAAAATCGTGTAATCGTCAACATTGGTGGAATTGCCAACCTCACCAACCTTCCATGCAACGGGCAAGTCACCGGCTTTGATTGTGGGCCGGGCAACATCCTCATGGATGCATGGGTACTACACCATCTTGGGAAATCGATTGATGAAAGCGGTGTCTGGGCTGCGGCCGGAAAGGTTTTACCCGAGTTGCTCGGACGCCTGCTGACCCATGAGTTTTTTGCCTTGCCCCCGCCCAAAAGTGCAGGCAGGGAACAATTCAACTTGCATTGGCTTCAAGGTTTTTTGAATGGCAGTGAAGCGTTGGAGGACGTACAGGCGACACTCCTTGAACTAACTGTCGTCAGCATTGTTAAAGCTGCACAAAACCATTGCATGGGATTTGATGCCCTTTATGTCTGTGGGGGTGGTGTTCACAACACCACACTTATGAACCGGCTGGCTGAACTGGCTGGCAAGCCCGTGCATTCAACTTTCAGTCTGGGTATAGATCCGGACTGGATGGAGGCAATGGCCTTTGCCTGGCTAGCCAGGCAATGTCTTGAAGGCCAGCCTGGCAACCTTCCAGCTGTAACCGGAGCAAGTGGGCCACGCATCCTTGGGGCTATCTACCCGGCGTAAAAAAAGGGCCTTACGGCCCTTTTTGATAATTTGTGGCAGCTTTATGCCGAAAACGAAGAACCGCAGCCACATGTAGTCGTGGCATTCGGATTCTTGATCACGAATTGCGCGCCTTCCAGACCTTCGCTGTAATCGATTTCCGCGCCCACCAGGTACTGGAAGCTCATGGAATCAATCAACAGGGTGACACCGTTCTTTTGCATCACGGTGTCGTCATCGTTTTGCACTTCGTCGAAGGTGAAGCCGTACTGGAAGCCGGAGCAGCCGCCGCCAGTGACGAATACACGCAGCTTGAGGTCTGGATTGCCTTCCTCGTCGATCAGGCTTTTCACTTTGTTAGCCGCGCTGTCGGTAAAGTTCAGCGGGGTTTCGGTCATGGCATTCATTTTTAAGGGCACTCCTTGAGTAAATTAGCGGTTAATTATCCGCAAAGCACGAAGCCAGTCAAGCAAAGACCTTGTTTCCATTAAGGAAGTTCCCCTCAAGGAAGCAAGCCAATGTCATCGATTGCGGTGGTTTCCCGGAACCCAAACAGCAGGTTCATGTTCTGCACGGCCTGTCCTGCGGCACCCTTGACCAGGTTGTCGATCACGGACAGCACGACCACCACATCACTTCCTTGCGGCCGATGGAGCGCGATGCGGCAAACATTTGCACCGCGCACGGAGCGGGTTTCCGGATGTGATCCGGCAGGCAGCACGTCAACGAAAGGCTCATTGGCATAACGCTGTTCGTACAGGGACTGCAAATCTGCGTCCTTGGTCAGCTTGGCATACAGCGTGGCATGAATGCCTCTGATCAGTGGAGTCAGGTGCGGTACGAATGTCAGGCCTACTGTATGGCCAGCAGCGAATGACAGGCCCTGGCGAATTTCAGGCAGGTGGCGATGCCCCGGCACAGCATAGGCTTTGAAGTTGTCTGCTGCTTCTGCAAAAAGAATGTGGGTTTCCGCCTTGCGCCCGGCACCGGAAACACCCGACTTGCAGTCCGCCACTAGATGGCTGGTGTCGATCAGGCCGTTCTCGATCAACGGCAGGAAGCCCAGTTGGGTCGCCGTAGGGTAGCAGCCGGGGTTGGCAATTAAACGTGCCTGCTTGATAACCTCGCGATTAACCTCCGGCAGGCCGTACACCGCCTCCCCCACGAGATCGGGGCAGGCATGCTCCATCTTGTACCAGGACTCCCACTCCTTAACATCCTTGATACGGAAATCCGCTGCCAGATCGATGACTTTCACGCCCGCATCGAGCAACGCGCGGGTCTGCTGCATGGCCACGCCATTGGGGGTGGCAAAGAACACCACATCGCATTTTTCCAGTCCAGCTTCTTCGGGCGTGGAAAACGCCAGTCCAACACGGCCGCGCAGGTTGGGAAACATGTCCGCGACCTTCATGCCTGCTTCTTTTCGCGAGGTAATGGCGGTCAGTTCGACCTGGGGATGGCGTGCCAATAGCCGCAGCAACTCCACCCCTGTATAACCGGTGCCACCTACGATGCCAACTTTGATCATGCGTCACTCCTGATTCGAATACCCGAATTATGGCAAAGAAAAAAGCCACCCGCAGGTGGCTTTTCTCCGAGGCAAGTGAATTAACGCTTGGAGAATTGCTTGCGGCGACGGGCCTTGTGCAAGCCGACCTTCTTGCGCTCTACCGCACGGGCGTCGCGAGTCACAAAGCCGGCGGCCTTGAGAGCAGGCTTCAGGCTTGCATCATAGTCAATCAGTGCACGGGTAATGCCGTGGCGCACCGCACCAGCCTGGCCGGATTCACCTCCGCCATTCACGTTCACCATGATGTCGAACTTATCGGCACTTTCGGTGAGAACGAGCGGCTGGCGCACGATCATCCGGCCTGTTTCGCGGGAAAAGAAAGTGTCCACAGGTTTGCCATTCACGACGATATTGCCGGAGCCAGCTTTGATGAACACACGGGCCACTGCTTCCTTGCGGCGGCCGGTACCGTAATTGTAATTACCGATCATGGTTGATTAACCCTTGATTTCGAGAGTTTGCGGTTGCTGGGCAACATGAGGATGCTCGGCGCCGGCATAGACCTTCATTTTCTTGATCATGGCGTAGCCCAGCGGACCCTTGGGCAGCATGCCCTTTACAGCCTTCTCCAGTGCGCGGCCAGGAAAACGGGCCTGCATCTTGCCGAAGGTGGTTTCGTAAATGCCGCCCGGATAACCGGAGTGGCGGTAGTATTTCTTGTCCAGCTCCTTGTTGCCGGTCACACGGATCTTGTCGGCATTGACCACAACAATGTAGTCACCCGTATCCACGTGGGGCGTGTAAATGGGTTTATGCTTGCCGCGCAGACGGCGGGCGATCTCGGCGGCCAGGCGACCCAGCACCAGATCGGTACCGTCCACCACGAACCAGTCGCGCTTTACTTCATGCGGTTTTGCGGAAAAGGTTTTCATCACAACCTCAGATTCCCAAGTCTATGGTGCCGCCAACAGGGCGACATCCGAAAAGAGCGAGATTTTACGGGCCGAACCCC
>DKAU01000047.1 GCA_002450925.1 Thiobacillus sp. UBA6918 | reverse complement strand
CTTTCGAAGGTCAGCCCCGTATCAAGGCTGGCAATGGGAAGGCTACGGTTCAGGCTGGAAGGATTGCCCGCCAATGGCTGGTCGATATTGTAGTGGGTGTAGTGGTAACCGATTTTTGGCGTTACAAAAAATGAACCATTGCTGTAGGGTAATTCAACGCTGGGGTAGACCGTGAAACGGTCGCCATTATCAACTTGGTAATAACCTTCCGGCGTTGGCGTCAAAACCGGGTTGGGATGATAGAAATGGGTGTAATTGCCTTCCAGATTTGTCTGGACATATCCGGCCAGTTTCTTGTTGGCAGACAGAGTGATCTGCGGCAGGCGGTAGTATGGGGTTTGAAGAATCGGCTGATCCGGGTCTTGCAAAACCTGCAATTGCTGCACGCGTAGACCTGCCTGCCACCAGTCGCCGTCATAACTTAACGAACCGTCCTGTGGAAGGATGGAACGTGAGGTAATGTTGATCTGGTTGGACAGGTCGCGGAAATATTCATCATCGGAAACGCGCTGAAAATTGATCTGACCCTTCAAGCGGGAACCGAATTCCTGTGTATGGTTAAGTGCAGCTAACCAGCGCGAACGCTCGTCGCTTCGGTCATTGGGCAGATATTCAAGTGCAGCTTCTCCGTAATAAGTCGGCATCAGGTAGCGGAATTCCGAACCCAGTTGCAGTCCGCGAGTGGCCAGAAAACGAGGATAAAGGGTTGCGTCGTAATTGGACGCAAGGTTGAAGTAATAAGGCAGGGTCACATCCAGACCGCTTTTGCCAGTGAAGCCAATGGTAGGGGCAAGAAAACCGGATTTACGCGCATCGTTCAGGGGAAAGTCCGCCCAGGGTGAGTAGAGCAGGGGTATTTTCTTGAACGAAAGCATGACATTCCGTGCCGTGCCCACTTGTCTGCCCTGATCGATTTCAAGGTCTGCTACTTTAAGCTGCCAGTCGTCGTTGTCGACAGGGCAAGTCGTGTACGTGGCATCCTTGGCCAGGAATTTGTCCTGGCCAAGCAGTTCCAGAGAATCCGCATCTCCGCGCGCTGTTAGACGCCGATCCTTGGTGGGGAGTATCCGGTAGTGCGGATCGGTGAGCATGCCGGTATGGTCGTCGAGCTTTAATTTGAGCGTGCTGCCGGTCACGATCAGGCCTGGTTGTTCAAGCCGGATATTGCCTTTTGCTTCGATCTGTTCCTGGCTGTGATCGTAGCGCAACCTGTCCGCAAAAAAGTTTTGTCCAGCTTTGCGCGCTTCGACCTTGCCGCTTGCCTCGATCACATTTGCGCTAAGGGATTCAACTTGTCCTGCAGACAGAAAGAGTGGCCCCTGGTCGCCGGCGGCAAGTGAACCGCGAAGTTCGGTGTCTTTTTTGAGGACGAGCGGAACCTCTTCCGCGCGGGCAGCTGTCCCGGCGGAAAGTGTAGTTAAAAAGAGCGCCCAAGCCAGTCGCGCCAAGGTTGGTGGCAAGCTGTAAAATCCTTATTTTTATTACAAGTTGATTGGCATGGAGCGATTACAAGCCTTGCAGCTATGGCTTGGCAGGGAATTGGGTTCAGACAGTTTCGATCTTGCCCCGGCCTCAAGCGATGCGAGTTTCCGCCGTTATTTTCGCGCCACACTCAATGGCAGCAATTATATCGTCATGGACGCGCCTCCGGCGCATGAGGATTGCCGACCATTCATTCATGTGGCCGGAATGTTTGGCGAGGCGGGTGTGCATGTGCCCAAGGTGCTGGCGCAGGATTTGGAACGAGGTTTCCTGCTGCTGAGCGACCTGGGAAGCACGACCTATCTCTCAATCCTCAATGAGGCCAATGCGCACGAATTGTATCTGGACGCAAATTCGGCTCTGGTGAAAATCCAGCTCGCCAGCAAACCTGCGGTTTTGCATGAATATGACCGTGAACTGCTGACACGTGAGCTCAACCTGTTTCCGGAATGGTATGTGGGGCGTCATCTGAATGCGGCATTGTCTCCAGAACAGCAGGAAATCCTGCGTTCCGTCTTCGAACGGGTGCTTTCCAATAACCTGTCGCAGCCCCGGGTATATGTGCATCGTGACTATCATTCGCGCAATCTGATGGTGTCCGACCCCAATCCGGGTGTACTGGATTTCCAGGATGCCGTGTACGGACCCATCACCTACGACCTTGCCTCGCTCTACAAGGATGCCTACATCCGATGGGACGAGGAGCAGGTGCTGGATTGGACAATTCGATACTGGGAAGCGGCGCGCAAGGAGCGGCTGCCGGTGAGCCACGACTTCTACGAGTTTTACCGTGATTTTGAGTGGATGGGGGTTCAGCGCCATATCAAGGTATTGGGCATATTTGCCAGGCTGTTCCATCGGGACAGCAAGGACGGCTACCTCAAGGACATGCCGTTGGTGATGGATTACCTGCGCAAGGCCTGCGAGCGTTACCCGGAACTCGTCCCCATGGCGCGCCTGTTGGACGAACTGGAAAATCGCCAGGCCAAGGTGGGGTACACGTTTTGAAGACCGCAATGATCCTGGCGGCAGGTAAAGGCGAGCGCATGAGGCCCTTGACCGATCACACCCCCAAGCCATTGCTGCCGGTTGGGGGGAAACCGCTCATCCTCTGGCATCTGGAGAAATTCGCCAAGGCGGGGTTTGAGCGCATAGTCATCAATCATGCGCATCTGGGCGATCAGATAGAAGAAATATTGGGTGATGGCGAAGCCTTTGGGGTCGAACTTCGTTATTCGCGCGAGGGAGAGCCGCTGGAAACGGCAGGTGGCATCGCTACTGCCATGCCACTCATTGGAGAAAACATATTTCCGGTCGTGAACGCCGATGTGTTCTGTGGTTACGATTTCAGCCGTTTTGCAGGCATCATGGCAAACATGGAACGAGAGAAAATGCTGGCACACTTGGTGCTGGTAGACAATCCTCCTCATCATCCCAAAGGTGATTTCGAACTGGAAGGCGGGAAGGTCCTTGACAGGATTTCTCCTCAATCACTGACCTTTGCCGGCATTGGTGTCTATCACCGGGATTTGTTTGAAACATCAGAACCCTGGAAAAAAGCACCCCTTGCGCCGCTGCTTAAAGATGCCATGAAACAAGGTCTTGTCAGCGGCGAGCATTACACAGGGCGCTGGATGGATGTGGGAACGCCTGATAGGCTGCGGGAACTGGATCACGAAATCTGTAACCAAATCTGCTGACATGGATATCGCAATTTATAGACAGCGCCGCCAGAGAGTCATCGAGCAGATGGGCGAAGGGGTTATGGTTGTAGCCACCGCACCCGAGGTGCCGCGCAACCGCGACTCGCACTATCCATATCGCCATGACAGCTATTTTTACTGGCTCACAGGTTTTAATGAGCCGGAGGCTGTGGTTGTTCTGGTGGGTGGCAAAAATCCCAGACATATCCTGTTCTGCCGGGAGAAGAACGAAGAGCGGGAGATATGGGATGGATTCCGCTTTGGGCCGGATGCCGCACGCGAGACTTTTGCTTTCGACGAGGCTTACTCTTTCGACAAGCTGGACGAGAAACTGCCTGGGCTTCTTGAGAATCAACCGCTGCTTGCTTATCTCATCGGTCGCGATATGGCCTGGGATACGCAGGTGATGGGCTGGCTCAATACTGTGCGCAGCAAGGCTCGCGGTGGTGCGCATGCGCCGTCGAAAATGATTGATGCGCGTATCTGGCTGGACGAGATGCGCCTGATCAAGGACGGGCACGAGTTGGCATTGATGCGCCGTGCGGCCGGGATTTCCACCGCAGCGCATATTGCTGCCATGCGTACGACACGTCCAGGCCAGCATGAATACGAGATAGAAGCCGAACTGCTTTCTTCCTTCCGTCGAGGGGGTGCAGAGGCACCTGCCTATAACTCCATCGTGGCCAGCGGCGCCAATGCCTGCGTACTGCACTATGTTTTCAACAACAAGCCGTTGCGAGATGGGGATCTTTTGCTGATCGATGCGGCGGCGGAATACGGAAGCTATGCGGCCGACATTACGCGAACCTTCCCGGTCAATGGGCGTTATTCGGCAGCTCAGCGGGACGTCTACGAACTGGTGCTGGCTGCGCAGGCTTCGGCCATCAATGCAGTTCGACCTGGCAATGCCTGGAATGATCCCCACGATGCAGCCGTACGTGAGTTGACGCAAGGCATGATCGACCTGAAGTTGCTCGAAGGCGACGTTGACGGGCTGATTGAGTCAGAGGCCTACAAGCGTTTCTATATGCATCGTACCGGCCACTGGCTGGGTATGGATGTGCACGATGCTGGCGAATACAAACTCAATGGAGAATGGCGATCGCTTGTTCCTGGCATGACGCTGACGGTCGAACCCGGCTTGTATATTCGCCCTGCGGATGATGTGCCCAAGGTATTCTGGAATATAGGCATCCGCATCGAAGACGACGTGGTGGTGACGGAGGAAGCTTGTGAAGTTTTGACCAACCCACCCAAAACTGTTGCTGAAGTTGAAGAAGTCATGCGCCATGACTGAACCTGCTGAGAGCATTGTAATTGCCGGGGCAGGGCCTGTCGGTGCGGTATGCGCACTGGCCATGAAGCAGGGGGGGCTGGATCCGCTCGTGCTGGAAGCACGGCCGGAAGACACGCAGCTGAATGACAGGCGAACACTTGCACTGTCGTATGGCTCGCGACTCATTCTCGAACGCCTTGGCATCTGGTCAAGAATCAAGCAGGCTACGCCGATTACCCGTATTCACATTTCCCACAAAGGCGGTTTGGGCCGTGCCTTGTTAAGTGCTGAAGAAGAAAGATTGCCTGCGCTAGGTTATGTCTTGAGCTATGGAGAATTGGCGCAGGCGCTGATGGATTGCCTGAAAGATGCTGGTGTGCGCATGCGTTTTGGGGTGCAGGTGAAAAATGTGCACGCGAACTCGCAACAATCGAAACTTGAACTTGATGGCGATGTGCCCGACACTTTGAGTGCCAGGCTCGCGGTGATCGCAGACGGTGGTCGTGGTGAAGGCACAACGCCAGCCAAATGGTCACGTGATTATCAGCAGGTGGCGATTGTGGCCGAAGTGAAAACGGAAATTCCACACCAGAACCTGGCCTATGAGCGCTTTACCCCCAATGGCCCAATCGCACTCCTTCCAAAGGATGATGGGTATGCACTGGTATGGGTGAACGCACCCACTGAAGCACAGCGCATCGCCCAGTTGGATGACGCAAGATTCCTTGCCGAACTGCAAGCGCGTTTCGGCAGCCGCCAGGGTCGATTTCTGTCAGCTGGCCCGCGCGGGCAGTTTCCTCTCAAGCTGGATTATCGAGGTACTCAGGCAGGAGAACACGTAGTGCGGGTAGGCAATGCTGCCCAAACTTTGCACCCGGTAGCGGGGCAGGGGTTCAACCTGGGCCTGCGAGATGCTTGGGAACTGGCGCAGTCCTGTCTTGATATGCCAACAGAGGATCTTGGAAGCGCCGCACACCTTGAACGCTTCGCCGCAGGCAGACGACGTGACGCTTTGCCAGGCATAGGGTTTACTGATTTTCTGGTGCGTGCCTTTTCCACATCCAACCCGGTTGTTCACCATCTGCGCGGACTGGGCTTAATGGCGTTACAGGCTTTGCCGCCAGCACGCCACTTTGTTGCGCGGCGCATGCTTTTTGGGAAGAACGGATAAATGCGGCAGCGTTATCATGCTCTTGTAGTTGGTGCCGGACTGGTGGGGTCTGCCACGGCGCTTGCGCTGGCTAGAATCGGCCTGAATGTTGCGCTGGTCGAGTCTCGTGAAGTCTCTGTGCCGGACGAGACATGGGATACACGCATCTATGCCATCAGCCCGGGAAGTGAAACCCTGCTGGAAAATTTGACTGCTTGGGGCCGCATGGATGCATCTCGCATGCAGCCCGTGTACCGCATGGATGTGCATGGCGACGCAAATGGTGAACTGGTGCTGGATGCCTACGAGGCCGGCGTGCCGAAACTTGCCACCATTCTTGAAAGCGTGCGGCTGCAGCATGCCCTGTGGCAGGCGGTGAGTGAGCAGAGCAACATCAAGGTGTTTTGCCCAACAGGCGTAAAGGAAATTATCTGGGGAAGCCCCTATTCCACCATTACTCTGGATACCGGTGACTACATGGAAGTCGAGCTTGTTGTCGGTGCGGATGGCGCACAATCTGCCATCCGCGAAAAAGCGGGTATTCTGACCAAGTTCAGCCCTTACCATCAATCGGGTGTGGTCGCCAATTTTCAGACTGAAAAAAGTCATCAGGGAACGGCGTCCCAATGGTTCCGTGATGGTGACATCGTTGCCTATCTGCCCTTGCCGGGGAACCGCATGTCGCTTGTCTGGTCAACAGCAACAGATCATGCGCAATCCCTGCTTGCATTGAACGAACAGGAATTCTGCAGGCAAGTAATGCAGGCTGGCGAATCCCGGTTGGGCGAACTGGCACTGATTACGCCCCCTGCCGCTTTTCCGCTAAGGCTTGCACAATTGGACAGCCCGGTGCGTGTTGGCTGCGTGTTGGTGGGTGATGCGGCACACGGCGTACACCCGCTTGCGGGGCAAGGGGTAAATTTGGGATTTGGCGATGTCCAGAACTTGGCTGAAGTGCTGGCCCAAAGGGGCAGTGCGTCCTGCGGTAACCATGCATTGCTGGAGCGCCATGCGCGCCGCCGGGCTGAACCGGTATCGCGCATGCAACTGGTGACTGATACATTGTGGCGCATGTTTGGCCGCGAGGAGCGAGCTGTAGTGTTGGCTCGTAATTCCGGCATGTCATTTTTGAACAGACTGGGGCCGGTGAAATCCGCCCTGATACAGGAAGCTTTTTTTAACTAAGGAATGGGTATGCGCATCTCTAACATCTTCTTGTCTACACTTTTGCTGGTTGGTTTTTCCGCCCACGCCGGCGAGAAGGAAATTCGCAAGGCGTTTCAGAGCAAATTTCCCAACATGGAAGTGACATCCATCAGCAAGACGCCTTTTGGCGGTTTGTATGAAGTGGTGGTCGATGGACAGGCATCCTATGCGACCAGCGATGGCAGGTATCTGATCCTGGGCAACGTGATAGACCTGCAGACCAAGCGCAACCTGACTGCTTCACGCAATGCCAAGTTGAGTGAAGTGAATTGGAATGTATTGCCCCTGGATAAGGCCATCAAGGAAGTGAAAGGCAATGGCAGCCGCAAGGTGGCCATATTCTCTGACGCCGACTGCCCCTATTGCCGCAAGCTGGAGCCGGAGTTGGAGAAACTTACCAACGTCACGATCTACACATTCCTCTATCCAGTTGAGGGCTTGCATCCGGATGCAGTGCCAACTTCCAAGCGCATCTGGTGTGAAGGCGATCGCCTCAAGGCCTGGAAGGCCTACATGCTAAAAGCGGAAATGCCCAAGTCCAAAGGCGACTGCCCCAATCCTATTGATGAAACAGTCGAACTGGGCAACAAGCTGAAAGTCAATGGCACACCCACGATCATTCTTGAAAACGGTCAACGTATCCCGGGTCTTCTGTCTTCCGAGAAGCTTGAGCAACTGCTCACGGCTGCCAGCAGGAAAAAGTGAGCATCGTTCCGCACTGGGATGAGCGCTATGCCCAACCCGGTTTCTTTTTTGGGGAGGCGCCCAACGCTTTCCTGAAAAGTCAGCAACCGCTGTTAAAGGCCGGGATGTCGGCTCTTGCTGTTGCAGACGGCGAGGGTCGGAATGGTGTGTGGCTGGCGGAACAGGGGTTGTGCGTGCATTCAGTGGACGCATCCAAAGTGGCGCTGCAAAAATCACGGGAGTTTGCAGCGCGTCGTGGCGTATCCATGGAGTGGGAAGAAGCAGACTTGATCGAGTGGAATTGGCCAGATGCGGCCTATGATCTTGTCGTCGCCATTTTCATCCAGTTTGCCTCGCCGGAGGGGCGCTCCAAACAGTTTGCCGGGATTCGCAAGTCACTCAAGTCGGGCGGGCTGCTTATCATGCAGGGATACACGCCGCGGCAGATCGAGTACGGCACCGGTGGCCCGCCGCATGCCGAGAACATGTACACAGAGAGACTGTTGCGCGATGCCTTCGGTGACTGGGAAACCCTGCTCCTGCAAGAAAGTGACGACGTCATTGAGGAAGGCCCCGGTCACAGCGGCATGTCCGCGTTGATCGATCTTGTAGCCCGAAAAACGTAGTTTTATTTAAAACCCTGGTTTTTCGAACAGGCCATTTTGTCATCGAGCTTCATCCACTGGGCCAGCCAGTTTTTGGCTTTCAGGCGAGCATGACGCGCAGCGATTTTTTCTTCAGGGCCCTGGTCAGCGCGAAAATCGAATGCCCGTCGTGCAAAGGGATAGACTTGGTATTCAACCGGGACACCGCGTTCCCATAGCGCATAGAAGGCGCGGCCTCCAACAAAGCGGCGCAGTTCAAAATCCTCCTCGCCGATCAGAAACAGCATGGGCGTNNGGGGTTCTGCATGTGGCCGTAGTAACTGACAATGGCCGCAATATCCTGGCCGCGTTTCGCGGCAAGCCTGATTGCAAAGTATGGTCCGCGCGACTGGGCGACGACGCCAACGGGGCCTTTGCAGATATTGGGCTGCTTCATCAGGTAGTCCATGGCAGCCTCGACGTCGGTTTCGGTTTCGGGGTTGTGCTCGGAAGGCCAGCGTTCGATCATGCGCCCGCTTTGCCAGTCTGGCATGACGACCAGAAATCCCTGGCTGGCAAGTTCGGATATGTGCTTCTGTTCGTTTTCATCAATGCCGCGCTTGGCATGGATGAATAAAACCGGTGGAAAAGGACCCTTGCCGGCAGGGGTGGCAACAAAAACGGGCACTTCAGTGCCATCAGCAGACTTGACGACTGTCTGGTCAATTCTGGGTGCACTATTGGTTGAGGCTGCCTTGTCATTCGCCTGAGCGATACCGGCACTAAAAGCCAGTAATAGAATCAATGTGTAACGCATGGGTATTGCCTGTTCAGGTATGGGAAAATCCATTTTAGTGCAATCAGTTTGCTTTTTTTCTGGTAATCAATGACCAGTCTTTCCTTGCCAGTCGCGCGTCGCCGTTTTCTTTTCATGCTGTGGTTTTCTGCCGCATTGCATGGTGTGGTGATTGGGCTGACACGTTTGCCCCCTCCGTCGTCCATTGTGCTGCCGCCAGTGTTGGAGGTGCTGTTGCCGCAGCCACAAAAACCAACACAAGCTGCGAAACCCTTGGTTGAACCAAAATTGCTTCCCGTTCAGCCACGCCAGATGGAACCCAGGCCCGAGCTTGCACCAAAACCTGAGCCGGTCGTTCAGCAGGTTCCGCAGCAGACAACACCTGCTCTCCCGCCAACTACACAAGTCACGAGCACGCCAGCGCCCGCCTCTGTCCAAGAAGCGCCTGGGCCTCAAGTCAACATACCGGTTGTTGTGGATACACACTATTACAGTGCAAAGGAACTGGATTTGCAGCCATCCGCTTTGCGCAAGCCGGAACCGGCCTACCCGGCGCGTGCCGACGAAGAGGGCGTGTCAGGTCGGGTCGTGGTCAGGCTGCATCTCGAATCCAATGGCAGCATCAGCAAGACCGAAGTGGTGTCGGTCACCCCTGGAGGCGTATTTGGTGAAATGTTCAGGAAGTCCACACTGGATTCACTCAAGAACATCCGTTTCCGTCCCGCCCAGCGCAATGGCCAGCCTGTAAGGGCGGTGGTGGAGATCCCGGTTGTGTTCGAACCAAACAACTAAGCGTTATTTGGCCGCATTGATTACAGGTGGTGGAACAAAACCCTTCGGCAGGAAGACCCACATGCGCCCTTTCTGCTTCATTTTCCCTGCCTGCTCGCCAGCTTCGGGGCCAAATCCCCAGTAAAAATCGGCGCGTACCGCGCCCCGTATGGCGCCGCCGGTATCCTGGGCCATCATTAGCCGATTGAGCGGTTGGGGAGAATTGGGCCAGGTAGTGGAAAGAAAAATCGGTGCGCCCAGCGGAATGTATTTGGGATCGATGGCAATCGAACGGCCTGCAGTCAGCGGTACTCCGAGGGCGCCAAGCGGCCCGGAGAGACCGTTGGGAAGTTCCTTGAAAAAGACAAAGCTGGGGTTGCTTTGCAGCAGTTCAGCCAGTTTGTCGGGGTTGGCTGCAGCCCATGCCTTGATGCCCTGCATGGAGGCTTCTTCGAGTTTCAATTCACGGCGCTCAACCAGCAGTTTGCCGATGGATTTGTACGGATGACCATTCTGGTCGGCATAGCCAATGCGAAGATGGGACCCATCCGGGAGTTCAATGCGCCCAGAGCCCTGGATTTGCAGGAAAAAAATGTCTACCGGATCTTCAGCCCAGGCGATGGGCTTTCCCTTGAATCCGTTATTGCCGGATTCGATCTCTCCTCGAGTGGCGTAAGGCACGACCTTGTTGCCCTGCAGCTTTCCGCGCAGCCTCAGGCTTTTCAGTTCCGGGTAGACGCTCGACAGGTCGACGACGATCAGGTCGTCAGGTGCCGCATATACTGGATGAGGGGCTTTCGTGGTTCGTACGCGGTCACCCTTGATGAGGGGTTCGTAATAACCCGTGACCGTGCCTTCCAGTGTGCTGTCAGGATTGAACACCTCGTACGGCTGGAAGTTTTGTTCAAAAAAGGCACGCAACCCTGCTTCATCCGGGCCATTCAGATTTTGGGCCGCATTGCAGACCATCTGCCAGGAGGCGTTGCTTTTCAATCCGGCGCACGTCTGCAAAAAGGCTGGCCAGGATTCGAGCAGGTTGTCCTGTTTCCAGTTGGGGATGCCCCCCCAATCCGCTGACCGCAATTGCGCCATTGGTACCGGTGGCGGCGGCAAGGCCACAGGCGGTGCTGGCGGAGCAGGCGGAGGTATTTGCTGGGGTGGCGCTTGCGGCGGCTCAGGGGGAGTCGGGATCGGGGGGGGCGGCACAGGTGTCGGCTCGGGCTGCGGCGTGGCACAGGCGCTCAAAAGCCCCGCAACGATCAAGCTTGCGTAAAATGGGCGCCGGAAAATCATGCTTGTCATTGCCTGGAGGAATCAACTGTGGATGAAGGCAGTCTTTGGTTGTTGCTGGAAGCCGGTCTTGCGCTGGGAATCTTTGTCTTTATTGTCTGGTGGACAATGAAAAAATGAGTCGTCCGGAGCCCGTGTTTTTGAAACACCATCAATGCAGCACCCGCGGCATCGAGAGGGTGAACTCCGGGATTTCCGCATCAAACTTTTGTCCGTCTTCAGACACCATCTGGTAGGTGCCGCGCATGGTGCCCACCGGCGTGCCCAATGAGGTGCCGCTGGTGTACTCGAAACTCTCGCCCGGGCGCAGGAAAGGTTGCTCGCCAACCACCCCCAGGCCGCGCACTTCCTGAACCTGATTTTCGGCATCGGTAATGATCCAGTGCCGTGAGATCAGTTGTGCGGACTCGGTGCCCTCGTTGGCGATGGTAATGGTGTAGGCGAATACATACCGGTCGCCGCCGGGATCGCTCTGCTCCGGGATATAGGTTGTGTTTACAAGTACCTGAATGTCGTATTTCTTGCTTTCTGCCATAACAATTCCCTGACAAACCAAGGCTTCATTGTATCGAAAGCCCGGCGCGGATAAAGACTTAACTGGGTTAAAATGCGCGTTTTGCGAAATTGTTACCGGAGCATCCCATGGCTTACCGTATTGCACCCTCTATTCTCTCTGCCAACTTTGCCAAGCTTGGCGAAGAAGTCGACAACGTTCTCGCTGCCGGCGCCGACGTTGTTCACTTTGACGTGATGGACAACCACTA
>DKAU01000063.1:2716-3323 GCA_002450925.1 Thiobacillus sp. UBA6918 | reverse complement strand
CGGCAAGGCACCCAGCATGGTGGGGGCATAGCCATCCAGGGCCGTCAGCACGGCAGCGGAAACCAGCAGGCTGCCCCCGGTGACGGCCCCGAAACTGCGGCGGTTGGCGCGGCGGATCTCACGGCGCAGCTGTTGCATCTGCTCCGGTTTCAGTTCCATTTGGAGGTTGCCATCCTTGGCCTGTTCCAGCAGGTCATAGATCTTGTTGGGCAGTTGCGGCAGGCGTTCGGCCCACAGCGGGGCATTTTCTTTCAGGTGACGCAGAAACGCTTTGGGGCCAATCTGTTCGCGCATCCAGTTCTCGAGAAACGGCTTGGCCGTGGTCCAGAGATCCAGTTCGGGATAAAGCTGGCGCCCCAGGCCTTCAATATTGAGCAGGGTTTTCTGTAGCAAAACCAGTTGCGGCTGCACTTCCATATTGAAGCGGCGTGCGGTCTGGAACAGGCGCAACAGCACCTGCCCAAAGGAAATTTCACTCAGTGGCTTGTCGAAAATCGGTTCACACACCGTGCGTATCGCGGCTTCAAATTCATCTACGCGGGTATCCGCGGCGACCCAGCCCGAGTCCACATGCAGTTGTGCTACGCGGCGATAATCCCGGTTAAAA
>DKAU01000063.1:0-2646 GCA_002450925.1 Thiobacillus sp. UBA6918 | reverse complement strand
GTTTTCAAATCGATATGGGCAGCGCGCAGCCGATCAATTTGACTGATGGGAATACCATGAATGCGTTCCATTACCATCACATCGCGGCGCGTGTATTCCCAGTACACCTCCGGGACGTACAGCAACGAGGAGCCGAGGAAATTGCGCCGTAGTTGATTAGCATTGGCCGCTTCGCGCATCAGGTCGAGTTCATCCAGCAGGGTTTTTTGAAATTCCTGCACCACTTCGCGCGGCCGCAACTGCTTGCCCGCGACCCAGTAACGTTCGATCTTGCTGGCGATGATATACAGCAGGCTGATATCACGCTGAATGACCGGCAGAATTCCCGGGCGCAGTACCTTGACCACGACCTGGCGGTCATCCTTGAGCGTGGCGCCGTGCACCTGGGCAATGGAGGCCGAGGCAAACGGAGTGGGCTCAAAATCAGCAAAAACGTCTTCGATGCGGCAGCCGAGACTGGTTTCAATAATTTTGCGCGCCTGGGCATCGGGAAACGGTGGGACCTGGTCCTGTAAGCGGGCCAGTTCGACCGCGATGTCATCGGGCAACAGATCCCGGCGGGTGGAAAGAATCTGCCCGAACTTGACGAAAATAGGGCCAAGCTGTTCGAGGGCGCGCCGAATCCGCACCCCCCGGCTGGTGCGGCGTTTGAACCAGGTCCAGGGCATGACAATTTTCAGGAACCGCAGGGGGCGAAACAGGTGACTGGCGAGAATTAACTCATCCAGGCCGTTGCTGACCAGTACCCAGCTGATTTTCATAAGGCGGAAAAACTGGCTGAATCGGTACATGGGGCAGAGACATCAGGTGACTATGATGGGGCAGATTGTACGGGCTCAGCCTCCAAGAAGCGAGCCAGAGCAGCGAATCTTGTCCGCGTCAAGGGTGGACAAGCTAACGGGTTTCAGCAGATGCTGGCAGAGGATTCCGAGCTGGTTAGCGGTTCGTTAAAGAGGCTGAAATCGATATCGAGTTCCATGGTCTCATCAGTCAACTGCGCACGCAGCAGCTCGACTGTCTTGCGTAAATCACGGATGGTGCGGCTCATTTCATACGCGGNNGGGGAAATTCTCGCTGGGAACGTCGCGCTTTAGGCGCTGAACCGCATCATAAGCATCGTGTAGTTGTTGCTGCAGCTCATTGATGGCCGCTTTGGCGCGGTCTTGATTATGGTCGGTCATGCTTTANNAGAATGTGATCCCTTGCGCACAAATTGCTGGTCAGGGATTGGCCAGCTGTTGCACAGGTCGGCGTGGCGTACTGGCGGTTGCCCCTCTGGTATAGCCGAGGCGGAAAAAATGTTGCGGTAGCAACTCGCTATCCGGCAACAGGCTGGCGAGTTCCTGGCGTTGAGAGGGGATCTCCAGAATCTGGCTCAGGGGCTGAACACTAAGCCCCAGCTTGGTCGCGGTAAGCGCAATGCGTTCGTATAACTGCCCGATCTTGATCTGATTAATCGCATCTTCGCTGCGCGCACTGAGCACTATCAGCACCGGGGCGCTCATCAGGTGTTGGGCGTTTTGNNGTTTCAGCCAGTTCGCTGCGGTAGGCCGGATTGGCAAACAGGGTGTTATCTGCGGTTTTTACCATTTCAGCCAGCTGGCGTTTCTGTTCAATATTCGCGATGAAATGCAGATGCAGATCCTTTTCCAGCCAGGCAGCCTTGATTTGCAGCAATTCTTCCTTGGGAATCAGGCGCGGTTGAAATGGCTGGCGATTGGTGCGGCGTTGCTGGATTGCCTTGAACAGGGCCGGATCGCGCACATTGACTGTCGGGCGGTCTTCCGCAAAGGACACACTGGCAAAATGTTGAGTGTCGTCGCGATCGGAAAAGAAACTGACCTGATAACCCAGATGAAAATGTTCTGCAGCTACCAGCAGGTTTTCCAGTGCACAACCGAGACTGATATAAAGTTCCCGGCGTTCCGGGTCGGCCACTTTTAGCCAGTAATTGAGATCCGGATAGAGATGGACTTCGCTATCCTGTACAGAGAATTGCCACGGTTGGGAGTTATGGCTGGAAGGGGCCAACTGGGCATAGTTAAGCAGAAAGGCGAGTTTATCCTTTAAAGCCTTGTCAGCCGGATAGGCCGCTTCATCGACATGCCAGAGTTCCTGGGTCATTGGGTCAGGCATGGAAACTCCGGCAGCTTGAATCGATTGGTTGTTTATTGGTTCTGGCTTTGCAGTGCCAGTTCCGCCTCGGATTTCAGGCCGAATTTTTTCATTAACCAGGCAGGAGGACAAAAACCGGTAAAGGAACTCTGCAGGCAGTTGAAGCCGATAAACAGAGTCACCCAGGTCCAATAGGGATGATGAAACAGTGCCAGCAGCGAGGTGATCATCACCATGGTGCCACCAAAAGCAAACAGGGTACGTTCAATAGACATGAAAGTTTCCTTGATACAGCGTAATTAAAAATGATTGCGAGGGATTATACCTGAATGTCCTCAGGTGGTCAGGCGACGATAGATATCAGATACCTTTAAAGGTAACTGCCGCACTTCATCGATCACGGTATAAGCGGCGGGGCCATACAAGTGCGGCAGGTAGTCACGGGCTTCGCGATCGATAGTTATGCAATAGGGATGAATGCCATCACGGCGCGCCTCCAGTAGAGCACGGCGGGTATCTTCAATGCCGTAA
>DKAU01000084.1 GCA_002450925.1 Thiobacillus sp. UBA6918 | reverse complement strand
CCCTTGCGCGCCCACAGGTTGGTAACGCCATTGGACACCACGGTTTCAAAAGTGAAGCCGAGCGGCGCAAGTCGGGCCATCATCAGGTCTTGGCAGCCGGCATCTTCCGGCGTGTTGGACTGACGGGAAATCAGTTCCTTGGCGAGTTCGAGGGTGTCGCTCATTTCTTGAAAATCTCCTGATACTGCTCAGCTGAAAAACCCAGGTAATACGTGCCATTCACATCAAGCAAGGGTCGCTTGATTGCGCTGGGTGTGGCCTCAAGGAATTCAAATCCAGCCTTCTGCGTGGTGATCGAATCCTTCAGCTCATCCGGTTGCTTGCGCCAGGTGGGGCCCTTTTTGTTGATGAGGGGTTCCCAGCCCAGCTGTTTGGCAGCTTTCTTCAGCACATCCAGTGGAACGCCTTGCTTTTTATAGTCATGGAATTCAACTTCGAATTTGTGCCCGGCCAGCCAGGTGCGTGCTTTCTTGACTGTGTCGCAGTTGGGGATGCCGTACATTTTCATGTTGTTGTGTCAGATGCCATCAAAACAAGCTTTGATTTTACCTTCACAACGACCATCCGGCAGAAATAAGCTACTGAAACTATCTGGTGTACAGGCAACAGGCGGTGGCAGAAGAACTGCCACCAGTGCCCCTTTAGAACTCCAGCTCTACCTGTGCCCTGATGGTGTTGTCCGGTGTGCTGCTCGTCATGCCGAATAGCCAGGCAGCGTTGTACTTGATGGCAAGGTGTTCGCTGAGATGAAATTTTCCAAAGATGGCAGGGCCCATTTTATGGGATTGGTCAGAGGAGTATTCCCAGTGATTCCATTCGCCCATTTCACCAAATCCCTGAAGACCATATTCGAAGCTCTGTTTCCAGCGGTATTTGACTTGCCATTGGTAGCCTATTTCAGTCGGGCTCGATTCTGCAGCATCGAAATGTTTTTCAAACAGAATGTTGCCGTTGAGTTGTATCTTGTCGAACTCGGTCTGGAATAGAGGGCCGAACTTGAATTCAATGCCTTCATCGCGATCCTTGGGGATCTCGATTTCGGTAATAAGACCGATATCCACCGGATATTTTCCCGTTTCGGTTAGCTGGAATTTGTTTTCCCATTCGAAGGCATCATATTTCAAGTTTCCACTTCCTTCCTTGGCATATTTGACGTAGACCTCGGTAAACCACCAGCTGTTGGCACCGTAGCCCAAGCCGACCGTGCCAACGGTTTTACGTGGGTCGCTATCGGCACTCCCGAATTTGAAGTCGATTTCCTTTTCACCTTCTTCCACGGTGGGGGTGTAAACGTAGTCGGCTGGCCCGGCGTGGGCAGTTTGCAGGCAAAGCAAGCCTGTGGCAGCCCAAATTGCTGCATTGAGTTTCATGATTTTTCCTTTCAGATTGCTTGGTGTGGGTGTGTTTTGGTCCAGCGCATCCCGATCAGGATCACGAGGAATGTAATTACATAGAACAGAGCCTGCATTCCGCTTGGGCGGGCGTCGTATCCAGCCAGAAGGTGCAAGATGTTTCCAACTGCAGAATCCATTGGGAGGATTGATGAGGTATCCCAAATGGGTGAAACGATCGGGGTGATGAAATCACCCTGGATGAGTGCGCGGGCCATTTGTCCTGCCATACCGGCCGCAAGGAGCAGAATGAGCGTCTCAGTTACGGCAAAGAAATGGCGGATCGGAATATGCGCCAGACCCGTATAAAGCAGCCAGCCAATCAAGGCTCCGCCAACAAGGCCGAGGAAGCCGCCCGATAGCAGGGAAACCTGATCCGTACCGCCTCCAGCCGCAAGTCCATACATGAACAGCGCGGTCTCGGACCCTTCACGCAACACTGCCATTCCAATAAGGATGGCTACTGCGTACATTTCCTTTTCCCCGGAGTTCACTGCATGGCCAATTGATTTGGCATTCGCAGCCATTTCTTTCCCATGGCTCGACATCCAGATGTTGTGCCAGCCGAGCATCAGTACGGCCGTACCCAGGATAACGGCGTTGAACAGCTCCTGTCCGCTGCCTTCAGACATGTCGGCAATAGTATCGGTCAAACCCGCAACGATCAGGGATCCCAGCAAGCCGACACCTACACCAACCGAAATCCATAGGTTGCGCCCTGGCAGTCCTCGTGTTGCGGCAGCAATAATGCCGATAATCAGTGCTGCTTCGAGGACTTCCCTGAATACGATAATGGCTGAACCGAACACGATTTACTCCGCGATGATTACGCCTTTGGCTGTTTTCTCATGGAATTCGCCAAAGAACTTGTATTTTCCGGACTTCAGTGGCCCGACGTATATCGTTGCCTTTGAATTCCCGGCAATTACCTTCTCTCTGTTGAGTGAATGGCTTTCAAATTCTTCCGGTGTGCTGTCTTGGTTGATTACGATCAATTTGATCTTTTTCCCAACAGGCACCTTTATTTCGGTAGGCGTGAACTGATGATCCTTGATGATCAGTTCATACTCGTTATCGGCAGCTAATGCCATAGAAGGCGCCAACAGCAGGGCAAATAGTATGTTTTTCATGGATTACTCCTGTGGTTTTAAAATCATTAAGGCATATGATAATCATTCTCATTCATAATAGCAATAAGTTATTTGTCTGGCAAGAAACATAAAACCCTACTAAAGGAGAGGAAAGAGCCGATTGGATGGCAGGGGTAAAATTAAAGCTGTTCTTAATTAAAAGCCAAGATGAGACACCACGCAGCAAAAGACTCCCCCCCCGGACCCGCAGACTGGCGCACGTTAAGAAAGCTGCAGCCTTATCTATGGCTCCATCGCTGGCGTTTTTCTTTGGCGGTGATCTTCCTGATCGGCGCCAAGCTTTCAACCATCGGCGTTCCCATACTGCTCAAGCACATCGTTGACGGACTGGATACGTCAAAGCATGCGCTGGTGGTATTACCTGCTGCGCTCATAGTCGGATACGGCCTGCTGCGCCTGGCCACGACTTTGTTTACCGATCTGCGAGACATGATCTTTGCCAAGGTCACCCAGGGCATCATCCGCCAGGTCAGCATCGAATCGTTCAGGCATTTGCACAACCTGTCGCTGCGTTTTCATCTGGAGCGGCAGACCGGCGGCGTTACGCGTGACATAGACCGCGGCAGTATGGGCATATCGTCCATCATCAATTATTTGCTGTTTCGCATTCTGCCCACGCTTCTGGAAATCTTCCTGGTGGGCGCTATCCTGCTGGTGCAGTTCGACTGGGTATTTGCGTTGATTACCGTGGGGGTGGTGATGTTCTACATCATCACGACCGTGGCGATTACCGAATGGCGCACCAAGTACCGCAGAAAGATGAATGAACTGGATTCCATTGCCACTACGCGCGCGGTGGACAGCCTGATCAACTACGAAACGGTGAAGTATTTCGGCAACGAGAAGTTCGAGACCGATCGCTACAACAACAGCATGGAGCAATGGCAGGAGGCTGCAGTAAAGAGCCAGAATTCACTCTCGCTTCTCAACACCGTGCAGGCTTTTATCATCGCCACGGGAATCACCATGATTCTTTGGAGAGCATCTGCCGGCGTGGTGGCCGGACATCTCTCATTGGGCGACTTGGTCATGATTAATGCCTTTCTGATCCAGATATTCATGCCACTGAATTTTCTGGGTGTGATGTATCGCGAAATCAAACAGTCGCTGACCGATATCGAGCGCATGTTCAAGTTGCTGACGCAGAATATCGAAGTCAGGGACAAGCCCGATGCATCTGCGCTAAAAGTAAACGGCGGCGCAGTGAAATTCGAGAATGTCAGTTTTGCCTATGACCCTGAACGCCCGATNNTACGATGTTACCGATGGGCGGATCAGCATCGATGGCCAGGACATACGCGATGTCTCTCAGGAATCGCTGCGCACTGCCATCGGCATCGTGCCGCAGGATACGGTGCTATTCAACGATACGCTTTACTACAACATTGCCTACGGCAAGCCCGATGCCACGCGCGAAGAAGTAGTGGCAGCTGCACGCGCGGCGCATATTCAGCACTTCGTGGAATCTCTGCCCAAGAAATGGGACACGGTAGTGGGCGAGCGAGGCCTCAAGCTTTCCGGCGGCGAGAAACAGCGCGTGGCCATTGCTCGAACCTTGTTGAAGAATCCTGCCATCCTGCTGCTGGACGAGGCAACTTCGGCACTGGATTCCAAGACCGAGAAAATCATCCAGGCCGAACTGCGCGAGGTAATGAAACAGCGCACGACACTCACCATTGCCCACCGTCTTTCCACCATTATCGATGCCGACGAGATACTGGTCATGGAAGCAGGCCGCATCATCGAGCGTGGGCGGCACGAATTTTTGCTTGCGCTTGAAGGCCATTACGCACACATGTGGGAGATGCAGCAGCAACAAGCACTCAAGGACCAGGAAGCCGCATAAGTGCAGAGATTCAAGATCGATGTGGTTGGCTGGGCGGAAGCGAATGAGAAACTCTCATTGATTCGCCGAACCGTTTTTATCGAAGAACAGCAGGTTCCGGAAGAACTGGAATGGGACGGCGAGGACGAGCATGCTCTGCATGTGCTTGTAACAGCCGATGGAAATCCAGTCGGCTGCGGGCGCATGCTGCCCAATGGGCATATCGGCCGCATGGCTGTGCTGCTACCCTACAGGGAACAGGGCGTTGGGCGGCTGATTCTGAAAACCTTGCTCATGCAGGCCGATAAACTGCGCAAGGGCAGGGTGTTCCTGAATGCGCAAACCCGTGCCGCAGGTTTTTACGCAAAATATGGCTTTAATCAGGTGGGTGGGGAATTCCCCGATGCCAATATCCCACACGTACGAATGGAGAAGAACTTGGACAATTTCAGCGAAACCCTCAACAGTCGATTTGGCATTCCAGGTCGCCTGAGATTTCAGGACAGCGGTCCCGGCCTGCCGGTGGCAGAGATCACCACCCCCGATGCGATGGCACGCGTTGCCGTTCAGGGCGGGCAGGTTCTGGAATGGCAACCCAACGGTCAAAAGCCGGTGATCTGGGTATCAAAAGCTGCGGTATACCAGCCCGGCAAGGGTGTACGTGGCGGGGTGCCGGTGTGCTGGCCCTGGTTTGGCCAGAAAGAGGGCAAGGCCGTTCATGGTTTTGTGCGTGCACGCATGTGGGAGGTGCGCGAAGCAAAAATCGATTTGGCCGATACTGTAGTGTTGCGTCTTGGAATCAAGGATGATGAATCCACGCATGCGGAGTGGGATCACGAATTCGACCTGGAACTGATCGTGACCGTGGGTGCCGCATTGAAAATGGAACTCGTCACTCGCAACACTGGAAAAGTCCCCTTTACCATCACAGACGGCTTGCACACCTATTTCCGCATCGGCGATGTTCATCAGGTGAAAGTGCAGGGGTTGGACGGTACAACCTATCTCGACAAAGTGCGCAATTTTCAGGAAGCCACGCAGTCCGGCCCGGTTGTTTTCAGCGAAGAGACCGACCGCGTTTACATCAACACCACAACCGATTGTCTGATTGAAGACCCCGTGTTCGGCCGTACCATTCGCGTGGCCAAGGCAGGCAGTTCCTCGACGACTGTATGGAACCCGTGGGCCGAGAAAGAAAAAGGTTTTGCCGACATGGCGGCCGGCGAATATGCCGACATGGTTTGCGTAGAGACTGTTAACGCAAGCCCTGACGAAGTCACCGTCGTGCCAGGCGGCAAGCACAGCCTGCTGGCATTCGTTGGTGTCGAGTAAGCTGAGGATATTGAGGGATAGGTGAAAGGGCACCAGAAAATGAAATCCAGGGTTTATTTGTTCTCGTTGCTTTGCTTCGGCATTGTTCTCGCTGCCTGCGAGAAAAAGGAAGAAGCCAAGGAAGAAGCAAAGGTCGACGCCACCGCATCGGCCTCTCCCACAAGTGACAAATCCTGGACCATGTCAGATAGCTGGCTGAAACCCGAGCAGGTCAGCCGCGGACGCATTATCTATGAAAAGAACTGCCAGGAATGCCATGGCGTGGAAGGCAAAGGCCAGCCAGGAGATTGGCGGCAACGCAAGCCAAATGGCATGTTCCCGCCACCGCCGCTCGACGATACGGCACACGCCTGGCACCACCCAACCAATATCCTGAAAAAAGCCATCAAACAGGGTAGCCCGCCGGACTTGGGTGACATGCCTGCCTGGGAAGGCAAGCTGACCGAGGCCGAGATCGACGACGTGATTGTCTACGTCAAATCGCTCTGGTCACCGGAGGTTTATCGCCACTGGCTGGAAATCGAACATCGCTATCAAGAAGACCAGTAGCTGGGTTACGTACTATACGTCTGGCATGCACCAGAATGATTCTGGCAAGTAACTTGTTGGCAGCACATTAGTTTACGGACAAGATGAATGAAAAACAGGATGATCGAAAACTGGATATACGCTCATCGGCTGTCACGTGCTGTGTTTGTTGCTGTGGCATTGGCGGGGGCGCTTGTCTATACGCTGTGGAACTGGCCTGCACCACTGGTATCACAGACCGCCCAGAGTGGGCTGGTTCTATCAGCTGAAAAAGATGGCGTTTTTTTGATCGAATTGGCTGATGGCAAGCGCTTGCGCGCCTTCACTCCTCATCCCGCTCCCAAACCTGGTGATCGCGTTCCCATGATTGTTGAAACCTATGAGGACGGTTCCCTCCATGCTGTTATCGATCCCGATGCCGGGCTCATGAGCCAATAACAAAGTTGACGACAAAAGATCCATCCTTGTCACATGTCTTGTCGGTTAAAAGATAAATTTCCCAACGCATACTAGAATTCAACAAGGTCCAATAAAAGCAATGGAGTAGAGGATGATTTCTTTGGACATGCCCAGGCTCATTTTCATTTCAGGCATATTGTTCTTGTCGGGCTGGACTGTTCAGTCAATGGCGGAAGACCATGTCTATATCACGCATGATCTTCCTTACGTGGAAGTCATGCACAAGGGAAAGCGGATCAAAATTGAGCGCAATCAGGATACCTTCAATACGATTGACCCGGATCTAACCCTCACATCCAGGCCATGCCCACCTTACTGCATCCAGCCCATATCGCTTGCGCCTGGCGTCGAAACAATTGGTGAACTGGAGATGATTGGCTACCTTCGAGCCATAAGTGAGGGCAACAGGAACGTTATCGTGATCGATTCGCGTGATGGTGACTGGCCAAAGCGTACGGGAATTATTCCAGGCGCAGTGGTGATTCCATGGGTAGAGTTGTTTCTGGCCAAGAACGATCCTGAGAAGGTTGCGGAAATCCTCGAAGACAAATTCAAGGCAGTAAATGACGGGACTTTCTGGAATTTCTCAGAATCCAGAACACTGGTTTTCTATTGCAACGGACCTTGGTGCGGTCAATCTGCCACTAATATCAAAACCCTGTTGGCGCTAGGTTATCCGGCCACCCGGATCAAGTGGTACCGTGGAGGCATTCAGGCATGGAAATCACTGGGATTGACTACGGTTGCTCCCTGATTTGAGAAGATTTCCAACCTGATGGCAGGCGTTTAAATTGCTCAATTAAGAGATCGAGGTGGTCAGGAATCAATAGAGGCCTGGGGAATTTTTCAGGCCTCTATTTCATGTGCTGCAGGTGAAGGAGCCTAAACTCCAACCTAAATGCTTATTTTCCGGAAGTCGGTAACTGTTCTGGTGTATAGCTCAAAACAGCCGTTCCCAGCCGAAGCGATTTTTGTTACCTCTTTCAGCTGAGCTAAGATGTTCTTATGGAAAATTTCTTTGAATCGCTAGAGCAGGCCGCCACGCACTCTGTGGAACGCTTGCTCGGATTCCTTCCGCAATTGCTGGGCGCCATAGCGTTGCTGTTGGCCGGCTGGGTCTTTGCGAGAGTGTTGCGCATGTTGGCCAGACGCGGTGCAGCGCTTCTGGATTCTTTGCTTGCACGAAGCATTGGCGAGGATCGCTGGCGGATTGGACGCTCAGCATCTGTCTTGGGCGGTGTTGTCTACTGGATTGTCATTCTCTTCTTCGTTACGGCTGCAACGCATACGCTCGGATTGCAGACTTTTACAGACTGGCTGGCTCAATTTCTTGATTACATGCCGACCCTGGCTGCCGGCTTGCTGATCGTGGTTGCCGGATATGTCTTGTCCGGATTTGTGGCTGAACTGGTGAAAGCCGCAGTTACCGGGCTTGCAGTAAACCAGCGCGATGCACTGGCTCGAGTGGCGCAGGGCGCAACGTTGGCTATGGCCTTGCTGGTCGGTGCTGACCAGATCGGCCTCAAGGTCACC
>DKAU01000129.1 GCA_002450925.1 Thiobacillus sp. UBA6918 | reverse complement strand
TGGCCGCATTGGCTGTTTTTCTTGGCCATTTGTTTCCGGTGTTCTTCGGTTTCAAGGGCGGCAAGGGCGTGGCGACTGCGCTTGGCATCATGCTGGCAATCGATCCATGGCTGGGACTTTCCGTTTTGGCCTGCTGGATTGCGGTGTTTGCCATTACGCGAGTTTCCTCTCTGTCCGCACTGACCGCCTCATTGCTGGCCCCGGTCTTAGGCGTTTTTCTTATCGGTGAACGCATCACCACGCTCACCCTTTGCATCCTGAGTGCTATGCTGATTTGGCGGCATCGCGCCAACATAAAACGACTGCTGGCCGGAGAAGAAGGCCGATTCGCGAAGCCAAAACAATAGAAAGGATATCCCGTGGCCTGGTTTGAAAAAGAAATGAACTACGCCAAGGATAGCTTGGCTGAAGTTTCTGAACAGGCCATTGACCGCGCGGGAGAACGCCTGTCCGGCGTGGTCAAGGAAGGCGTTTCCGAAGCCGGCCGCGAACTGCGCGACGTCATCCTGCATGCCAGCGAGGAAATCGATGCCAAGCTGGACAAGATTTCACAGGAACTCCACGACCAGCGCCAGTTCACCAAGGACGATGTGAAGGAAATGGTCGATTACGCGGCCGACAAGCTCTCCACCGTGCTGGATGAACGCGTGGCCGTCGCCAAACGCGAGATTTCCACTCTGGTGCAGGAAAAAGTGGAGTACTTCAAAGAGGAAATCGACGACTTCTTCATACGCCGTCAGCAAGATCTGGCACGCGAACGCAGGCGCCTCTTCATCAATGTGCTGATTGCAGTCAGCGCTTCACTGCTGGTAGGCGCAGTATCCTGGCTCTACCACCGCTGGGTGGGTGGCGTACTCGATATTTTTGGCGTGTTCCGGATTCTGCTCGCCTCGCTCACCGGCGGCTACCTGGTATACCTAGGCATTTCACTTGTTCGCCGCTGGCTTACCATGAGCGAACACAAGAAAGATGCGATGTACATCACCATGCGCTACTGGGGCGTATTGCGGCCCGAAAGCATATTCATGAATCT
The DNA here is from genome assembly GCA_002450925.1 of Thiobacillus sp. UBA6918. Taxonomy (GTDB): domain Bacteria; phylum Pseudomonadota; class Gammaproteobacteria; order Burkholderiales; family Thiobacillaceae; genus UBA6918. The sequence continues at coordinate 2,560 of DKAU01000129.1, read as the reverse complement.
GATTCTGCTCTGTGCTTTGGCTTTGCTGTTTGGCCTGCTCTTGTTTCCGGAAATCCTGAGCGCACTCCCGGGGGGAAAAGTTCTGATTGATTTCGTGCACGGGGCGGCCCCCAAACTTTAGAACGTTTCGTTCTCGCCCAGAAAGCGCCATTTTCCAATGGGCAGATCACCCAGTTTCACCTTGCCCATGCGCACACGCTTGAGCGCAGTAACTTTCAATCCCACCAGTTCGCACATGCGGCGTATCTGGCGCTTCTTGCCTTCCTTGAGGATAAAACGCAGTTGTTCGGGATTCTGCCACTCGACTTGAGCAGGCTTGAGTAACTTGCCGTCCAGGCTCAAGCCATGTCGCAATCTGGCAAGCTGCGCTTCGGGAAAAACGTCGCATATACCAGAAGCAACTTTTCCAAAACTCACCCGCACCAGATATTCTTTCTCGATATCGGAATCTTCACCAATCAGTTGGCGCGCAACACGTCCATCCTGTGTCAGCACCAGCAAACCTGTGGAATCGATGTCCAGCCGCCCTGCCGGTGCCAGCCCACGCAATATGGCCGGGGAAAAGCGCCGTCCACTTTTATCGTCTACCCACTGATTGTTGGATTGAACCAGGGTAACGGCAGGCTGATAACCATCTTCAGCCTGCGCTGAAACATAACCAACAGGCTTGTTGAGCAGGATGGTGGCCTGTTTCTTCTGGCTGGCCTGGGCATTTTTGTCGAGCGTGATTTTGGCATCCGGTCCTACCTTGCTGCCCAGTACATTGACCACCACGCCATCGACTCTCACCCAGCCCTTGGCGATGAAATCATCCGCTTCACGCCGCGAACACAGCCCAAGCTCTGTCATGCGCTTGGATAGGCGAACCTGGTCAGTCATGTACGCGGCAACTCCTGCAAATCCCAGCGGGGCTTCACATTGAAGGGAGCGGGACCAGCCTGGCCCTGCTGCAGGCGCAGTGCGCCGGCAAAGGCAATCATGGCACCATTGTCGGTGCACAAATCCAGCGGGGGAAAATATACCTTGGCGCCCCAACTCGCAGTTTCGGAAACCAGTCGCTGGCGCAACTGCTTGTTGGCCCCAACGCCGCCTGCCACCACCAGACGGATGCTGCCAACCTGTCGCAAGGCCTGCATGGATTTTTCTGCCAGCACCTCCACCATGACACGTTGGAAAGCCGCTGCAATATCGGCGCGCGCGGCTTCTTCCGGGTATTTGTTGCGCAAGGTCAGCACCGCCGTCTTCAAGCCGCTGAAACTGAAGTTGAGGTCGCCGGAATTCAGCATGGGGCGAGGCAATTTAAAACGGGTCGGGTCACCGGATTCTGCCAGTTTCGAAACTGCCGGCCCACCGGGGTAGCCCAAACCGAGCAATTGCGCAGTCTTGTCGAATGCTTCACCTGCGGCATCGTCCAGGGTGTCGCCCAGGGTTTCGTAAGCGCCCACTTCGGTGACATGCATCAACTGGGTGTGCCCGCCAGAGACCAGCAGAGCCACAAATGGAAACTCGGGCCGCGGATCGGCCAGCAAGGGGGATAGCAAATGTCCTTCCAGGTGGTGCACCCCCACCGCAGGAATATTGAGCGAATAGGCCAGCGAACGGGCAAACCCAGCGCCCACCAGCAAGGCCCCGGCCAATCCCGGGCCTTGTGTGTAGGCAATGCCATCCAAGGCTTGTAACGTAAGCGAACGCTCACCCAAGACCTCCCTGACCAGCGGCAACAAGCGCTGGATATGGTCACGCGAGGCCAGTTCCGGCACCACGCCGCCGTACTCGCGGTGCATGGCAACCTGAGAATGCAGGCGGTGGGCCAGCAGGCCTTTGTCGGTGTCGTACAGGGCGACCCCGGTCTCATCACAAGAGGACTCGATACCAAGAACCAGCATTGGGGGGGTGGAAAGCCGTTAAAAAGCCTGCTATTATTCGCGTTTTTTCCCGGTCAAGGAAGAATCTTTAAAATGCCTCACGTAAAAGTTAAAGAAAATGAGCCGTTTGACGTGGCCCTGCGCCGTTTCAAACGTGCTGTCGAGAAAACCGGTCTGCTGACTGAACTTCGCGCACGCGAGTTTTATGAGAAGCCCACTGCTGAAAGAAAGCGCAAGCTGGCTGCTGCCGTCAAGCGCACCCACAAGCGTCTGCGCAGCCAAATGCTGCCGCCCAAGATGTACTAAACAAAGTCTCTATCCTTGACCTAAAGGCGGAGCTACTCTCCGCCTTTGTCATTTCTGGAGNNGAGCGCATTGAACTCGACGATGCCGCCGTGCTGGCCATCCTTGAAAAGCTCATCAAGCAGCGCAAGGACTCCATCAGCCAGTTCGAAAAAGCCGGACGGCAGGATCTGGTGGATGCCGAGTCGGCCGAGGTCGTTGTTTTGTCGGCCTATCTGCCTGCCCAGTTGTCAGAAGCAGAAATCACGGCAGCAATCGATGCCGCCATCGCCAGCACCGGCGCCGCAGGCCCCAAGGACATGGGCAAGCTCATGGGCGTACTCAAACCCCAATTGGCCGGCAAGGCCGACATGGGCAAGGTTTCCGCCCTCATCAAATCCAAACTGGGCTGA
>DKAU01000080.1 GCA_002450925.1 Thiobacillus sp. UBA6918 | reverse complement strand
TGGAGCCGGAAGGACTGGATACCCATGAGGTCTATCCGAATGGCATCTCCACTTCCTTGCCTTTCGATATCCAGCTCGCCGCGGTGCATTCAATCCCCGGGCTGGAAAACGCGCACATACTGCGTCCGGGTTATGCCATCGAATATGACTACTTCGATCCGCGCAACCTGAAAGCATCGCTGGAAACCAAATCCATTACCGGACTGTTTTTTGCTGGGCAGATCAATGGGACTACCGGCTACGAAGAGGCGGCGGCTCAAGGGTTGCTGGCGGGCATCAATGCCGCGAGACATGCCCAGGAAAAGGAAGCCTGGCATCCTGCCAGGCATGAAGCCTATCTGGGCGTGCTGGTAGATGACCTGATTACGCGCGGTGTATCAGAACCGTATCGCATGTTCACCAGCCGTGCAGAGTATCGCCTCTCCCTGCGAGAAGACAATGCCGACATGCGCTTGACCGAAGCCGGCCGTGAATTGGGGCTGGTCGACGATATTCGCTGGGATGCCTTCAACCGCAAGCGTGATGCCATCGCCCGCGAGGCCGAACGCCTGAAATCCACTTGGGTGAGGCCCGAGACCTTGCCGGCAGCCGAGGCCGAAGCCGTGCTGGGAAAGGCCATCGAACGCGAATACAACCTGTACGAGCTGTTGCGCCGCCCCGAGGTGGCTTACGCAGACCTCATGAAGGTACCCGGCGGCATGCCAGCCGTGGAAGATGCCCAGGTCATAGAGCAATTGGAAATACAGGCCAAGTACCAAGGCTACATCGATCGCCAGAAGGACGAGGTGGAGCGTCACCGCGAGCAGGAGGCGCTGCGCCTGCCGCAAGATTTCGATTACATGCAACTTTCCGGGCTTTCCATCGAGGTTCGCCAACGCCTGAACCGCCACAAGCCAGAAACCCTGGGCCAGGCTTCGCGCCTGCAGGGCATCACGCCGGCGGCAATTTCTGTGCTGATGGTTTATGCGAAACGCGGGTTCAAGCCGGATTTGAAAATAAGCGCATGACGCTGGCCGAACAGCTTTTGGCCGGAATTGCCGAACTGGGGTTGGATGTTGGCCCGGCGGCGCAGGAAAAAATGCTTGCCTATCTGGAGCTGATGGCCAAGTGGAACCGGGTGTACAACCTGACGGCGTTGAGAAACCCGGCCGAGTGGGTGACCCATCACCTGCTCGACAGTTTGACGGTGCTGCCATACGTACGCGGTCCGGCGGTGGTGGATGTCGGGAGCGGAGCGGGTTTGCCGGGGATGGTGCTGGCCATGGTCAGGCCGGATTGGCAGGTTGTCAGTGTTGAGGCGGTGGACAAAAAGGCGGCCTTCCAGCGCCAGGTAGCGGCAGAGTTAGCGCTAACTAACGTGCGGATCGAAGGTCGACGAGTAGAAGATGTGGCGCTGGATCCGGGTGCGGATACCGTGGTTTCAAGGGCGTTTTCCAACTTGGCCGATTTTGTGAATCTGACCAAGCATTTACTGAAGCCCGGGGGGCGGTGGGTGGCAATGAAGGGGAAATTGCCGCAGAAGGAAATGGATGGTTTGCCTCAAGGGGTGCAAGTCCGTGAAGCAAGGGAATTGAAAGTGCCGGGCTTGAATGCCGAGCGCTGTATTGTGTTGATGATTAAAAACTAGAGAGCCGAAAACATGGCCCGAATTCTTGCAATAGCAAACCAGAAAGGCGGGGTCGGCAAGACCACAACCGCCGTTAATCTTGCCTGCGCGCTTGCACAGGAAGGGCGGCGCGTGCTGCTGGTGGATCTTGATCCTCAGGGGAATGCCACCATGGGCGCGGGCGTGGAAAAGCGCACCGCCATGCCGACGGCTTACCAGGTTCTTCTGGAAGAGGCGGACATCCCTGCCAGCCGCTTGCGTTCCCAGCGCGGCGGTTTTGATGTGATTCCTTCCAATCGTGAATTGGCGGGAGGGGAAGTCGAGATGGTGGATATGGAGTCACGCGAATACCGCCTGAAAACGGAATTGGCCAAGGTTGCCGAGGAGTATGACTTCGTGCTGATTGATTGTGCGCCCACGCTCAATCTGCTCACCGTCAATGCCTTTACTGCGGCAGACGCGGTTTTGATCCCCATGCAATGCGAGTATTACGCGCTGGAAGGCCTGACGGATCTGGTCGCTACCATCAAGAAGGTCAAGGTGCGTCTCAATCCCAATATCGAAATCGACGGCTTGTTGCGCGTCATGTATGACCCGCGCTCGACACTCGCACAGCAAGTGGCAATGGAATTGAAGAGCCATTTCGGTGACAAGGTGTTCGACACCGTCATCCCGCGCAATGTACGTTTGGCCGAGGCGCCAAGCCATGGTCTGCCTGGTGTTGTCTATGACCCGGCTTCCAAGGGTGCGCAGGCTTATCTCGAACTGGCCCGTGAAGTGTTGCAACGTTATGGCATGACTGCTGCCAGTGCAGCAGCAAACTGAAAGGCAAGAAATGGCAAAAATGAAAGGACTCGGCCGCGGACTCGATGCGCTTCTGGGCGGCGACACCGGAGGGGGAGACAAGGGCGATCTGCGTACTTTGCCCATCTCACAACTGAAACCCGGGCGCTATCAACCAAGGACACACTTCGACGAAACCGCGCTCGACGAACTGGCCGAATCCATTCGAACCCAGGGCTTGATGCAGCCCATTCTGGTCAGGCCAGATAGCGGACAGTTTGAAATCATCGCGGGCGAACGTCGCTGGCGAGCAGCACAGCGGGCCGGGCTGACCGAGGTACCGGTGCTGCTCAAGGATGTGAAAGAAGAGGCCGTGGCAGCCATGGCTCTGATCGAAAACATTCAGCGCGAAGACCTCAATGCCATCGAACAGGCCCACGGTTTGCAAAGGCTGATCCAGGAATTCGGCATGACCCATGATGCGGTCGCGCAATCCGTGGGCAAATCGCGCGCAGCCGTCTCAAACTTGCTCCGTTTACTGAATCTTTCCAGACCGGTGCAGGACATGCTGACTGCGGGCCTGATCGAAATGGGCCACGCTCGCGCTCTCTTGCCTTTGCATGCGGCCCAGCAGAAAGAGCTTGCGCATGAAATAGAGGAAAAAGGCCTTTCTGTTCGCGAAGTAGAACGCCGGGCCACCAAGCTGAAGGAAGGGGCCAGCACCAGGCATGCGAAGAAATCCGTGCCGCGTGACATTCATCGCCTGGAAGAGGCTCTTTCGGACCTGTTGGGTATGGAGGCTCGGGTGCACATGAGCCGACACGGCGGGAGGCTGACGCTAGGGTTTTCCGATGCAGAACAGCTTCAGGGGCTTTTGGACAAACTGGGGATCGCTCTTTAAAGAAACGGCCTAATAGTACTTATCAACCCCCCTGATAATTGCATTAAACCTGCTAATTGAGCTATTATCGCGGCCTAATGTTGAGGCCCACCACCCGGGTGGCGATTTTCCAATTCGTCATCCTTCTCGTTGCAGCCGGAACTGCCTGGTTTGCATGGGGTGAAAAGACCGCGTTGTCAGCGGCGTACGGAGTGACTGTTGGGATCATCATGACCCTGGTGATGTTAATCAGGGAAAGGGAGAGCGAAACGCATTCCGAATGGACAGCGCAACGCCAACTAGGCCAGTTTTTCCGGCTAGAGGCAGAGCGTTTCATTATCGCGATCGTGTTGCTGGCCCTGGGTTTGATGTCCGGCAAAACAGAACCCGTCGGACTGGTTGCAGGTTTTGTGCTGGGACAGTTTGGCTGGGCTGCGGCACTGATAAAAACGAGGACACCTTGATTGATAACAGGTGCGTTTTGATTGCGGAGGGCCAGAAGGCGCCCACAACCAAAACTTACTTGAATTGAAGCATAACCATGTCTGGCGAAGCGCATACCTCTGGCGAGTACATCAAGCACCATCTGCAAAACCTGGTCTTTGGCCAACATACTGACGGCACCTGGGGCATCGCCCATTCTCATGAAGAAGTAAAGGAAATGGGCTTCTGGTCCATCAACCTCGACAGCATGGCGATAGCCATTGGTCTGGGCCTTTTGTTTGTTCTTCTATTCCGCATGGCTGCCAAGCGCGCAACTACTGGCGTACCCGGCGGATTGCAGAATTTCGTCGAGTGGGTCATCGAGTTCATCGACGGTTCGGTGCGCGGTTCCTTCTCACACAAGAATCCGATGGTTGCGCCGCTCGCGCTGACGGTGTTCATGTGGATCTTCCTGATGAACTTCATGGACCTGCTGCCCATCGACTGGCTGCCGTATGCCGCAACCTTGTCTGGCGTACCCTACTTGAAAATCGTGCCATCAACCGACCCCAACGTGACGTTTGGGATGTCACTCAGCATTTTCGCGCTGGTGCTGTACTACAGCGTCAAGATGAAAGGCCCCGGCGGATTTTTTGCTGAGTTGGCCTTCCAGCCTTTCCCCAAGTTCCTGTTCCCGGTCAACCTGCTGCTTGAAGGCGTGGGCCTGATCGCCAAGCC
>DKAU01000156.1 GCA_002450925.1 Thiobacillus sp. UBA6918 | reverse complement strand
CTGGTCTATTCTACGAATGGTATCTGGCCGGATGGGGAGACATTGCCTGATGGAAAACGCGACCTGGTTCGAAACACCGCCTGACTATGTCAATGCGCTGAACACATTGCTGGCACAGGCGAATCGTCTGGTCCGCATTTACGACTGGGATCTTTCCGACGGCGGATATGAAACACCGGCACGCATCCAGCTGATGTCTGATTTCTGCAAGGCAGGATTGGGCAGACGGGTTCGCATCCTGCTTGCAGATGACAGTTACCTCAAGCGCGATGCAGGGCAGGTGATGAATCTGATAAAGACATGGAGCCACGTGCTGCAGGTACGAGTACGAGATACCGACCCACCACCGGCGACTGATTCTTTCGTTCTGGTGGACGAGCGCGGCGCACTGAAACGCTTCGAAAAGGACAACGCCAGGGGCGTCATGTACCTCGATTCGCGCGGCGACGTGGTTGACCTGGGTCTGCGCTTCGATGCCGAATGGGATAGGGCATCAAAGAGAGTATCAGCGCATACCCTCGGTTTGTAGCCAATCCAGTTCGGACTCGCTGAATCCACCAGCTCTTCTGCCTTCAATGTTGAATGGTGGTTTCAATGGCGGCGCGTCGTATTCCTTCAATAAATTCCTGAAAGTCCCCAGCGGATCCAACCCGCGCTGCTCGCACAGGTACAAGTACCAACGGCTACCGATGGCAACATGGCCAATTTCATCGCATTCGATGATGGCCAGAATTTCTATGACTCGCTCGTCCTTTACTGATTTGAATTTATCCACGATGGCTGGCGTGGCATCGAGCCCACGCGCTTCCAGCACACGCGGCACCAGTGCCATGCGCACCAGGGGATCATGCGCAGTTTTGACGGCCATTTCCCACAGGCCGTTATGCGCCGGGAAATCACCGTAGTCATACCCCAGTGTGATGAGATGCTCTCGCAACAGCCTGAAATGCAGCGCCTCTTCTGATGCGACCTGCAGCCAGTCACCGTAGAACTCCTTCGGCATGCCGCGAAAACGATAAGCCGCATCCAGCGCAAGATTGATGGCGTTGAACTCGATGTGGGCAATGGCATGGATGAGCGCGGCACGGCCAATACTGCTCGTCACCTTGCGACGAGGCACTTTCAGCGGGTGCACCAGTTCCGGCCTGGCTGGTCGGCCCGGCTCTGCTATGGCTTGGGGCACATCATTGGTATCCAGCTTGACCAGATCATCACACCAGGCCTGATATAGTGCCTGTGCAAGACAGCCCTTATTCTTGGGGTCGTGTTCTATGAGTGCAGCCATACAGGAAGAAAAAAGCTTCATGTGTTCATGTTAACCCGGATGACACAGGGGGTTCCGTACAACACGGCCATCCATGGCTTCGCTGGGTTAAAATTCAGACTTAAATGAACAGTATGGCCATGGATCCAAACTCTTTTGTCCCCCACAACGACCTTGAGAAAATGCTTGCCGAGGTCACCCTCGGCACGGCCAGCGCCGAGGATTTTGTAAAACGCCTGCTGGCTGGCGACCAGGTTTTCATGCCCATCAAGGATGAAAAGCATGCGATTGCCGGTTTTCAGACATCGACCAAGGCGCAGCCTCTGGTGATCGAGGACGATGAAGGCACAGAGATCCTTGTATTGTTCACCAGCCCGGAGCGGGCCAAGCCCATTGCTGAAATGTTTCCTGATTTCAAGGGTGGCCTGCTGGCTGAATTTACCTGGGTGCTCCGTCGCATTGGCGGAGGCTTTCCGATATCGCTAAACCCAGGCTGGGATGTAGGCATGGACTTTGATGCGGAAACTGTCGCGCAATTGATCGCCAGCCTGCCAAAAGAAACACCAAATTAATCATGCTTGACCAGGACGTAACCCAGGCACTGACCAAAGCGTTGGGGCCGGAACGTGTATTCACCGATCTAGCCACTCTCGATCTGTACAGCGCAGACGAAACACCCAGGCGCGTCAAACCGGCGGCCGTGCTGTTCCCTGCAAGCCACGAGCACGTTGTTGCACTGATGCAGATCGCGCATGCCCACAATTTACCCGTGGTCCCGCGTGGTGCCGGCTCCGGCAATGTGGGCGGCGCCCTGCCGGTCGTCGATGGTCTAGTAGTCAGTTTCGAGTGCATGAACCGGATCGTTGAGTTCGACCCGTCCAACCGCATCATGGTGGTAGAGCCTGGAGTAGTCACAGAGGATATCGGCCAGCTGGCCCGCACCCGCGGCCTGTTCTACGCTCCCGACCCCGGCAGCGGAGCATACTCCCGCATAGGTGGCAACCTGGCCATGAATGCAGCAGGCCCACGAGCAGTCAAGTACGGCACCACACGCGACCATGTGCTGGGACTCAAGGCTGTCACTGGCGATGGCAAAACCCTTACCACCGGCTGCCGCACGTCAAAAGGCGTGACCGGCTACGATTTCACCCGCTTGCTGATCGGCTCTGAAGGCACTTTGGCGCTGATTACCGAAGCCACCGTAAAACTGATCCCCACACCTGAAACTGTGGCCACACTGCGGCTGTGCTACAACAGCAACCGTGCAGCCTGCGAAGCTGTGGAGCGTGTGATGAATCAGGCAGTGGTGCCCTGCGCACTCGAAATCATGGACCGCCGCTCCATCGAGGCCATCCGCTCCACTGGCGCAGCCGACGATCTTCCATTTGGCACCTCGGCCCTGCTTATGGTGGAAGCCGACGGCCCCGTCCGCGACGTGCCACATCAGATTGCTGCGTTGAAAGAAGCTTTGAAGGGTGAAGGACTCCTTGAAGTTCGTGAAGGTGTGACCCGCGAAGAGGCACAGGCCTTGTGGACGGCGCGCAAATCGCTGTCCCATGCCGTCAAGCAGTACGCGCCGCTCAAGATCAACGAAGACGTCGTGGTACCCGTGTCAAAGATGGCGGATTTCATCGATTTTCTCGACAGCCTGGGGCACCGCTACCCCTTCCCAATCGTCAGTTTCGGGCATGCGGGCAACGGCAATCTGCACGTCAACCTGATGGTGCATCCGGACGATCCCGAAGAAATGGCAAAAGCACGCACCTGCCTGAAAGAACTCTTCGAAACAGTACTGAATCTTGGCGGCACATTGTCGGGTGAACACGGCATCGGCACCGAAAAACGCAACTATGTCGACATGGAGATCGACGCCGATACCCTGGCCATGATGCGCAGGGTCAAAAAGCTTTTTGACCCTGCAGGCATACTCAACCCAGGAAAACTTTTCCCGGATGCTTGAAACACCCCGTACCAGACTTTACAAGAATTCACATCACCCCTATAATGCGCGGCTTCGTTGGGGGTATAGCTCAGCTGGGAGAGCGCTTGCATGGCATGCAAGAGGTCAGCGGTTCGATCCCGCTTACCTCCACCACGAAATAAAGGTGTGCAATGCATAAACTGGGCGTCATCAGTGTTTTGTTGGGC
>DKAU01000119.1 GCA_002450925.1 Thiobacillus sp. UBA6918 | reverse complement strand
GGTTTGCGTGTCGGCCAGCAGCTGTGCATCAGGTCCGGCAAGCAGGGCGTCAGCCTGTTTCTGGTTTGTATGCTGTAGAAGATGCGCGCGCGAGGCGGCTATTGCCGCTTCCGGGGTGCCGAAAGCTTCCAACAAACGGCGCTGTGTGCCATCTCCGATGCCGGAGATAAGCGCCAGCTTAAGCCATGCTTCGTTTCGAGACATTGTTTCAGGCATCTTGATACATGGGCTTGTTGTCATAAAAATTCAACATGCCCTTGACGATGCGATAGATGGCCCAGATGGCCGTTACCCCCAAAATGAAGAAGCCGACCCCGACAATGATCGTAAGCCAGCCAATGACGCACCATAAGATGGCAAACCAGAAAGTACGGATTTGCCAGCGGAAATGGCTTTCCAGCCACGTACCGGCCACTTCGTCGCGCTTGATGTAATTGATGATGATAGCGACGATGGCGGTGACGCCGGCAAACAAAATGTATGCGGCATACAGGAAATAGATGATCTGGGTTAGGTCGCGCAGCTTTTTCAGATCCTCGGGCATGTTTGTTCCCAAAAGTGTTGATTGAAACGAAAACCGCCCCGAAGGGCGGTCTCAGTGTAGCGGGATTTTTTTGCAATCACGGGTTTTTCACGGTGTCCAGCAGGAATACCGGGCCGTCTGATTGCATGACCAGGGCATAGGAAACCTTGTCGAAGACACGATAGACCATGGCCAGACCAACTCGTGCATCAGGCAGCTTGACATTGCTTTCGTCTTGCTCAAGACAACCCACACGGGTGATTGTCTTGAGTTCGGCGGCCTGATCATAGGTCAGTTTGCTGTCCTTGTCTTTCAGGCAGCGCACGTCGCTGTATAACCATGCGCCACCTTCCGGAACGCTGCTGTTGCGAGAGGCAAGCCATGACATTTTCTCCTGTTCGGCCTTGCTGAGCTTGACAGTGTTTCCAGTGTGGTAGATCGCCAGCACATGGCCGGGGGCCAAACCGTGGTTGCTGCCTCTGTTAAGCACGACAGTCTGGTAGCGGCCGGTATCCGAAACGCCGCCGTAAGCCGAGATAATGCGGCCAGAAACAGTCTTTTCCGGCGAGCGGGGCACATATTCGAAGCTCTCGCTGTCAACGGCGGGCAAGAGTTTGTCCTTGGCCAGCGCTTCCTGGGCGGTGCGGGTCACTACAATTTTTTGTGGAGCCCCGGGTGAAACGGTCTTTGCGTCACCGACGTATTCAACTTCATAGCCCAGAACTTCGCCGGTTTCAGGGTCTTTCAGGGCCTTGCCGGGGCGCAGGATGTTCCAGCGTGACACACCCGATGGCCCGCCAGTTGCAAAGGCCTGATCACCCTTCGCAAAAATAACGCGCTCATCATTGCTGCCCAGAATGAAAGGGGCCGAGTCCAAAGCGCCTTCTGAAACAACGCGAGGCTGGGCAAGGAACGCATGGATGGCGGTGATGGGAATGGTGGGGATAGCGCCGCTTTCAATCTGTTCTTCACGCACCGTCGGTGAGAGTTTCACGGTTGTCAGGCCATGTCCTTCACCTTCAATCAGGCTTAGCCTCGGCTGGCCGCCGGTACGGTCAAGTACGACGATGTCGCCGGGATAAATCAGGTGAGGGTTCTTGATTGAATCCTTGTTTATTTGCCAGATTTCAGGCCAGCGCCAAGGCGATTTAAGAAACTTGGCAGAAATATCCCAAAGGGTGTCGCCCTTGACGACCACATGTCGATCCGGGGCGTTTTCTTGCAGTTCAATATCTTCTGCCCATGCTGGCATGGACAGGGCAACGGCGTACAGCGTCAGTGCAGACAGGAGTTTGCGCATTAGGAACCCTCAGTTTAGACCTTGTCTAATTTTCTAGGAAAAGCTACTGTTGCGTTTACGGACATTCCCGCGCGGGAATTTAATAATTCTTCATGCATTAGCTGAGAGTCTGCCCCCAACTCTCTAGAAACACAATCATTTATGGCAAAACTCGATATTTTGCGCTACCCGGATCCGCGTCTGCATACGGTCGCCAAGCCTGTGCAGAACGTGGATGAGCGCGTACGCAAGCTGGTCGATGACATGGCAGAAACCATGTATGCCGCACCCGGTATTGGACTGGCAGCAACACAGGTGAATGTTCACGAGCGCGTGGTTGTGATCGACATCAGCGAAGACCATTCGGATTTGCGAGTGCTGATCAATCCGGAAATCGTGGCCAAATCCGGTGAGGTCGAATGGGAAGAAGGTTGCCTGTCCGTGCCCGGGATTTATGACAAGGTGCACCGAGCGGAAAAAATTCGTGTGCGCGCGCAGAATCGCGAAGGCCAGTCTTATGAATTCGATGCTGACGGGCTGCTTGCTGTATGTGTGCAGCATGAGATGGACCATTTGATGGGTCGGGTATTTGTTGAATATCTGTCTCGCCTCAAGCAGGTGCGCATCAAGACAAAGCTCGTCAAACAAGAGCGCGAGCACAAGCAGGCGCGCGCCGAACACCAGCCGGTACTCTGATGAAAGTGATTTTTGCAGGCACCCCGGAATTTGCGCGGGTTGCACTGTCAGCCATTTTGGCTGCCGGACATGATGTTGTGTTGGTGCTTACTCAGCCTGACAGGCCTTCTGGGCGCGGCATGAAACTAACGTCGAGCCCGGTCAAACAGGAAGCTGAACGGTATGGCATTCCCGTTTATCAACCAGCAAATCTGAAAGACCCAAGCACACATGAAGCCATCAGGGCAGCCAAGGCGGACGTGATGGTGGTGGCTGCGTATGGCCTGATCCTGCCTCAAGCGGTGTTGGACATCCCCTCCCGCGGATGCCTGAACATCCACGCTTCTTTGTTGCCTCGCTGGCGTGGAGCAGCACCGATCCAGCGCGCCATTGAAGCGGGTGACGCGGAAACCGGCATCTGCATCATGCAAATGGAAGCTGGGCTGGATACGGGGCCAGTGCTGCTTGAAAAACGTCAGCCTATCTCGGATTCAGACACGGGAGCGAGCCTGCACGACAAACTCGCGACCCTGGGTGCGGAGGCGATTGCCGAAGCGTTGGCCAAACTGGATGACCTCAAGAAAGTTGTGCAGCCAGAAAAAGGCGTCACCTACGCAAGCAAGCTCAGTAAGGAGGAGGCCAAGATCGACTGGTCTTCACCTTCTGAGTTGGTGATCCGGAAAGTCCGCGCTTTCAATCCGGTTCCGGGCGCGTGGACGTTGTTAAACAATGAACCGTTGAAAATCTGGCGGGCGCAATTGGTGCAAAGCAAAGGCAAGCCGGGTGACGTATTGTCTGTTGATGGCGGTATCGTAGTGGCTTGCGGAGAAGGGGCCATAAAAGTAACCGAACTGCAAAAACCCGGCTCAAGGCGCATGGAAAGCGCCGCATTTCTGGCAGGAGTCAAAATTAAGCCGGGCATGCGCCTGGGCGATTGAACAAGATGACCAAGCGAAACCGGCCCGGTTACGACCAAAACAGCACAAAGGGCACGGTGAAGAACACGAAAGAAAAGCGTCAAGGCGACAAACCGGCAGGCAAATCCAAGGCTCCCGTGGCCATTGCTGCCGAAGTTCTCGCACAGGTGCTTCAAGGGCGTACGCTTACGCAGGCTCTGGAAATGGCAGCCCCCAATCCTTCCATACGCGGCGCGGTGCTCGATATGGCATACGGCAGCCTGCGCTACAAGGGCACATTGCAGGCCTTGCTGGTACAGCTCCTGAAAAATCCGCTGGATGATCAGTTTGTCCACGCGCTGCTTTTGGCCGCGCTCTACCAATTGGCGTATACCGATGAGGCGGCTTACGCCGTGGTGGATAATGCAGTGAATGTTGCGCCACGCCATTTGAAAGGCCTGGTCAATGCGGTGTTGCGCAATTTCCTCAGGCGACAGGAAGAATTGCTTGAAGCCTCACGCCAAACTGTTGAAGGGCGCTTTAATTTTCCTTCCTGGTGGGTGGAAAAACTTCAGGTTGCATATCCCGACCATTGGGAAAGCATATTGCTGGCCAGCCAGCTGCACCCGCCCATGACGCTTAGGGTAAATTGCAGAAAAAATTCCCCTGAAGAATATCTGGCTGAACTCGAAGCCGAAGGAAAGCATGCACGTAACACCGGTGAATCGGCTTTGACATTAGACAGGCCTGTGGGAGTTGAAAAACTGCCTGGGTTTGCAGGGGGTCGAGTATCGGTGCAGGATGCGGGCGCCCAATGGGCGGCACGGCTATTGGATGTTCACGCCGGCATGCGTGTGCTGGACGCTTGCGCGGCCCCCGGCGGCAAAACGGGGCACTTGCTTGAGCTGGCAGATGCTGTGGTATTGGCGCTGGATGTTGATGAAGCCAGGCTTGATAGAGTAAAACAGAACCTGGCGAGACTGGGGTTGTCGGCTCAGCTTGAATGTGGCGATGCAGCGAATTCAGAGGGCTGGTGGAGTGGACGCCCCTTCGATCGTATTCTGGCTGACGTCCCCTGCTCGGCTTCCGGCGTTGTTCGTCGAAACCCTGACATCAAGTGGCTGCGAAGACCGAATGACATCGCGAAATTCGCCAAACAGCAGTCAGCGATTATGGATGCGCTCTGGCAGATGCTGGCACCCGGTGGTAAATTCCTCTATGCAACCTGTTCCATTTTCCCAGAGGAAAACTTGCAACAAGTCGAGAGCTTTATTGGGCGGCATGAAGACGCAACAAGACTGCCCTTGCCCCCAGAGTTGGGTGGCGGTCAACTATTGCCAGATGAGAACCATGACGGTTTTTTCTATGCCCTTTTACAGCGGGTTTAAGAAACCCTTGAACATATGTTTGCCTTTTAAGGCATACCTGTTTTCGCTGGCATTCATGTTCGCCGCCATGCCCGCACATGCCGCTAAAGAGGATGAGGCGGTTACGGTATTGTTTGCCGACCTTAAGCTTAACGATGACAGTTGGACGCTCAATGCCGCGTTCAATGTACGGTTGAACCGTACACAGGAAGAAGCATTGAAAAAAGGCATCTCGCTTTATTTTGTAACAGAGGTTGAGCTTGACCGGAAACGTGACTGGTGGTTTAACGAAGATGTCACGATTGCCAGCCGTATCGGCCGGCTGAACTACAATCCGCTCACGCGTCGCTATCAGTTGGAAAGCGTGGATGGATACAAAGCCTACGATACTTTGTTTGAAGCTCTTGCCGAGCTGGGCCGCATAGAGAGCTGGGCTATTGTTCCAAAGAAATCCCTGAAGCAGGGTAATCATTATCTGGCATCCATACGCATGCGGCTTGATCGCGGTCAATTGTCCAAACCGCTGCAGATCAATGCGCTCGCCAGTGGCAAATGGGAAGTTGAGGGCGAATGGCACGAGTGGGAAATTACGCCCTGACACGTTATTTGCTGATAGCCGCATCCATTCTGGGTGTGGTCGTACTGGCGCTGTTGTTCCCGGCCAGCGGGGATACTCCGCTGCTTTCCGAAAACTTTCCTATGCTGCTTCTGGTCGGAGCAGGTATTGCCGCTTCATTGCTGGGTTTGGTGGGCTGGCAGCTGTGGCAATTACGTCGACGCATCAGGCGCGGAATCTTTGGCAGCAAGCTTACCCTGAGGCTTATGCTCTGGTTTGCATTGGTGGCCTTGCTGCCTGCTGCGGTTGTGTTCAGCGCCTCGGTATTTTTTCTAAACCGAAGCATTGAAACCTGGTTTGACGTGCGCGTTGATACCGCGCTTGGCTCAGGTGTAAACCTTGGACAAGCCGCGCTGGATGATCTGCTGTTAGACCTTACAAAGAAATCCGAACGTATGGCGCTTTCGCTTTCGGATGAAGGTGTTGGTTCGGTTATCACCCAGTTGTCGACTCTTCGTGAACAGGCTGCGATTAATGAAGCAACCCTGTTTGATGACAAGGGAGGCGTGGTTGCAACTGCGGCTGGGGAAAAAGCGGGGTTGCTGCCAGAAATTCCGGACAAATCGATTATTTGGCAGGTCCTGCAAGAAAAGGCCTACAGCCGGGTAGATGATTTGCCAGAGAAGGGACTGGTAATGCGGGTATTGGTTCCGGTATACAGCACCGCTTTTGCAGGCGAAACTCGTGTACTGCAAATTCTGCAGCCTGTACCGCCGAGCCTGGCGAGGGATGCAGAAGCGGTGCAATCTGCATATCGTGATTACCAGCAAATTGCGGCATCGCGTCTTGGCCTCAAGCGCATGTATGGGCTCGCCCTGACAGTGACATTGTTGTTGGCGCTCCTATTAACCATGACGTTGGCCTATCTGCTTTCAGAACGCCTGGGAGCGCCTCTCAAAACTCTGGCACGGGGAACGCGTGCTGTGGCGCAGGGAGATTTTTCCCAGATGCGCACGGTGAAAAGTCGCGATGAACTGGGTTCGCTGATCCATTCATTTAATGAAATGACCCGCCAGCTTGGNNGTGCGCGCCATCAATGACGCAGCTGCGCGCATCCTGGAAACTGACATCGACACCCTTTCAGGAAAACCGCTTGTCGAATGGGGGGAAGAAGGCAATGCGTTGCGGGCATTTGGAGAAAAAACAGCCGAACACTTTATTTCGTCCGATGGCGGTGACTGGCAAGCGCAATTCGAATTTCCTCGCGCCGGGCATATGCAGATGCTTTTGGCTCGCGGCAGCAAGTTGCCGGCCGAGGTGCAGCGTGGATATACCCTGGTGTTTGATGATGTCACCAAGCTTATTCGCGCCGAGCGTGATGCCGCTTGGGGGGAGGTGGCACGCAGGCTTGCACACGAAATCAAGAATCCCCTGACGCCGATCCAGCTATCTGCAGAGCGGCTGTCGCTAAGGCTAAAGGACAAGCTGTCTGGAAGCGATACCGAAATGCTGGAACGCGCAACAGCAACCATCATTAATCAGGTCGGTGCCATGAAAGGCATGGTCGATGCATTTGCCGGTTACGCCCGCATGCCCAGCGCGCAGATCAAGCCGCTGGACCTTAATTCGCTGGTTAGAGAGGTCTTGGCGCTTTATGACACGTCCGGCATGCAGGTCGAGCTGGCCCCGGGTTTGCCACCGGTTGCGGGGGACTCCACACTCATGCGCCAAGTGATACATAATTTGTTGCAAAATGCGCAGGATGCACTTGCCGGTCAATCGGGTGGACAAGTCAGGATTCAGACTGAGTTTTTCGGCGAGAATATCAGGCTGACAGTTTCGGATAATGGTCCTGGCTTTCCGGATCACATGATGGCGAAAATGTTCGAGCCTTATGCTACGACCAAGCCAAAAGGAACCGGTCTAGGATTGCCTATTGTGAAAAAGATTGTTGAGGAACTCAGGGGAAGCATCCGGGTGCAGAATCTGCCAGATGGCGGCGCCAGCGTCTGCGTTAGCCTGCCGATATTCCGTAAAGGGGACATGCAGTGAGCGGTTATGTTTTGGTAGTGGATGATGAAGTCGGCATACGTGATCTCTTGTCGGAAATTTTGGCAGAGGAGGGTTACGACGTACATGTTGCGGAAAACGCCGAAGAGGCGCGTCGTTACCGTACCGAGCGTCGCCCGGACCTGGTGCTGCTTGACATCTGGATGCCTGATACGGATGGGGTTACTCTGCTGAAGGAGTGGGCTGCCAGCGGACAACTGACCATGCCGGTGGTCATGATGTCAGGGCACGGGACGATCGATACCGCGGTTGAGGCAACCAAGTTTGGCGCTGTTGATTTTCTTGAGAAACCCATTGCCCTGGCCAAGTTGCTGGCGACAGTGACCAAGGCCATCAAGAAAGCGGATAGCCCTCGCAGGGCGCCCTCTCTGGAGTTGTCTGCTCTAGGTAAAAGCCAGGTAGTGCAGGATCTGAAAAAACGGCTGGCACAAATAGCGGGCCATACCCACCCGGTTTTATTGTCGGGTGAGCCGGGAAGCGGCTTTGATTTGTGTGCCAGGTATCTTCATCCGGCCAATGCCCCATGGGTGGAGATAAAGGAGCGCTCGCAGCTCGTGGCTTCCCCCTCGGAAATAGCCGAGAAGGTGGAAAACGGAACACTGTATCTGCCCGAGCTTTGCGAACTCAACAAGCTTGAACAAAAGGGCTTGACCTTGCTGCTGGACAAACTTAATGGCAGTACCGCCAGGCTGATATGTGCATCAAGCAGAAGCATGGAGGATATGGTCAGCTCGGGAGAGTTCGATCCAAGGTTGTATTACCGCCTGTCTTCCGTTTCTGTGCGGATTCCGGCATTGCGCGAGCATCGCGAGGATGTGCCGGACATCGCCAACTTCATGTTGACCCAGTTGATTGAAAGCGGTGAGTGCCCATCCAGAAAATTCACCGTTGCAGCGCTTAACCAGCTTCGCCATTTTGATTGGCCTGGTAACTTGCCCCAGCTTAACAATATTGTGCGCTCTCTGGCCGTTGCGGCGCTTTCTGATGAAATTGACAGCGAGGATGTGAGCCGTGTTGTTTCTCCGCTCAAGCAGTCTGCAAATTCGTCAATTGCACAAATGATTCCCATGGATGCCCCCCTGAGGGAAGCGCGTGATGCGTTTGAGCGGTTGTATTTCGAGCAGCTTATTCAGCAGGAAGGGGGCAGCATGAGCAAGGTGGCTGACAGGGCAGGCCTTGAGCGCACTCACCTTTACCGCAAGCTCAAGCAACTCAATATCAAGCACGGCAAGAGACTGGACGAAGACTTGGTGTGACCAAAATTTTTAAGCAATGAAAATCATCATTCTTGGCGCCGGCCAGGTTGGCGCCACACTGGCTGAAAGCCTTGTTGCAGAAAACAACGACCTTACTGTTGTAGATATGGATCGGGAGCGGCTGGCCCTGTTGCAGGATCGTTTTGACCTTCGTACAGTTCTTGGCCATGCAGCACACCCTTCCGTGTTGAAAAGGGCCGGCGCCGAAGACGCCGACATGCTTGTCGCGGTTACCCAAAGCGATGAAACCAATCTTGCGGCCTGCAAATTGGCTGCGAGCGAATTTAATGTCCCAACCAGGGTTGCCCGCCTAAGGGCGGCCGACTATCTGCAACAAGACGAAGAAGACGGCGAGACGCTTGCAAGCAAGCACTTTTCCGTCGACCACACCATCAGCCCGGAGCAGGAAATTACCCATTATCTTCATAGGCTGGTGGAGCATCCTGAAGCGCTGCAGGTTCTCGATTTCGTTGATGGGCGTGTACGGCTTGTGGCGGTGAAGGCCTATCACGGAGGCCCGCTCGTAGGCCATGAACTGCGGGTAATTCGCAACCATATGCCTAACGCCGAATGCAGGGTGGCAGCAATTTTCCGCAAAAACCGTGGCATTGTTCCGGAGGGCACCACGGTCATCGAGCCGGGCGATGAAGTGTTTTTTCTGGCCAAAAAGGAAGACATTCCCGCCGTCATGCGTGAATTGCGCAGACTGGACAGACCGGTTCGCCGAGTAATGATTGCGGGCGGCGGCAATATCGGCCGGCGGTTGGCGGCGACGCTCGAGCGTGACTACGAAGTTAAGCTGATAGATCACAATAAACAGCGCTGTAACCAGCTTGGATCAGAGCTGCACCGAACACTTGTTTTGCTGGGCGATGCAACGGACGAGGAATTGCTCGACCAGGAAAATATCCAGGATATGGATGTTTTTTGCGCGTTGACCAATGACGATGAAGACAACATCATGGCCGCGCTGCTGGCAAAACGAATGGGAGCGCACAGGGTCATAGCCCTGATCAATCGTGCGGCTTACGTTGATCTCGTACACGGCGGAGAAATCGATATCGCCATTTCTCCGGCTCAGGCGACTGTTGGCCCGCTGCTTTCAAAAATACGCCGTGGAGACATGGCTGTCGTACACTCGCTAAGGCGCGGCGCTGCAGAGGCGCTCGAAATTGTGGTCCATGGCGACGCAAACAACTCCAAGGTTGTAGGGCGGCGAATCGAGGAAATCAAACTGCCGGAAGGAGCCACCATCGGTGCCATTATTCGTGGAGAAGAAGTCATCATCGCACATCATGACACCCAGATTCAGGGCGAAGATCACGTCATCCTGTTCGTGCTGAACAAGCGAATTATTCCCAAGGTGGAAAAGATGTTCCAAGCAGGCTTTGCTTTCTTCGGATGAGGGCACTGTTATCACTGCTCCATGTTCTCGGGGGCGTCATATTTCTTTTTGGGCTGACACTACTGTTGCCACTGGTTGTGTCCTGGCTCGATAAAGAGCCTACGCTACATCTTTTTGTCAAAGACTTGTTGCTGACCTGTGGCGCAGGTTTGCTGCTTTGGGCGGGTTTTCGGCCCTTTCGTCGCGAACTGCGCATCAAGGACGGGTTTTTGCTGGTAACGCTGGTATGGGCAGGCCTGCCTGCCTTTGCCATGTTCCCGCTACTGTCACATCTGAATGTCAGCGTGACCGATGCCTATTTCGAAGCCGTTTCCGGATTGACGGCTACCGGCGCAACAGTTTTGTCCGGACTGGATTCGCTGCCGGCATCAATAAACATCTGGCGTGGCGAGCTTCAATGGTTTGGGGGCATGGGAGTGATCGTGCTTGCCGTTGCCATTTTGCCCATGCTGGGCATCGGGGGCAGGCAGCTATATAAGGCAGAGACGCCGGGCCCCATGAAGGATAGCCGTCTGACGCCTCGCATTGCGCAAACCGCCAAGGGCTTGTGGCTGATTTATGCGGCGCTTACCACGGCTTGCGGCCTTTCTTACTGGGCTGCAGGGATGGTCTGGACTGATGCGCTCATGCACGCTTTTACCACCATGGGGCTTGCCGGTTTTTCATCTCATGATGCCTCCTTCGGCTACTTCAATTCGCAAACAATGGAAGTCATCGCCGTTGTTTTCATGCTTATTGCGGGGGTCAATTTCGCAACGCATTTCCGTTTTTTGCGTGAACGCACCTATGGCATCTATGCCCAGGACGGTGAAGCCAAGGTGTTTGTGCTTACCGTGTTGCTGAGCGGTGTGGTGATAGCGGTATATCTCTGGAGTGTCGGGCAATATCCCGACATACAAAGCGCACTTCGCTACTCAATATTCAATACGGTGTCTGTTGCCACAACGACCGGATATGCCAGCACCGATTTTGGCTTGTGGCCCGCGTTCGCCGGATTCTGGATGCTGTTGCTGGGTACGTTTTCCACGTCATCCGGTTCGACTGGGGGGGGCATCAAAATGATTCGCGCACGTTTGTTGATCCAGCAGTTGTATCGTGAACTGAAGCGCCTACTGCACCCTGAGGCACAGATTCCGGTTCGATATTCAGGCGTACCGGTTTCTAATCAGATCATTTTTGCGGTGCTGGCGTTCTTTTTTATTTTTGTGCTGACGGCAATTGTCATGACCCTGGCCATGATGGCGACCGGGCTGGAGCCGGTGACCGCATTGACGGCGGTGATTGCCACGCTTTCCAACATTGGCCCCGGACTTGGGCAGGTTGGCCCATCAACCACTTTTGCCGTGCTTAACGATTTCCAGACATGGCTATGCTCGGTGGCCATGCTGTTGGGCCGTCTTGAGATGTTTACTTTCCTGGTTGTTTTGACCCCTGCTTTCTGGAGATCCTGAACGATTGTTTTGGGGCACGTTAAAATCACCGCTTATAATTTACCCGTAGAAGAAATTGGATTTCAGGAGTAACACATGACTCGTATGGTGCATTGCGTCAAACTTGATCGAGAAGCAGAAGGCCTGGCTTTCCCCCCGGTACCGGGAGAATTGGGAAAGAAGATTTTTGAGAATGTGTCCAAGGAGGCATGGACTGCCTGGACCCGGCACCAGACCATGCTAATCAACGAAAACCGCTTAAGCCTGGCCGACCCACAGGCGCGCAAATATTTGATGACACAATTGGAGCAGTATTTTTTTGGTGGCGGCGCAGATCAGGTGGCGGGCTACGTGCCCCCCAAATGAAGAACAGCCTTCAGCAAAAATTAAATCGGGCCAGAACAGGCCCGTTTTTGCGTTAAACCACTACCAGAAGCAACTACAGCAACTCCCTTTCCATTTCCTCCGGCGAGGTGTGGCGTACATCTTTGCCTTTAACCATGTAGACCACATACTCAGACATGTTCTTGGCGTGGTCGCCCATCCGCTCGATGGCCTTGGCGACGAACAGAATGTCAATGGATACCGAGATCGTGCGCGGGTCTTCCATCATGAAGGTAATGAGATGGCGCAGGTTTAGGCGGAACTCTTCGTCCACTTCGTCGTCCTGGCGTGCGATGGTTGCAGCATTGCTGGCGTCCAGCCGGGCAAAGCCGTCCAAGGCCTTTCTCAGCATGTCCAGCACCAGGGTGGACATGTATTTAACCTCGTTGAAACGCGGCAAGGACAGACGTTCGCTCTGGTGAATGAGTTTGGCCATGCGCGCGATCTTGGCGGCCTCATCCCCGATGCGCTCAAGATCGGTAATGGTTTTTACAACCATCATCAGCATGCGCAGATCAGATGCGGTTGGTGCACGGCGCGCAATAATGTGAGCAACTTCCTCGTCTACCTGAACTTCGAGTGCATTAACCGCCGTATCATCTGTGATGACTTGATCTGCTAGCGACAAGTTGCCAGTCACCAGCGCGTCGATGGCCCGGGTAATCTGCTCCTCGACCAGGCCGCCCATTTTGAGCACGCTGGCGCGTACGCTCTCCAGTTCAAGGTCGAATTGTTTAAAGGTATGTTCCTGGGGCATTTCTCTTCCCTCCAATTCCGGAGATTATAGGCGTTACTGTGACAAAAGCGTGACATTGCATGAATCTGTAACCAGCATGTGTCAACGTGTAGTAAACATCAGGCTATAGAGTTGGCCGTCCAGATCAAGTTCCGCAATCCAGTCCACCCTGCTTACTGTGCAAACGGGCAGCGTGATGCGGGCAGTCCAACGATTGTCTGTTTCGGGCTTCAGGTCGTAGCGGTTGAAACCCATGTTCATCCCGGACATCTGGAATGAAACCGAGGCTTTTCGCAGTTTTGGAACGGTAAGAGTAAGCAAGAAAGGGCGAAGCACTTCGGGTTGGGGAGAAAAGCGCAGTTTTGCGGGTAGGCCGTTATGTATGAATGTGCAGCCTGCTACTGGGTCTGTGCAGATGATTGGCCGAGCGGCTTCCGAACCGGATTGTTGAAAGCTTCCCCACAGTGCCAATGCCGCCATTGCCACAATGACGAGACCGGGGATCACGAGACGTTTCATGTCCAGGCGCCCCTCAACATTGCAATCCCGTGCCCACCGTGGTTTCGCGACTGATCGAGATCGGCCTGTGTTACGCCGCCTAGCGCGTAGACCGGGATCGGGCTTTGCGCGGCCAATTGTGAAAACGCTTCCCAGCCCAGCGTTGGTTCGCCAGGATGGCTTGCGGTAGGCAGGACCGGTGACAGCATGGCGAAGTCTGCAATGACCGCGGCATGCGCAAGCTCTTCCTCATTGTGGCAGGAGGCGCCGACCCACTCGCAATCCGGGCGGGCGTGGCAATTCATCAGCGCACCGCTGTCCAGATGTACACCATCGGCACCTGCTGCATTGGCCATTTCCACCGGCCCGTTGACCAGCACGCGTGCATCGTGGACTTTTGCGCGCTTGACTACTTCACATGCCAGCTCAAGCCGCTCGGTATCCGGCAGGTCTTTGTCGCGCACCTGGATCAGGCGCAGGCCATTTTGCAGCGCGATTTCCAGACGCTGAAGAAAGATATCGCGACCCAGTGCCTTGGCATGGCTAATGCCATAAACTGGGGGCAGTTGTAGTGCTTTAAGGATGGGGAAATTAGCCGGCAGCAATGGCTCTACAGAATGCGCAGCTGGGTTGTCCCAGGCAAATGTCTGGCCTTCGTGGGGATGCGGCTCCCCCCGCCATTGCCAAACGCGATAGAAATTCAGCCGCACGGTGGCATGTGGGTAGGCAAATATTTTTGTGATCCACCTCGTTGCTTTAGCCAGCTTAATACCCAGTTCTTCTTGAAGTTCTCTTGCGAGCGCGTGTTCGAGTGACTCCCCCGCTTCCACTTTGCCGCCAGGGAACTCCCAATAACCTGCATAGACCTTGCCGACCGGGCGTGAAGCCAGCATGACTTCACCGTTGGGCCGGGTCAGCACGGCAGCCACGACCTCTATGATTTCGTTATTGCCGTGTTGCACCGTTTACTTTCCCTGTCCTGCCCAGTCACGTGCGAATTGCCATGCGGTACGGCCTGAGCGCGCCCCCCGGCCAAGACTCCATTGCAACGCAGAGCGAGTAAAGGTTTCCGATCGATGATCCTTTGCGCCAAGTTCCTTTGCCCAATGTGCGGCAATGGCCAGATATTCGTCCTGACCCATAGGATAGAAACTGATCCAAAGACCAAAACGTTCCGATAGCGAAATCTTTTCTTCAGTCGCTTCGCCCGGGTGAACCTCGCCACCCACGTGTCTGGTTTCCTCGTTCTCCGCCATATATTCCGGCATGAGGTGGCGACGGTTGCTGGTGGCATAAATCAGCACGTTGTCGGCCGAGCTGGAAAGAGAGCCGTCAAGCGCGGCTTTCAGTGCCGGATAGCCAGGCTCGTCTGCGGTGAAAGAAAGATCATCGCAAAACAGGACGAAGCGCTGTGGAGATTGCGGTAAAAGATCAAACAACTCGGGCAGGTGGGCCAGACCAGCCTTGTCAATTTCCACGAGGCGCAGCCCCTTGACGGCATATTTCGCCAGCATGGCCTTCACCAACGAGGACTTTCCGGTACCGCGAGCGCCGGTCAGCAATACATTGTTGGCGGTTTTGCCGGTAACGAACTGGCGGGTGTTGGCATCGATTTTCTGCTTCTGTTCGTCAATGGTGAGCAGATGGCGTGCTTCAATACGATGTGGACGCGCAATCGGGCGCAGGCTTCTGGTTTCGGCAATCCAGCGGGCGGCATGGGTTTTCTTCCAGTCAATGGGCGTGGATGGCGCGTCTTCCAGGCGGTCGAGCAGGAGTTCGATGCGCGGCAACAGATGATCGAATTTGCTCAAGTGCGGTACTCCGCATTGATCTTCACATAGTCATAGGAGAAGTCGCAGGTCCAGACCGTAGCGTCCACATCTCCGCGATTTAGCACGGCACGAATCGTGATCTCGGGCTCTTTCATTACCGCCGCTCCTTGTGCTTCCGTGTAACTCGCTGCGCGTCCACCCTTTTCCGCTACGAGCACGTCTCCGAGATAAACCTGAATGTTGTTTACGTCGAGATCCATTACCCCCGCATAACCGATAGCAGCCAGAATGCGGCCAAGGTTGGGGTCAGAGGCAAAGAAGGCTGTTTTAACCAGTGGCGAACGTGCGATGGCATAAGCGATCTGCTTGCATTCGGCGCGGTCACGGCCTTTCTCGATCTGCACCGTCATGAATTTGGTGGCGCCTTCGCCGTCACGCGCCATGGCCTGTGCAAGCTTGATCGAGACTTCGGACAATGCGGCTTTCAGGGCGTCATAGTCACTTGAGGTGGCATCGGTAATTTCAGTATTTTCGGCCTGTCCGGTCGCGATGAGGATGAAGCTGTCGTTGGTGGAAGTGTCGCCATCCACCGTTACACAGTTGAAGGAAACGTCCGCGACTTCTTTCACCAGCCGGTTCAGCAACTTTTGCGATACGGCTGCATCGGTGGTGACATAGCCCAGCATGGTGGCCATGTTGGGATGAATCATGCCCGAACCCTTGGCCATGCCGGTAACGGTTATGTTTTTGCCGCTTATCTGCACTTGTGCGGACGCGGCCTTGGCGACGATGTCCGTCGTCATGATGGCATGTGCCGCGTCGGACCAGTTGTTGGAAGCAAGGTCGGCCTTTGCTGCGGGTAGCGCAAGGAGGATCTTGTCGATGGGCAAAGGCTCCAGAATAACGCCGGTTGAAAAAGGCAGCACCTGTCCGGCGTCAATGCCAAAGAGTTCGGCAACCGCTTTGCAGGTTTGTTGTGCGCGTATTATTCCCTCATCGCCAGTGCCGGCGTTCGCATTGCCGGTATTGATCAGCAGGGCGCGAATGTCCCCGCTTGCCAGGTTCTGTTTGCATACGGTCACCGGCGCAGCGCAAAAGCGGTTTTGCGTGAAAACCCCGGCCACCTTTGATCCGGGCGCGAGTTCTATCAGGGTGATGTCCTTGCGTCCGGGCTTTTTGATGCCGGCAGAGGCGATACCAAGTTTTACCCCGGCAACGGGGTGAAGCGAAGCGGAATCCGGGGCGACAAGATTAACGGGCATGACAGCGGCTGGTGAACTTGAAAGCCGCTATTTTACTTTGCTCCGTTGGGTTTTCGTCCGGCCAGTTTGCGCATGAGTTCATGGCTCAGGCTATAAAAGCGCGGCGTGGGACCAAGATCCTCATAGATGGGGTCGCCCTGGTCATCTTCTGCAATAACCTTGTTGCCTCGAACATAAGGCATGGCAATTTCAAGTTCGTCTAGCGCGGCATGCAACAAGTCAGAAAGGATCTCCTCCTCCGAGCAATCCGGATACATGATCTGCAACGCTTCGATACGAGCGGCATCGCGGACCTGCAATTGCATGTGATATTGCTTGCCTGCCAGCGGGGGATGGAGGTGGCTGTCCCAACGAGGGATCAGGTCGGCGATCTTCATAGCTATTTTTATAGCCCACTATGAAGCTTAGCCAAGTTTAATTTTCTAATTTTTCGATGCTGACTAGAGGGCGACCAGACGGCCGTCGGCAAGGATAATGCCGCAGCGCACGGACTTGAACGGGAATAGAGATTTTGCTGCGTAAACATAGGCTTGCAACTGAGGGCGATATTCCTGGACAAGGGCTGCGTCATCATGGGCTGCGTCTGCTTTGCCGGTTTTGTAATCCAGTACCCAAATCTCATCTTCAAACTCGACCAGCCGGTCGATGCGCTGGACTTGGCCGCTGTTGGTTACAACAGGCAGTTCATTGCGAGCGTGAAGGTAATGGGCCGGATCGAAGAAGCGCTTCAGATCAGAATGGGCGATGAGGCCCTGCGCGGTAATTTGGGCTTTTTCGAACGTGGTGGTGTCCACACCGAGTCTTTTCGCCAGGTCTTGCAGATCACGGTTAGCCCCTGGCGGCGCAAAGCACTCAAGGCAGGCATGTATAAGTTCGCCGACAGCCTCGGCGCCTGACTGCGTGGTTTCAACGACCCGTGTTCCAATAGATGGCGAGGTCATGTAAGGTGAGCGTGTCAATTCAGGTTGTACTTCCAGAACATGGCTCTTTGGCAGGTCGATATCGAAACCCGTTTTTTCCCAGCAAGAAAATATGCGTCTTAGCCAGGGATGCGTGATTTCGCCTTCCTTGTTGCGAGCCCCGTCCCCGCTTACAAGCAGCGCCTGTTTGGTCCGTGTGAGGGCCACGTACAAAAGATTGGTTTCTTCCTGTTCGTTGAGGACGGCCTCGTCGGCAAACCATGCTTCGCGAAATTCTCCCCGGTCTTCTTTTTTCCCGTACAGGGAAAAATGTTCAGGCTTGCGTGCTTCGGGCGGCCAGGGCGCCAAAACATCATGATGGCTGTCCTTTTTTGAATAACTGCCTGACAGCAGCCAAACAACCGGCGCTTCCAGGCCCTTTGCGCCATGTATGGTCAACAGGCGGACGGCATTTTCACCGTCAGCAGCAATGCCTTCCTCGGGAGCTGCCTCGCTGTCTTCCACAAGCGATTTCAATTCGCGTATGAACCCGCCGAGCGAAGGATAGCGGCCGGCTCCCTGCGTTAGAGCCAATTGCAAAAATGCCCTGAGATTTGCGGCAACCTGCGGCCGCGTGGAGGCAGGAGACGCGGCTGCATAGCGCGCTTCCATGTCACCCTCGAAATAGATGCGGTCGAGCAAATCATGGACGGGCAGTATGCCGGCCCATGCTTTCCAGCCAGTCAACAGGCCCGCAGCGCGCTTGAGCCCGGCTGGACAATCCTGTTCCTTGGCACAGACTGCCAACCTGTCCCATCCGCTGACGCCCTCTCGCTGAAAAACCTGCATCAATTCCGTGTCGCTGCATGAGAACAGGGGGCTTTTCAGAACATGGGCAAGCTTGAGGGCGGCATGCGGAAGCAGCAGAGTCTCCAAAAGGGCGATGATGTCCTGCGCTTCCAGTGCGTGCAGCAAACCTCCGCGCCGTGACGTGATATAGGGAATGCCGGCTTGTTCCAGCGCCTGTTCGTAGATTTTGAGATGCGTGCGCTGACGGACGAGACCCATGATGTCGCCGGGCCTGGCGTTGCGCTCTCCGGACTTGTCACGAATACACCACTTGCCGATGACGTCTTCTTGCAGCGTGCGCGCAAATTCCCGTGCTTCCTCATGCACTGCCCTGTCCCCCGCTTCAGGCAGCGGAGTGGTGAGTGGGTTGCGCAAGCCATTTTCTTCAATGGCAGTGCCGTTGTCGGGGGCATTCACGGCAAGGAAACGCACAGCACCAGGCAGCGTTTCATTGCCTTCAACAGGAGTGTGTGGAGAAAACCCTTCTGTCCCCTCGAAAACCGAATTGATCGCAGTGACCACTTGCGGTGCCAGACGGCGTGTCTGGTTATTGGCTAGATACGGCGCATCAAAATGCGCTTGCAGGAATTCTGCTGCAGCTTTGAAGACCCTGGCCTCGCCACGGCGGAATCGATAAATCGCCTGTTTGGGATCGCCCACCATGAAGACGGTCATGCCCGAATCCGCGGCGTGCGCTTCGGCAAGCCAGGTCGATAGGGTACGCCACTGCAAGGGGTTGGTATCCTGAAACTCGTCCAGCAGCAAATGGCGGTAACGTGCATCCAGCTTGAGATTGAGCGCAGGCGCGTGTTCCTCGCT
Source organism: Thiobacillus sp. UBA6918 (assembly GCA_002450925.1). Lineage (GTDB taxonomy): Bacteria > Pseudomonadota > Gammaproteobacteria > Burkholderiales > Thiobacillaceae > UBA6918. Next base: position 3,777 of record DKAU01000119.1, on the reverse strand, counting down.
TTCGAGCAGTTGGCAGCCCAGCCATTCGACATCGGCAAAGTCGATAACGCCGCGCTCGGCCTTGGCCTGCTGGTAGGCACTCAACAAAGCATTGCCCAACAGCAGGCCGTATCTGTTCAGGTTCCATATTCGTTGTGCTGATTGAATACCGGAGATCCTTTCCAGTGCATCTTCCAGCGCTTCATAGTCACGCAGGTAAGTGTCCGCGTCGTTTGCCAAGGCAGCGAGCAAAGCTTTGGTCCCCTTGCTTGCTAGCCGCCCGCCGTCTGCCTTGAGAATTTTTTTCCACAGGGCTTCGATGTCTTGATCGGCCAAGGCTTGCTTGATTGCCTGGCTTTTTTTGTATTCTGCGTCGCTACCTTTTTCCAGGGCGAGCGCAACACGCCGGGCGCGAGCATGCATCAGTTCATCTGACCAGAATGCGTCAACAGGATCGGAATCGAGATCAGAATGTAAGCCGGATTTCAGTTTGTCTAATGCAAATGCAACCGGGTCATTTTGATTTTCCGTATAAGCCAGCCATTCGGAACGGGACTTGATGAAATTGGACAGAAGAGAAAGCAGATTGAATTCGCCGATTTCTTCAAGCAGGGCGAGCAGAGCCATTCCTTCAGGGGAGCCTGGTGATGTTGCCCATTTTGACAAGAGGCGGTCGCGCACTTCGTCCTGCAGAAGTTTTGTTCGATCCAGAACCGGCGCCCCCCAGGGCAGGCCTGCTTCAAGGGGGGCGCGTTTCAGCAAATCCAGAAACCAGCCATGGAAAGTGGTGATGCCGGGACCCGGTTGCGCGGTCAATACGATTTCAAGCAGGCTGCGCGCACGCGGCATCAAGGCATCGATCTCGGCTTCTGGCAGCTTGCGCTCACGCAGAAATTTGCGAACCTCCTCGTCTGTACCCAAAGCCAGCTCCTTCAGCCACGCGTGCAGGCGATCTGTCATTTCCTGCGCAGCCTTGCGGGTAAACGTGATGGCCAGAAGCTCGGAAGGCTTGGCGCCCGCCAGCAGCAGACGGATCATGCGAGACACCAGCAGCCAGGTCTTGCCGCTTCCCGCGCAGGCTTCCACGACACAGGATGCTCGGGGATTTAGCGCTGCAGAGTTGTCCAGGCTGGAATCAGTCATCCCATACCCCTTTGCGGCACATCCCTCGCGCTTCGCAATACTGGCAAGCGGCTTCTATGCCATTTGCTGGAAGCGGCACACCCTTTGCCATGGACTCCAGCAGTTGAGGCAAACGCTGGCTGATGTCTTCCGGATTTACATCCGGATTTGGCGTGATCAGGTCGACCTGGTTTGTGTCGATTGGAAGAAACGCAGATTCCGCCTTGGCCAGCCAGGCATAAAAGGGGAGCTGGACGTTTTCCTCCGGGGACTTTGCACGTTTCTTTAATACACTTGGGTTACTGGTTTTGTAATCGATGACACGCAACTTGTTCCCGTTCTGATCAACGCGATCTGCTCGGCCATGCAGGACGGTTTCACCCAGGCCATTGATCTCGACGGATGTTTCAAATTCCTTTTCACCCGATTGGTAGTGCCAGCCCTGCTGCTCATGTTCAAGCCAGAGATCGATGTAGGCTGGCATGTTCTTTTGCCACCGGTTTTTCCATGCGGCGGCTGTGTAGGCAGGCAGTCGGGCCAATTCCTCGTCGCTGAGTTTCTCAAGCAGCGCCAGCGCAGCCTCTCGGCCAGGTGGCGGGGCGCTGTCGTGAAAGTGTTTGAGAATGGCGTGGAGGGTATTGCCGTAATCGCTTTTGTCCAGGGCCTCGTCAGCTTCGTCCAGTTCCCTCAGGCCAAGCACGTGCCGGGCAAAAAAACGGTAAGGGCAGTCGAGAAGTGTCTGGTAGGCAGTGGGTGAATATTTTCGCGGAAGTTGTGCAGCGGATACGGCAGGTGCTGGCATGTGTGCGGCATGGGGAAGCGGACTGGACTGTGCGGGCGGCTCGGCGATGTTTTGGGTGTCGAGTTCGCAATGCCAGGCTGCACGTTGTATCGTTTGCAAGAGAGTGATGAGTGGTGAGGGCGGATTGGGCTCGTCGCCATTCCAGGCTTGCCAGGTGAACAGCGTATTGCCTTGTGTGGCAAGCGAAAGAAGATCGTCTCGCAACTGCGCATAACGCTCTTCATGGCCGGGCAGCCCCAGGCCGGCATGGACCGATTGGTTGAACAGTCCCATAGCCGGTACGCCGGGCAGGTGTTTGGCATCGGCGCCGAGCACGGCAACGGCATCGAAGATTCTGCCGCGTGCATTGGGCAGGGAAGTCAGCACGATGGGGCTGCTTACGCTTTTGTCCGAAAAGGTTTCGGATTCCAGCACCCAGTCCAGCCAGCGGCGCCACTCGGCGAAGGAGTGCGTTTCGGTGTCCTCGGCAAGCTCGCGGCGCAAGATTTCAAAACGGTCGAGCAATTGTTTTCCGGCGGCGTCGCGGCCAAGCGGCGACAGGGCGCCCAGTTGTGCGAGGCTTTCATGCAGACGCCCAAGCCAAGCTGCCAGGCTGGCACGTCGCATGGAAAAACTCTGTGCGGCGCCGAAAAGTTTATCCAACAGGGGGATGGCCTGCTCAAGTTTCTTGTCGGTATCGGCAAGCCGCCATACGTTGCTGCGGCCTTGGCATACGCCCTGTTTGCGCATAACCAGTTCCAGCTGTAATACCTTGTCCTGGCGATCGGCAAGCTCTCCCAGCAGGAAGGGGGACTTCAGCAGATCCAGCAGTTCGACATGGGGGAAGTCATCTGCCAGACAAGTGAGCCAGCGATCAACTACCGCAGCGGCAGAAGTTGTCGTGAATGTCCAGCCGGTTTCATCTTCGATCAGCACGTCGAGACGTTCGAGCAATGCGCGAACGCGCCTTGCAGTCAGGCGATCCAGCGCAATGAGCGCGATGTTGCGCCTTCCTGCCTGGAGCTGTTCTGCAACCCAGGTTGCAGCGGCACGCGCTTCGGCCTCGAGGTGAGGCGCGGCACAAAGCTTGATGTGTTCGTGCAAGGGGGACTCTGCATAGGTGCTGGCCAGCGATTCTGCTCTGGTGTTGATCGGCGCTTCATCGGCAAACCAGGCAGCTTGCAGGCATTTTCCAACAGGCGTTTCAGCAGCGAGTTCGAACAAAACTACCGGTTGTCGGTTTGAATAGTTTTCCAGAAAGCGCTTTTCGGTTTCCGTCAGCGGGCCGGGTGCAAAGACGTATAGGGGAACGCTTGAGGAAGTTGTAATGATGTCCAGCGCGGCGGCATACCGCGAATGCGGATCGTTGCCGCTTCCGTTCAGGGTGGCCCAAACTGCCTCGACCAGGGCCACTTCCCGCGAAGGCGCTTTTTCGATTGCATGCAGCGCATCCGGAATCCGGCCCTCAGGACGTGCGGCCGAAAGTTGGTCGGCCAGATTCAGAAGTTCTTGAGCGAGCGACCACTTGTCTACATTGCCTAGCCATTGGTGTGTTTTCAACAATGCATACAGTCGGGCATGGCGGCGCGATGCGGGCTCTGCCTCGTTTATGGTCCGGTCTTCTGCCCAGGCTTTAAGCGGGGTGACAAATGGCGGAATGAGCGCAGGAAGGTTTGCCTGCGCGGCCAGCACAAGGACAAAGTCCTGTCCGGCGCGATGGTTGGGGACGAGAACGACCAATCCCGACAGGTCGGGTAGCGCATCTGCGTGCCGTTGCAATAAAACCCGGGCCACAAGCTCGGGGATCGTGCTGCCGGAGACGGGAATCGCCTCGATTCCCACAGTAGTCAGCGTTCCAGATGCTGCAACTTGTCTTTGACCTTGGCCCAGTCATC
>DKAU01000143.1 GCA_002450925.1 Thiobacillus sp. UBA6918 | reverse complement strand
TTTTCGTTAGAAAGCACAGAGTTGGAAGGACGCTTCGCCGGTGTGGGATATTCAGCCGTAGAGATGGCCTTGAGCACGGGAATCTTTTCGCCACCAGATTGAATATTTTGCAGGACCGCCTCGGCAAAGCCATGCCAACTTGTTCGTCCGCCACAAGTCAGGTGATAGACACCTGACAGGCGCTTGCGATCTTCTACAGATGCGCCTGGCGACAGCCACAGGGACAGCATCTGCGCTGTTGCATCAGCGATGCTTCTGGCCCAGGTGGGCGCGCCAAACTGGTCAGCGACTACAGACAGCTTGTCACGCTCACGTGCAAGCCGCTGCATGGTTAGCAGAAAGTTTTTGCCCCGCAGGCCATACACCCAACTGGTGCGCAAGATAAGGTGGTCCGCACCACTTGTCTGCACCGTTTCTTCTCCCGCAAGCTTGCTTGCACCATACACACCAAGTGGATTGGGCTTATCGGTTTCGTAATATGCATCGAGCCTGTTGCCGTCGAAGACATAGTCAGTAGAAAAATGCACAAGGCTGATGCCTCTTTTGGCTGCCTCTCGGGCCAGTACGCCGGGGGCTTCGGCATTGATGGCATACGCCAGTTCCTGCTCGCTCTCGGCCTTATCTACCGCGGTATAGGCAGCAGGATTAACGATAAGGTCGGGCTTGATGTTTTGAATGAAAGTAGGCAGCGTATCCGGTCTGGAAAGATCAAGTTCATCATGGGCGGGGGCAACCACGCGCCCCAGGGTAGAAAGGCTCCGCTGCAATTCCCACCCTACCTGCCCGCTTGCGCCGGTAAGCAGGATGGTCCTCATGCGTATACCTCTGCCTTGTCCAGCGACACGCCATTGCGGTCTTTCTCGGACAGTGCCGGATCAGCAGACAAGGGCCATTCGATGCCGATGCTCGGGTCGTTCCACAACAGGGAACGCTCGTGTTCCGGCGCATAATAGTCTGTGGTTTTATAGAGAAACTCCGCATATTCGGACAATACGCAAAAGCCGTGTGCGAAGCCGGGGGGGATCCAGGCCATGCGCTTGTTCTCGGCAGACAAGTTCATGCCAACCCAGTGTCCAAAAGTCGGTGATGAGCGACGCAGGTCAACAGCCACATCAAACACCTCGCCCGCCACCACGCGCACCAGCTTGCCCTGCGGCTGTCTGATCTGATAATGCAAACCGCGAAGCACACCCCTGGCAGAGCGCGAGTGGTTGTCCTGAACAAAATCGCACCCAATGCCCAGTGATGACATGATCATGCGATTGTAGCTTTCCATAAAAAAGCCCCGCTCGTCGCCAAACACTTTCGGCACGATCATGAAGACATCAGGAATCGCGGTAGCAATTTTTTCCATTTCAGAAAATCTGGTCTTTTAAAAGTGCCAGCAAGTATTGACCGTAGCCATTCTTTGACAGGGGTGCGGCAAGCCGCTCAATCTGTTCCGCATTGATAAAGCCCTGGCGGAAGGCAATTTCCTCTGGGCATGCAATCTTCAATCCCTGGCGCTTTTCAATGGTTTCAATGAATAAAGCTGCTTCCAACAGGGACTCGTGCGTACCTGTATCCAGCCAGGCCTGGCCACGGCCCATGACCTGCACATCGAGTTCTCCCCATTCAAGGAACTGTCGATTGACATCAGTAATTTCCAGTTCACCGCGCGGTGAGGGTTTGAGACTCTTGCAGACATCCGCTACACGGTTGTCGTAGAAATACAGTCCGGTAACGGCATAGCGCGACTTGGGTGACTTGGGCTTTTCTTCCAGGCTGATGGCACGACCTTTGGCGTCGAACTCAACCACACCATAGCGTTCAGGGTCGTGCACCGGGTAGGCAAACACACTTGCACCGCTTGATCTTGCATCTGCGCGTTTGAGGTCATCGGCCATGTCGTGACCGTAGAAAATGTTGTCTCCTAACACCAGCGCGCTGGGAGAACCATCCAGAAATTTCTCGCCAATAATGAAAGCCTGGGCCAGTCCCTCTGGAGCAGGCTGCACGGCATACTGGATGTTGATTCCCCACTGGCTGCCGTCGCCCAGTAATTGCTCGAAGCGCGGCGTATCCTGCGGCGTAGAAATAAGCAGAATGTCGCGGATACCTGCCAGCATTAGCGTAGACAGGGGGTAGTACACCATGGGTTTGTCGTAGACCGGCAGCAGTTGTTTTGAAACTGCCTGTGTTACCGGATAGAGCCGGGTACCGGAACCCCCAGCAAGGATAATGCCTTTGCGATTAGTCATGTCTTATCTAGCTGCGTAATTTGCCTGAACCCAATTGCGGTAATCACCAGAAACCACATTATCCACCCAGGCTGCATTCTCCAGGTACCAGGCCACGGTCTTTCGGATCCCTGTCTCGAAACTTTCCTGTGGTTGCCAGTTGAGTTCGTGCTGGATCTTGGAAGAGTTGATGGCATAGCGCGCGTCATGGCCCGGCCTGTCTTTTACAAAAGCGATGAGCTTTTCATGCGGCGTCATTGGCGACTGCGGGTGCATTTCATCAAGGATGGCGCAAATGGTTTTCACCACTTCCAGGTTGGTTTTTTCATTGTTTCCGCCAACGTTGTAAGTCTCGCCCACCCTACCCTTTTCCATCACCGTCATGATGGCGTAACAATGGTCTGTCACATACAGCCAGTCTCGGATATTGCTCCCATCGCCGTAGATGGGAAGCGGTTTGCCATTGATAGCGTTATGGATTATCAGTGGAATGAGTTTCTCTGGAAACTGGTAGGGACCATAATTATTCGAGCAATTAGTGGTCAATACCGGCAAACCGTAGGTGTGGTGATAGGCGCGCACCAGATGATCTGATGCAGCTTTGGACGCAGAGTACGGGCTATTGGGTGCATAGGGCGTGGTTTCGGAAAAAGCCGGGTCGTTCTGTTCCAGAGAGCCATAGACTTCATCGGTGGAAACATGCAGGAAACGGAAATTTTCCTTGACCTCACCTTCCATGCTGCCCCAGTAGGCGCGCACAGACTCAAGCAAATTGAAGGTGCCCACGACATTAGTCTCGATGAAATCTGCCGGGCCATGGATGGAACGATCAACATGGCTTTCAGCGGCGAAATTGATTACAGCCCTGGGTTTATGCAGCGATAGCAGTTTCTCGACAAGGTCGCGGTCTCCGATGTCGCCCTGTACGAAAACATGCCTTGGATCTTCCTTAAGACTTTCCAGGCTGGCAAGATTGCCTGCATAGGTCAGCTTGTCCAGATTGACCACAGGCTCGCCCTTGCTAGCAAGCCACTCTAGCACGAAATTGGCGCCGATAAACCCCGCACCGCCGGTGACAAGAATCATGATGGTGTCACATTCAAATTTTGATTAAAGGAGCGCGTCCGCCTGAAAACAGCGAATGTTTGAGATTTTATCCTGATAGCGACAAACAACCGATAACTGGAACAAACATACCAGAGCCGATGCAAATGGCTAAAGATTTGCATTTGACCGCCGTTAGATGAACTAAACATAACCCCCTGTTGTGTTTTTAGTCTGGTTGGGGATCGGATGCCCCCTCGGTTAAACGGGTAGTCCAGACAATTTTGCGGCGCTTCGTTGAGCGCCGCTTTTTATTTGTGCAATCGCCTGCGATCCTATTCGAATGTGCGATCGTTAAGCAGTTAACAGGGGTTCCGGGAACTCCAGTTTGACCTTGCCTTCAGCATCCAGGCCAACCCGAACCCTGCCCCCATTGACCAGCCGTCCAAACAGAAGCTCATCTGCCAACGCCCTGCGGATGGTGTCCTGAATCAAGCGGGACATGGGCCGTGCGCCCATGGAAGGATCAAAACCCTCTTTACCCAAATATTCCTTCAGCGCGTCAGCAAAGCTGATTTCCACCTTCTTCTCATGCAACTGGTCCTCCAACTGCATGAGGAACTTGTCAACCACCTGCATCACCACATCGTGGTCGAGCGGCGCAAACTGAATGATCGCATCCAGCCGGTTGCGGAATTCCGGGGTAAACATGCGCTTTATATCCGCCATTTCGTCGCCAACCTTGCTGGCTTGCGCAAAGCCGATCGAAGCCTTGCTGAGGTTTTCGGCACCGGCATTGGTGGTCATGATCAGGATGACGTTGCGGAAGTCAGCCTTTCGGCCGTTGGTATCCGTCAAGGTGCCATGGTCCATTACCTGCAGCAGCACGTTGAAAATATCCGGATGCGCCTTCTCAATCTCGTCCAACAACAACACGGTATGGGGATGCTTGTTGATAGCCTCGGTCAAGAGTCCGCCCTGCTCGAACCCTACATATCCGGGCGGAGCACCAATTAGACGTGACACTGCATGCCGCTCCATGTATTCAGACATGTCAAAGCGGGTCAGCTCGATGCCAAGCGTATAGGCCAGCTGACGTGCTACCTCAGTTTTACCCACCCCGGTCGGACCAGAAAACAGGAAGGAACCGATAGGTTTTTGGGGGTTGCCCAATCCACTTCTCGACATCTTGATGGCCGTGGCTAAGGCATCAATGGCAGCATTCTGGCCAAACACCACCGCCTTGAGATCGCGATCAAGCCGCTTCAAGGAATCACGGTCATCCGCAGACACAGTCTTGGCAGGAACGCGTGCAATCTTGGCGATGATTTCCTCGATTTCCCTGGGTGTGATGACTTTTTTCTGCTTGGACTTGGGCAGGATGCGTTGGGCCGCGCCCGCCTCGTCGATTACGTCAATAGCCTTGTCCGGCAAATGACGATCGCTGATAAAGCGGGCCGAAAGCTGTGCAGCCGATATCAACGCCGAAGAACTGTATTTCACGCCATGATGGTCCTCAAAGCGTGATTTCAGCCCACGCAGAATATCTATCGTGTCGTCCACGCTGGGTTCGAGTACATCGATTTTCTGGAAACGCCTGGAAAGCGCGTGGTCCTTTTCGAAAATTCCGCGATATTCCGTATAGGTCGTGGCGCCAATGCATCGTAGCTGGCCAGAACTCAAGGCCGGCTTAAGCAGGTTGGATGCGTCTAACGTGCCGCCGGAAGCTGCACCTGCACCGATCAGGGTGTGTATTTCATCGATAAAGAGTATCGCCCCTTCTTCATCAGCCAGTTGCTTGAGCACACCCTTGAGGCGCTGCTCAAAGTCACCCCGGTATTTTGTGCCTGCCAACAACGCGCCCATGTCCAGGGCATATACCGTGGAGTCGATGAGAATTTCCGGAACCGTTCCCTCAACAATGCGGCGGGCCAAACCTTCGGCGATGGCCGTCTTGCCTACCCCTGCTTCCCCAACCAGAAGCGGATTGTTTTTCCGGCGGCGGCAAAGCGTCTGGATCACGCGCTCCAGTTCCAGGTCTCGACCGATCAGCGGGTCTATCTTTCCTGCAAGCGCCTGGGAATTAAGGTTTAGGGTGTATGACTCCAGCGGAGTGCCGGCTGGAATTTCCTGTGCTGTTTCGTTTGCTTCCTCCTGGCGGGGAGTCCCGGCCTGAGGAACCTTGGCTATGCCATGGGAAATATAGTTGACGACGTCCAGCCGACTGATACCCATCTGGTCGAGGAAATAGGCAGCATGCGACTCTTTCTCGCCGAAAATGGCCACCAGGATATTGGCTCCATTCACTTCCTTCTTGCCGGAGGATTGCACATGCAGGATGGCG
>DKAU01000024.1 GCA_002450925.1 Thiobacillus sp. UBA6918 | reverse complement strand
CTCTGCCTATTACGAGCACAGCTACCTGGCCCAGCAGATGGGCGCGGAACTGGTAGAAGGTTCCGATCTGACAGTGGGCGATGATGATTGCGTCTATATGCGCACCATTGACGGGCTGAAGCGGGTAGACGTGATTTATCGTCGAATCGACGATCTCTACCTTGATCCGGAAGCCTTCCTGCCCGAGTCCACGCTGGGCGTACCGGGGCTGCTGCGCGCCTGGAAAGCTGGCAAGGTGGCACTGGCCAACGCACCCGGCGCAGGCGTGGCGGACGACAAGGTGGTCTATGCCTATGTGCCGGACTTCATCCGCTATTACCTGAAAGAAGAGCCGCTGCTGCCCAACGTGCCGACTTACCGCTGCATCTACAAGGAAGAGCGGGATTACGTGCTGGAGCATATTGCCGAACTGGTGGTGAAGCCAGCCAACGAGTCGGGCGGCTACGGCATGCTGATCGGACCGCAGGCCAGCGAGGAAGAGCGCGAGAAATTCAGAAAGCTCATAAAAAGCAATCCACGCAACTACATCGCCCAGCCCATGCTGACCTTGTCAACTGCGCCCACCATGGTTGGCAACCGTGTGGAGCCGCGCCATCTCGACTTAAGGCCTTTCATTCTATCCGGCAAGGAAACCTACGTAACAACGGGCGGACTGACTCGAGTCGCCTTGCGGAAAGGCTCTACTGTCGTCAACTCTTCCCAAGGTGGCGGAAGCAAGGACACATGGATCGTCGATACGGAAGGGGGGAACTGAAATGCTCTCCCGCGTAGCCAACAGCCTCTACTGGATCGGCCGCTATATCGAACGTGCCGAAAACACTGCACGTCTGGTAAGTGTCACCAACCATTTGCAGCTGGACCTTCCCAAGGGTATCCGTCCGGAATGGAAGCGTATAGTGAGCATCCTCGGTTACGAGGAATTGCTCGACATCAAGGGAATTGCCAATGACGAGCGCCAGATCATGAAATTCCTGATCGGCGACATGGACAATCCGGGTTCCATTCTTTCTGCAATGCAGGCGGCGCGTGAAAATGCGCGCACTGTTCGTGACGTGATGCCGCGGGAGTCCTGGGAGGAAATCAACACCCTTTACCAGATGGCCAAATCTGATGCACAGAAAGCCTACTGGCCCAAGAACCGGCATGCCTATCTGCAGGAAATCGTACGAGGTGCCCAGACGATTACCGGCATGCTGGCCGGCACCATGCTGCACGATGAAAGCTACCAGTTTATTCGGCTGGGACGTAATCTCGAGCGGGCAGACATGACCACGAGGATCATTGATGTGCGTTCTGCAGATCTTGTTCCATCATCGGAACATGGGCTCTCGCCCTTTGAGAACATTCAGTGGATGAGTGTGCTGAAATCTCTGACGGGCTACCAGATGTACCGGCGCTCGGTACAGGAACCAGTGCGCCGGCGCGATGTGCTGGAATTCCTCTTCAAAGAACGCCGCTTCCCTCGGGCCGTTCTTCATTGCCTGGGTGAAATCGAAGGCTGCGCACATTCCTTGAAGAAAAACAGCCTGGTTGTGAAGCGGATTCGAGAAATTTCTCAGTTGGTCCAGCAAGTGGATCCGGGTGACCTGCAGCAGGATGACCTGCATCTTCTGATCGACCATTTGCAACTTGGTCTGGCAAGCATCGATGATGCGGTGAGGGAAACTTATTTCGCCTGAGCCAGACGTTTACCAAATCAAAAACAAAAAGGCTTAGAGCGAAATCTCTAAGCCTTTGTTTTGTCTGGTGCTGGTGAGAGGAGTCGAACCTCCGACCTACTGATTACGAATCAGTTGCTCTACCAACTGAGCTACACCAGCGCGAGGCCGCATTATACCGGAGTCGGCCGGTTTGTTGAGCCGTCTTACATGCCCGGATGGGGCAGGTGTTCTTCCAGTCTTGTCAGAACACGCTCGCGTCCGAGCAGCTCCAGGGTGGCGTCGATGGCGGGGGTTTGCGGCTCGCCGGTGACCAGTACTCGAACAGGCATGGCGAGCTTGGGCATTTTCAGACCGAATGCCTTGGCCACTTCCTTGATCAGGGCACCCAGAGATTCGCGGTTCCACTCGGTCTGTGTCAGTCGTTCTTTTAACGCGTGCAGTGCCGCGAGGTTTTCCTCGGTGACGTGCTGAGATAGCAGATCTGCGCTGGGAGCGATATCCTGGTAGAACAGCATGGCTTCGTCGGCCAGGTCGTTGAGGGTAGCGGCGCGATCCTTGACCAGAGCCACGACTTTCATGGCATCCGGCCCCTGTGTGATATCGATACCGCGCTGGGCCATGCGTAATTTCAGATCAGTCACCAGTTCGGCGTCACCCGTCTGCTTGATATAGTGCTGGTTGAGCCAGCGCAGCTTTTCGGTGTTGAACTGTGCGGAGGAGGCGGTAATGTGGTCGAGGTCAAACCACTGGATGAATTGCCCGCGCGAGAAAATCTCATCATCGCCATGCGACCAGCCCAGTCTTGCCAGATAGTTGATGACGGCTTCGGGCAGGTATCCGTCTTCGTGGTACTGCATGACCGACACGGCGCCGTGGCGCTTTGAAAGCTTGGTGCCGTCGTCGCCAAGGATCATGGACAGGTGCGCGTACTGGGGGATCTCTGCGCCCAAAGCTTTCAGAATATTGATCTGGCGCGGCGTATTGTTGACGTGGTCGTCGCCACGGATGACGTGGGTGATCTTCATGTCCCAGTCGTCCACCACTACGCAAAAGTTGTAGGTGGGGGTGCCGTCGGCGCGTGCGATAACCAAATCGTCCATTTCTTCGTTGGAAATTTCTATCACGCCCTTGACCAGGTCCTTCCAGGCCACGCTGCCGGTGGTGGGGTTCTTGAAGCGAACAACCGGCTGCACGCCGGATGGTGGCACCGGCAGAGTCTTGCCGGGTTCGGGTCGCCAGGTGCCGTCGTAGCGGGGCTTTTCGCCGCGTGCGCGTTGTGCTTCGCGCATGGCGTCCAGTTCTTCAGTGCTGCAATAACAGTGATAGGCGTGACCGCTTGCCAGCAACTGCTCGATCACTTCCTTGTAGCGCATGAAGCGATGCGTCTGGTAGAAGGGGCCTTCGTCGTGGGCCAGCCCCAGCCAGTTCATCCCGTCGAGAATGGCCTGCACCGCCTCTGGAGTGGAGCGCTCGATGTCGGTGTCCTCGATGCGCAAAATGAACTGGCCACCGTGATGTCGGGCATAAGCCCAGGAAAACAGCGCAGTGCGCGCACCGCCAATGTGCAGATAACCGGTAGGGGAAGGGGCAAAACGAGTTCGTACCATTGGGAAAGGTGACAGCTTGAAAACATGTGATTTTACGCCAAAGGCCGCTTCCGTTGACCGGGCTGGGATGCATGTGGTTAAATTCGCCCGGTCTATTCAGACAGATTCAAGATCTTGGGCAGTTAGCTCAGCGGTAGAGCACTGNNAGCACTGCCTTCACACGGCAGGGGTCACAAGTTCGAACCTTGTACTGCCCACCATTCCCAAGATTCAATCTCAAGGCTTGCGCTGCGCGTTGGCTTTGATACTCAGGTCGAATGTTTCGGGCTGAATCTGAAATTTTCGTTGATGATGAAGCTGAACGGTTCTGAAGGAAATCCAAGTACCGTAACTATTGAGAACTTCTGGTAACCGCGGTTGGTGCGATCAGAGGTTTCCGGCAGGAAGTGGCGGGGTGTTCCGCGCCACTTCCGCGGAATACAGAATTACTTCTTCTTTGCGGCTTTCTTGCCAGCAACTGCAGCCTTGAAACCAGCGCCGGGAGTGAAACGCGGCACGGTGGTGGCGGCAATTTTGATTTCCTTGCCAGTCTGGGGATTGCGGCCGGTGCGGGCAGCACGCTTGGAAGACTTGAAAGTGCCAAAGCCGACGAGAGTAACTGTGTCACCCTTGGAAACGGCTTTCACAACTGCAGCGATTGCAGAATCGAGTGCCTTGCCAGCAGCAGCCTTGCTGACATCGGCGCCGTCTGCAATTGCATCGATCAGTTCGGATTTGTTCATATTACCTCCTCTTGTTGATGGAATCCCCATGCTACCAGTGATTTGGCGGTTTGGGCATAATTTTCTGCGCGAATTTATCGCAGAAGTTCGAACTGTAGCAGAGTACGCAACTCACCTTCAAAAAAAGTTTCAATGGCCACCCGGCCGGGCAATTGCCAGACTTCGAACCCAGGTTGCCTGGCAGGTGAAACATCTATCAGTTGCATAAGTTTTTCAGGATATTCCACCTGTATGGAAACGCGCATGGGGTAATAACCATCCAGAAACTTGCGCATGTAGGGGCCGTTGTTCAGGTTGAAGAATCCGTTGCCTGCATTTTTCAGCGCCCGGGTTTGGGCCTTTAGGCACAGTCTGGCACCGGGTAACACACCCTTGAGCTGGATTGTTGAACCTTCTACCCAGGCTTTGGCAATGGAGCGAGCTTCAAGCACCTGCAGGTTTCTGACATAACCTTCACGGAAGGTAATCTGGGCATCAGGCACGGCATCGAGCTTGTCGTGGCACTGTTCCAGTTCAGTCCAGCCATCCTTCAGGCTTTCAAGTGTGATGCGTATGTGGTTTTGATGGTGATGAACCGGTTTTTCAGGTGGGGTGGCAAGGAATTTAAGTTCGCCTTCATTGACTTCGCTCGTACCGTTGCCGTTGAACCAATGTTCAAGTTCTTCGGGGCTCATGGCAGTTGTGGCAGCCCTGCAACCAAAGGAAATAAAGGCAGCCAGAAAGACAAACCAAAAGAAGGAATTTGTTTGCGGTCGGCTCATGGATTGGCAGGCACAGGGCTCATATATTGAGTAATATAAAAACAAGATGACTCGAGCGCCAGCCTAAATGCTTTTGGAAACAATATCTATCATTCGTGATTTGCACCGGTTGCATGAAATTGCTTCCGTCCTGATCCGCTATGGTTGGGGGGATCTGGTGCGTGTTTTGGGGATGGCAAACATGCTCGAACGAGCTGGCCGCATTCTCCACTGGCAGGCAGCCGCCGAAATATCCCGCCTTGAAACACCGGTGCGAATCCGCCTTGCACTGGAGGAGTTGGGCCCGACCTTCATCAAATTCGGCCAATTGCTGGCAACCCGGGTGGACATGTTTCCGCCCAGGTGGATTGAGGAATTCGAGAAACTGCATGAGCATGTGCCCCCTTCGGACTATGCACTTGTCCATGCTGAACTGACCAAGGCATTCGGTCTTCCACCAGAAGAAGTGTTCAGCACATTCGAGGCTGAACCGATGGCCGCTGCTTCCATTGCTCAGGTACACCGGGCAACCCTGAAGGATGGGACGCCAGTTGTAGTCAAGGCCAGACGGCCAGGGATCGAGGGCAAAATCGAGGCCGACCTGCGCATTCTCGACCACTTTGCCAAGCTGGTGGAAAGCGAGATGCCGGACATGCGACGCTACCAGCCCGTACGCATGATAGGAGAATTTCGGCGCTCGATCAGGCGTGAACTCGACCTGGTGAGAGAGGCGCGCAACATTGACAAGTTCGAGCGAAATTTTGCCCAGGACGAAAATGTGACCATCCCGAAGGTCTACTGGGACTACACCACACACGTCGTCAATGTCCAGGAAGAAATCCGCGGCATCAAGGGAGTCAACCGCGAAAAATTGCGAGAGGCTGGTCTGGATCCCATCATGCTTGGTTCGCGAGGTAGCGATGTGGTGCTGAAGATGGTGCTGCTGGATGGCTATTTCCATGCAGACCCTCATCCGGGAAACATCCTTTTCATGCCCGGCAACCGGATAGGCATCATAGATTTCGGCATGATCGGTCACCTGACCGAGCGCAGGCGCAACGAGATCGTCAACCTGCTCCATGCGCTCGTATTCAGAGACGAGAACGCGCTCCTGGAAGTGCTGCTGGACTGGGCGGGTGATGCGGAAGTCGATGAAACCAGGTTGGCGCATGACCTGTCGGAACTCGTGTTCAGCTACGATGACCTGAGGGTCAAGGACGTGAACATTGGTGCATTGCTTCAGGACATCACCACCATCATGCGCGACAATTCGCTGATACTCCCGGCCGACCTGACACTCCTGTTCAAGACTTTCATCACCCTGGAAGGACTTGGCCAGCAACTAAATCCTGATTACCACATGGTCGACCAGATCCAGCCTTTCATCGAGAAGGTGATTGCCGATCGTTACACTCCGCAGGCGCTGATCTCGAGAGGACGCAAGAACCTGAGGGAGCTTGCAAGTGTCGTCTCGGGCTTGCCACGAGACTTGTCGCACCTATTACGCGAAGCGCGTCGAGGTCGAATGCGAATCGATCTCGACCTCAAGCGGCTTGACCATTTTGGCCGTCAGCTCGACCATGCCAGCAACCGTCTGACCATGGGCATTCTTACTGCTTCATTGGTGATCGGCTCGTCCATCATCATGACAGTGGAAGGCGGGCCGACGTTGTTTGGCCTGCCGCTATTCGGCCTTCTTGGCTTTGTCATTGCCTTCATCAACAGCTTGTGGATTCTCTTTTCCATCTGGCGTTCCGGGAAGCACTAGTTAACTCATGAGATGCGCTTGTTGAGAAATTTGGTTTCGAGGCTGTTGATTTGACGGAATACAAAGAACTGGAAAGGATTTTCTCCGAAGAAGGCGTGTTGTCTTCAAGACTGGAATCCTATCGATTCCGTCCGCAGCAGCTGGAAATGGCCAAAGGCGTTTCCACGGCGCTTGAGTCCGGTGGTGTGCTGGTCGCAGAGGCGGGCACAGGGACTGGCAAGACACTGGCTTACCTGATCCCCTCTCTGCTTGCCGGCGGCAAGACCATTGTCTCAACAGGCACCAAAGCCTTGCAGGATCAACTCTTCAAGCGTGATCTTCCGGCGGTGCTCGCGGCACTTAGCATGCCTGTTCAAACATCCTTGCTTAAGGGCCGTGCCAATTACGTGTGTGAATTCCACTTGGCGCGCAATCTGGCGGATGGGCGTTTTGCCAGTGCGGAAGAAGCATCGGTGTTGCACAAAATCAAGAGCTTTGCTGCAACCAGCCATAGCGGCGACCGTTCCGAGGCAACCGGCATTCGGGAAACGCACCCGGCCTGGCANNATGCGCGCTCGCAAGCAGGCATTGGAGGCTGATCTGGTAGTGGTCAACCACCACCTTTTCTTTGCAGACTTGTGGCTGCGCGATGAAGGGGTGGCAGAACTGCTGCCTGCCAGTAACAACGTCATCCTCGACGAGGCACACCAGCTTGCGGATACGGCTGCTCTTTTCTTTGGCCAGACGGTTTCCACCAACCAGATGATCGACCTGGCGCGGGATTCCAGGCAGGCTGCCCTTGTTTATGCCAAGGACACACCAACTTTGGCACAGGCGGCAGAAGCGCTCGATAAGGCGGCAAAGAATTTGCGCATGTCCATTCCGGAAATGAGCTTGCGCCTCCCGGCGAAGCTTGTGCAAACAAGAACGGATTTTGTTGACGCGCTCGATCGGGTCAAGAAAGAGCTGGCTGGACTAGAAGCGGGTTTGCAGTCTCAGGCCGAGCGCGCGGAAGAGATTGCCACTTGCCATGCACGCTCGAGCGAGCTGATTCACCGTTTTGAAAAATGGCAAGGCAAGGAAGAGGCAGATTGGGTGCGCTGGGTGGAAACGATGGGCCGCTCCCTGAATATGCATGCCACACCGCTCTCTGTAGCAAACATCTTCGGAGAGCAGGTTATGCAGGATAACCGAGCATGGATACTGACTTCAGCAACACTCAGCGTAGGTGGGGACTTCTCACATCTGCTTACGCGCCTGGGGCTGGGAGAAGCACAGACACTGTGCGTAGACAGCCCGTTCGATTACCCGAACCAGGGCCTGATTTACTTGCCACCAGGTCTGCCCGAGCCCAATACCCGTGAGCATACCCAGGCAGTGGTCGATGCCGCCTTGCCTGTGCTGAAGGCAAGCGGTGGGCGCGCCTTCATGCTGTTTACCTCGCTGCGAGCGCTTGAAAATGCCAAATCCATGCTGGCCGATGCATTTGAAGAAAACGACCTCGATTATCTTTTGCTAGCCCAGGGCGACGAACCGAAACAGGTTTTGCTGGAAAGATTCCAGCGATCAGGAAGGGCAGTGCTTTTGGGGAGCCAGAGTTTCTGGGAAGGCGTGGACATGCCTGGTGAAGCGCTGTCCGTGGTCATCATAGACAAGCTGCCATTTGCCCCTCCAGATGATCCGGTGGTGGCGGCGCGCATTGCCCGCATCAACGAGGAAGGGGGAAACTCCTTCATGGAATATCAGTTGCCAGAAGCGGTTATCTCATTGAAGCAGGGCGCTGGGCGTTTGATTCGTACTGAAACTGACCGTGGCGTATTGATGCTGTGTGACCCGCGCCTGATGAGCAAGTCTTATGGACGCAAGGTGTTGGCTTCGTTGCCGCCGATGAAGCGCACCCGCAAGCTGGATGAGGTACGCGAATTTTTTGAAGTTACTGTGCAGGCAGCTTGATTGTTGCCGCCAATCCACCCTCAGGGCGATTGCGGAGAAGCAGACTGCCGCCATGCAATTCTGCTATGCGTGAGACGATGGCCAGCCCAAGACCTGATCCCTTCGCACCTGTACGCGCGGCTTCACCTCTATAGAACGGATCCTTGACCGCTTCCAGTTCGCTATCAGGCAACCCCTTTCCTGAGTCGATGACCGTCAGGCTTATGTTTCCGTTTTTATTCGACAAAAGAAGTTGCGCTGGGCCGCTTGCATAATTCAGGGCATTTTCCAGCAGATTGACCAAAGCTCTTTTCATGGCATGAGGCCTGATGTTGGCGCTTCCTGCCGAACCTGTGATGCCGATGTTATGGCCGCGTTGGGCGTATTCTTCCGCGATCTTTCTGGTCATGGCGTCAAGATCGGTAAGCGTGGGTTTTTCCTGGGAATCGGTTTTTGCAAAATCAAGAAACTGGCGCGTGAGCATTTCCATGTCGTCCAGGTCCCTGATCATTGCCGTCTGTTCTGAAGTGTCGGAAACAGACATTTCCACGGACAGGCGCAGGCGAGAAAGCGGGGTGCGAAGGTCATGGGATATCCCTGCCAGCATCAGTGCGCGGTTGCGTTCCATTACAGACAGGTTGCCACCCATGATGTTAAAGGCCTTGGCCAGTGCTGAGATTTCTTCCGGCCCCGACTCGTCGAGTTTTTCGTCAAAGTGCCCACAGCCAATTTTTGAAGCTGCCTGGGCAGCATGCCTGAGGGGCCGATTGATTTTTTTCACCAATGCCCAGCCACCGGCAAATGCGAGCAGCAGGGTTAGCCCAGCCCAGCCTAGCCATTGCCAGGGCAGTCCGCGCTTGATGCGTGTGTGGGGCAAAACAAGCCAGTAATCGTCCGGACCAAGACTGAAGCTGACCCACAATGCTTCTTCGTCCGATTCGTCTCCCACGATCAGCGTGTCTGGCCCAAGGCGTTTTTGAATTTCCCGAGCGATCAAACGCAGCATTGGGGATTCGGGAAGGGGTAGGGCTGCTTCTTCCGGTTCCATGGGAAAGATGCGCACCCCTTCCTTCTGCGAGAGTTCTTCGAGCAGGGCCAGTCGCTTTTCCGGCTGGGCGGCAAGTAGTGCGGACTGAGTCAGATTGACGACCGCGCTAACCCGTGTCGCTATCTGCCGGGCCCGGGGTTCGCGCTCTGATAGCGCAAAGAGCGCCAGCCAGGAGGCCAGGCTTAAAACGAGCAGCACCCCGATCAGGATGACGGTGCGTGCCAGCAACGTGCGTGGAACAAGGTTCATGGGACGAACACGTATCCGTAACCGCGAACTGTCTGGATATGGCGAGGGTTGGCCGGGTCGGGCTCGATCAACTTGCGCAGCCGGGAGATTTGAACGTCAATGCTGCGGTCATAAGCCTCGTGTTCTCTACCACGTGCGAGTTCCATCAAACGTTCACGTGAAAGCGAATGGCGCGGATGTTCGACCAGAACCTTGAGTACAGCAAACTCCCCACTGGTCAGAGGAAGTTTTTCCTCACCAGCGAACAGTTCGCGGCTGCCTAAGTTAAGCGCGAAATCACCAAATGACACGATTTCTTCTGACACTGCCGGCGCGCCCGGTACAGGGGCAATCCGTCGCCGAAGAATGGCACGGAGACGGGCAACCAGTTCGCGGGGGTTGAAGGGCTTGGCCAGATAGTCGTCTGCGCCCATTTCCAGCCCGACAATGCGATCGATTTCGTCACCTTTCGCCGTAAGCATCAAAATAGGTAGATCTGGGCGCGTGGTCTGCAGGCGCCGGCATATGGACAGGCCGTCCTCGCCCGGCAGCATCAGGTCCAGAACCATGGCGTCATAACGCTCCCGTTCCAGCATTTGGTCCAGGGTTTTGCCGTCCGCCACGCTATTGACGTCAAATCCCTGTTCGTTCAAATAACGTTCAAGCAGGTCCCGCAACCGCAGGTCATCATCAACAACCAGAATTCTTTTTCGTGTTTCGCTCATGGATAGAAGGTTATGCCTTAACCAGGCTTCAAACAGCCAAAATGTTTCCAAATGTTTCTGGAACCCTTATCGGCAATAAAACCTTACAACTTTCCTGTTTTCGGACAAAGCCCGTTTACATACCATGCCTAACATGCGAAGCGTCCCCGGAATGTTCCGGGGTTGTTTAACAGGAGATCATCATGCTGGACAAAAGGACTTATTTCATCGCAGGTATCCTGGCTGCAGGTTTTGCCATGTCTGCATATGCAATCGATCGAGACGACAATCCGCCTGGGCCGGTTGGCGGGCCAGGAACCAACTGGGAAAACCCGCCGGGACCCAAAGGCGGTCCTGGAACCAGCCCCGACCGTCACCACTGGTGCAAACAGCACCCCAAGAAATGTCTGGACAGGGACAACAACCCACCCGGTCCTATTGGAGGTCCAGGCACCAACTGGGAAAACCCTCCGGGACCCAAAGGGGGTCCAGGTACGAGTCCTGATCGCCGTTAATTTTCTTCATATTGATACCGGATCTGGAAATGAAAACGATGTTTGCCAGTTTTTTGATGGTTATGGCGCTGATGCCTGTCGCAAACGCTTTGGCAGCAGATCCCGTCCAGGGCTATCAGGATGAGGACTGGAACCGTTTGCGTCACGATGTTACTGAGTCCACCCGCCGTTCTGAAACCAATGGGAACTTTGCAGCACGGCGTCAGGCAATTCGTGACCGTGCACGCAATAGATATCTTGAGGCGGACAAAGACAGGAATGGCTCGCTGAACCGAAACGAGCTTTCACGTCAATTTCCAAGACTGGCAAACCACTTCGATTTTATCGACAGCAATCATGACGGGCAGGTTACGGAACAAGAAATTGCCGAAGCCCTGAGAAAACGCATGCAGCAGCGTCGCCTTCAGTACGACCAGCAGCCAAACTAAACATAGGAGACATCACCATGAATCGCCTAATGAAACTGAGTTCTATCTATCTGACACTTTTTGTCGGTGCGGCAACACTGATGCCTTTGGGTCAGGCAGCCGCAATTGAGCGTCACCAATCTGGAACATGGAGCAATAGCCGCGGCGGTAGCGGTACAGTGCAACGCGACACCAAACGCACCCGAAACACGGTCGATCGCAACACAAGCTGGACCAACTCCAACGGCGGTAGCGGCTCTTCTGAACTGCACCGTGAGCGGGATCGGGATGCAGGTTCCTGGTCTTCACAGCGCAGCGCGACACGCGCCAATGGTCAAACGGCAAACTGGAACAAAACAGGACAAAGAACCGAGAACGGCGCAACAGTTCATGGAGAAGGCACTAACTTTCGGGGACAGGATGTGAACATGGACCGAAACATAAGCAAGAATGATGATGGATCCAGGTCGGTGCAAAGCAACTGGACCAACGAAACCACGGGCAAAAGCGTCTCAACCGATAAAACCGTTACCAAAACCGAATCCGGTTACATCAGCAATGGCACCTACACGACCGGGAGCGGAAGATCAGGTACAACCTCAGGCAGTCTGACCAGGAATGAGGATGGCTACACGCGCACCAATTCCATCACCAACGACAAGGGGCAGACGGCGAGCAAGAATGTGGATCTGACAAAAGGAGACGGCAGCGCCATGCGCACCGTGACTACGACACGATTCAACGGTGAGACAAACACGCACTCAACAACGGTTGGCGCTGACAAGAACCCTTAAGAAAGGGAAAATGTCTGGCAGGCAGTACGTGCCTGTCAGACCTGTTGAGGGGTGAATGAGAAATCCACTTGGATTATCGGCGCTGTTATTTGGTTGTCTAATTTACATATGGCCAGTACCGGCTTGTTCGGAAACACAGGCCCATATTCTCCTGCAAGACTCGCCTCTGGCCGGATTCCGGTATCACCAGGGCAGAGCTGTTTGGAACGAGATGAAAGTTGGCGATGAACTGGCCCTTGTGCGCGAACCTGACAATCCGTACGACGCCAAGGCGATACGCGTAGACTGGCGCGGACAGAAACTGGGCTACGTGCCGCGCAGGGAAAACGCCGACATTGCACGCATCATGGACAACGGAACACGACTCGTGGCCCGTATTTCGAGATTGCTTGATTCACGAGATCCCTGGCAAAGAGTTCGTTTTGAAATTCTGGCGCCACTGGAACCCGATTCTCCCGGTAAATGAGCCTCAGCAGCAGATAACCCCTTACAGAAGGCAACGGCAATAACCATCCCGCATTTATAATGATGCTATGCACTTGCTTGCGATCGAAACCTCAACCGAACATTGTTCCATTGCCCTGAGGCACGGTTCCAACTTGAGTTGGCATACCGAGCTTGCCGGGCAAAGGCATAGCGAAATCCTTTTGGCGCGTATAGATCAGCTATTGAATGAAGCCGGTTGCGCTTTAACCGACCTGGATGGCATCGCCTTTGGCGCGGGTCCCGGATCCTTTACAGGGGTAAGGATAGCCGCCAGCGTCGCACAAGGACTGGCTTTTGGTCTGGGCATTCCTGTATTGCCAATTTGCACGCTTGAAGCCTTGGCCGAAGCGTCCGGCCATGAATACGTTGCGTGCGCACTGGATGCTCGTCTTGATGAGGTGTATTTCGCTGCCTATGAGCGTCAAGGCGAAGACTGGCATGCGGTTGTCGAACCCAGTCTTTCTGCTATCGGTGAGCTTGCCCCGTTACCCGGCGACAAGTGGATAGGAGCAGGAAGCGGTTTTGCAATTCTTGATGGCGAATTGGCGAAACACCTGCGCCTTGCGCATACAGATGTATCTCGCTATCCACAGGCTGACGCTGTGGCCAGACTGGGAGCTCGCATGCTCGCAGTTGGCAAGGGCAGGGAAGCCGAGGATGCGCAACCTATCTATTTGCGTAACAAGGTGGCCATGACTACTGCCGAACGCCATGCACGAGGCTACAAATGAGCGCCGTGCTCAAGCTTGTCCACAACATTCGCATCATGCGCGATATAGATGTGCCTGCCGTTCTGCTGGTGGAAAAAGACAGCTATGAATTCCCCTGGAGCGCTGGCAATTTCATCGACTCCATCCATGCCGGGTACAGCGCATGGGTGTACGAAGTGGGTGGAGAAGTCATCGGACATATGGTCATGATGGTGGCATTGGATGAAGCACACCTGCTTAACATTACAATCGCACCGAACTGGCGTCGCCAGGGGCTGGGCCAGATATTCCTGGAGCACGCGATGAAAGTCGCACGCCAGAAGTTTTGTCGCGTACTCTTTCTGGAAGTACGGCCCAGTAACGGGCCTGCCATTGCCATGTACGAGAAACAGGGTTTTGAGGCTTTTGCCTTGCGGAAGGCTTATTACCCCGCAGAAACCGGGCGTGAAGATGCGCTGGTCATGAGGGCTGTTTTATGAGCCTGCCACGAGAACTGATCCTGAAAGAGCTTGGTATTTCCCCTGTGTGGCGGGCAAGGCAGTCCCATGATGAAGCTTCCGAGGTTGTTGAACGAAATACTGCAGACACGGATTCTCGCAGCCAGATCATGCAAATGGACTGGGGACAACTGAAGAATACCATCGCAAATTGCACTTCATGTGATCTCCATAAAACCCGTACTCAAGGTGTCGTGGGCGTGGGTGACGAAAAGGCAGAATGGCTGATCATCGGCGAGGCACCGGGGGCGGATGAGGACGCCCAAGGTGAGCCCTTTGTCGGCCAGGCCGGCAAGTTGCTGGATGCCATGCTGGCTGCCATCGGATTGAAGCGCGGCGAAAACGTGTACATTGCGAATGTTCTCAAGTCCCGCCCGCCCGGTAACCGCAACCCAGAACCGGATGAGGTCGCCGCTTGTATGCCTTATCTGGAACGACAAATCCAGCTGATCCAGCCAAAGATAATCATTGCCCTGGGCCGCTTTGCAGTGCAAAGCCTGCTCGATACCGATGAAGCCATCGGCAAGCTACGCGGCCGTGCACATCAATATCAGGGTATTCCGCTCATCGTTACTTATCATCCTGCCTATCTGCTGCGCAATCTGCCGGACAAGGCAAAAGCCTGGGAGGATTTGTGTCTTGCACGTAGCGTGATGGCACAGGCAATTTGAAATTCATGTGTTTGCCATAAAATCAGTTTTGGATACCACTGGAGGAATGACATGAAAAAATGGCTTGCGATTGGTTTGATTTCCTTGACACTCACAGGCTGCGGCTACAATACGCTGCAAACCACTGATGAGCAGATCAACGCTTCATGGTCCGAAGTGGTCAACCAGTATCAGCGCCGTGCCGACCTCGTGCCAAACCTGGTCAACGTGGTCAAAGGCTATGCCGCACATGAGAAGGAAATCCTGGTTCAAGTGACCGAAGCCAGGGCGAAAGTCGGACAAATGCAGATCACGCCCGAGCTGATCAATGACCCGGCAGCATTCCAGAAATTCCAGGTGGCCCAGGGCGAACTCTCGGGCGCGTTGTCTCGTCTTCTAGTGGTGGCGGAGAACTATCCACAATTGAAAGCAGATGGTGTATTCCGCGATCTTCAAGCGCAACTAGAAGGTACCGAGAACCGCATCTCGGTGGCGCGCGGCCGTTATATCAAGGCGGT
>DKAU01000082.1 GCA_002450925.1 Thiobacillus sp. UBA6918 | reverse complement strand
GGTGGGAATTTCTTTAACCGTGTAACCGCACATGACCGCGGTAGCGGGGTTGGTGCCGTGCGCTGCATTGGGCACAAGGATTTCCGTGCGTGCCGTGTCGCCACGAGAGTCGTGATAAGCGCGGATCATGGCGATGCCGGCAAACTCGCCCTGCGCACCTGCCATGGGTGCCATACTCACACCGGCCATGCCGGTCACGTCCTTCAGCATCTCCTGCAGTTCGTACATGCTGGCTAGAAAGCCTTGTCCGGTCTCGGCCGGCGCATGCGGATGACGCGCCAGGAACTGCGGCAGCATGGCCAGAGAATTGCAGGCACGCGGGTTGTACTTCATGGTGCACGAGCCCAGCGGGTAGAACTGGGTATCGATGGAAAAGTTCTTCTGACTCAAGCGCGTGTAGTGACGCACTACGTCCAGTTCGGAGCATTCCGGCAGCGCGGGAGGAATATCGCGCAGCAGTTCGGCCGGCAAATCGTCGAGCGCGCCGTCATTGGGGGGAAGCTGAGCGTGCGCCGCGCGTCCGGGATGGGAGTGGTCAAATATCAACATGTTGGAATTTCTGTTTTCGAGAGATGAGAACGCGCCTTTTCAGGGTCATTTGAGTGCGGCAAAAGCGGGTTCATAGTTGGGTTCGACGGTGATCTCCGGTCCCAATTGCGTATACAGTATCTTGTCGTTTTCATCGAGAACCAGCGTGGCACGGGCTGCCAGTCCGGCGATCGGGCTGTCTGTCAAAAGTACGCCGTAATCCTTCGCAAAATGTTTGTCGCGCATCATCGAGAGCGTGATGACGTTGCTTATACCCTCACCAGTGCAAAAACGCGCTTGGGCAAACGGAAGATCCGCGGTTACCACGAGCACCACGACATCGGGGTGAGCCTTGGCGAAGTCATTGAAGTGTTTCGTTGCGGATGCACAGGTTCCCGTGTCGAGCGAATGCGCAATGCTGAGCAGCTTTTTTTTGCCCTTGAAATCGGCCAGTGAAACCTCATTGAGGTCTCCATTGGTCAGTTTGAAATCCGGTGCAGTCGAGCCCACTTTTGGCAGCTCGCCAATGGTATGTGCGGGGGTGCCTTTAAAAAGAACGTCAGCCATAATTTCTCTCCTTTACAGTTATTGGGTGATTGCCCTTCGTCACTTCCGCGCACACGGCGGCGGTTCGGAAAGCTTGGACACGATGCGGCCCAACTGCTGGGCATATTTGTCCAGGTCAGTCTCGGTTTTGGTTTCGGTGGCGCACACCAGGATGGCGTTGCCCAGTTCTGGGTAGTCCTTCGACAGATCATAGCCGCCGACGATGCCCTGACCCACAAGTGAGCGCAGGACCTTGCTGTTTTCCACGCTGGTGCGGATAACGGCCTCGTGGAAGTACGCGCCATTGAAGACTTTTTCCGCACCCGCCTTGACGAGCTTGCCAACCAACGAAACCGTGTTGGCATGGCTTGCGCGTGCAACACGGCCCAGGCCTTCCGGACCGAGCAGGCTCATGTAAATGGTCGAGGCGGTTACCACCAGCCCCTGGTTGGTGCAGATGTTGGAGGTGGCCTTGGAGCGGCGAATGTGCTGCTCGCGTGCTTGCAGGGTGAGCGCAAAACCCGGCTTGCCGTCGAGGTCGACGGTGCGGCCAACTATGCGGCCCGGCATCTGGCGCACAAACTCTTGCTTGCAGCACATGAAGCCGTAGTAGGGGCCGCCACTGGATAGCGGCGCACCCAGCGGCTGGCCTTCGCCAACGGCGATGTCGGCACCCGCATTGCCCCATTTCCCAGGCGCTTTCAGCACGGCCAGTGTCGTGGGATTGACCAACGCGATGGCGAGCAGGTTGTTCGCGTGTGCCCAGTCGGTCATGCCGTCAACGTCTTCCAGCATGCCAAAGAAGTTGGGCTGCGGGATGACCAGCGCAGCGCAACCTTCTGCATTTTGCGGCAGCTTGGTGCAACCGGTAGCAGGATGGTAGTCCAGTTCCACCAGTTCTATTTTCTGGTTCTTGACGATGTCGCGGCAGGCCGCCCGATACAGCGGGTGCACGGTCTTGGGCATGAGCACCTTGCGTGCGCCGGACTTGTTGGCGCGCACGGCCATCAGCACAGCCTCGGCCAAACCGGAGCCGCCGTCGTAGAGCGAAGCGTTCGAGACATCAAGCCCGGTGAGCCGGGTCATCATGGTCTGGTATTCGTAGATCAACTGCAGCGTGCCCTGGCTGGCCTCGGCCTGATAGGGTGTATAGGCAGAATAAAATTCGCCGCGCGTAGTGATCTGCCAGACTGCGGAAGGAATATGGTGCTCGTAGGCGCCGGCACCGAGGAAGTTGAGGTAACGGCCATCGGCTTCGGCGCGTTCCATCATCAGTCGGTTGATTTCCATTTCGGAAATCCCAGCCGGGACTTTGGTCAGCTTGCCTGCCTTGAGCTCGGCAGGAATTTCATCGAACAGCGCATCGATGTCCTTGGCGCCAATGGCAGCCAGCATGTCGGCAATGTTCTCTTCGGAGTGTGGGATGAACGGCATGATGGAGAAATTAATGTGCTTCGGAAGCGACGTGTGCCTCGTAAGAAGCGGCGTCCAGCAGGGCATTGATGTCGGCCGGATTGGCGGGCTTGATTCTGAACATCCAGGCGCCGTAGGGGTCCTGGTTGATTTTCTCGGGGCTGGATTCGACTTCGTCATTCGAGGCCACCACTTCACCATCGATGGGCGCATACACATCGGATGCGGCCTTGACCGATTCCACCACGGCACATTCTTCACCCTTGGATAGGGTGCGTCCTACGGCGGGGGTTTCCACGAACACCATGTCGCCCAGCAAATCCTGGGCATGGTCGGTAATGCCTATGGAGACGGTGCCGTCGCCTTCGACTCTGACCCACTCGTGGGACTTGGTGTATTTCAGATCAGCGGGGATGCTCATTTTGATTGCCTTCCTGTTCAGATTAAGACTTTGCCATTGCGCACAAAGGGGTATTTAACCACTTTGGCTTTTAGTTTTTTATCGCGAATTTCAACTTCCACTTCTTCGCC
>DKAU01000054.1 GCA_002450925.1 Thiobacillus sp. UBA6918 | reverse complement strand
GATGTTTTGGACCAGTCGGTACTCGACCTGTTGTTCAAGGTGCGGCGGGAGGAATTTGTCCCCGCTGCCTACCGCTCGCTGGCATTCGTGGACATGGAAATTCCACTGGGCCACGGTGAATCCATGTGGTCTCCCAAACTTGAAGCACGAGTCATCCAATCCCTGCAAATCAGGAAAACCGACAAGGTGCTGGAAATCGGCACCGGCACTGGGTATCTCACCGCACTGCTCGCATCCATGGCTAGCCAGGTACACAGTGTCGAAATCCATGCCGACTTCATCAAGGAAGCCGAAACCCGCCTTAAGGCGCATGGATTTACCAACGTCACCCTGGAAGCAGGTGATGCCAGCCGCGGCTGGGAAGCCCATGCACCTTATGACGTGATTGTTGTTACCGGTTCGTTGCCCGTTTTGCCGGAAAACCTTACATCGCAGCTTGCTCCCAGCGGAAGAATGTTCGCAGTAGTGGGTGATGAACCGGTCATGCACGCACAGTTGGTCACTTGCGTGTCGCGCGGTGTCTACCGCAGCGAAAATCTGTTTGAAACCACCCTGAAGCCGCTAGTCAACGCCCTGCAGCCTGAACGTTTCAGTTTTTGATGCGTCACATGACAGTACGCCAGCTCGAGGAAAGGCTGGCGCAGGGCGAAGCTCCGGTATTGCTGGACGTGCGCGAAGAGTGGGAACTGGCCCGCTGCCAGTTGGCCGGCATCACATGGATACCCATGGGCCAGATCGTGGCGCGGATAAATGAATTGGACAAAAACAAAGAAACCGTCGTCGTCTGCCATCATGGAATCCGTTCTTGGCAGGTTGCCAAGTTTCTGGAGCACGAGGGGTTTGGAGACGTGATCAACCTGACCGGCGGGATCGATGCCTGGGCGAAGGAAGTAGACCCGACGATGCCTCTGTACTAGAAAGAACGATGATGAAACCGAATCTGTTGAGCTTCCTGTTGGCTGTTTCTCTTGGTTTGCCTGCTTATGCGGACAACCTCTCAGAAGTGTATCGTGCCGCGCTGTCCTATGACGCGAGCTATGCTGCATCGCAGGCCGCCTATCAAGCAGCACAGGAAAAAACGCCACAAGCCCGTTCAGGTCTTTTGCCCAGCGCCGGCTTTAATGCCAACACACGCTATAACTCCATCGACAACTCCGTTTTTGGCAACGCGGATTACAGCTCTTGGGGCTGGGGCGTATCAGCTACACAGCCTATCTACCGCGGGCAGAATTTGATTGCCTACGAGCAAGCAAAGAACTCCGTGGCGATCGCCGAAAACCAGTTCAAGTCTGCTGGGCAGGATCTGGTCTTGCGGGCAGCACGAGCCTACTTTGATGTTCTTCTGGCACAGGACAATGTTGAGTTCCTTCGTGCACAAAAAACTGCCATTACCGAACAGTTAGCCGCAGCCAAACGGAATTTCGAGGTTGGCACAGCAACCATTGTCGATACACACGAAGCCCAGTCACGATTTGACCTTGCCTCAGCTCAGGAAATTGCCGCGCTCAATGAACTTGAAATCAAGCGGCGCGCACTTTTCACGCTGACAGGCAAAACGGTGAACACGCTGGCCGGACTGAAACCCAATCCTGCCTTGACCATCCCATCTCCTGACAACATGGATGAATGGGTAAATCGCTCTCAGGACAATAACCTCCAAGTGCTTATACGCAGGCAGTCCAAACAAATCGCCGACCAGGAAATTGAGCGCAACCGAGCTGGTCACTACCCTACCCTCGATGCGACTGCAAGCTACAGCGATAACCATAGTCAGAATTTTGGTCCCCAGCAGGCAGACAGCAAAGCTGCCATTATCGGGCTGGAACTTGCTGTGCCAATTTACCAAGGCGGACTGACTTCTTCGCGTGTGCGTGAATCTGTCGCCAACCGGGAAAAGGCTCGTCAGGAACTGGAAGACGCTTTACGCAGTGCGGCTCTGCAGACACGCCAGGCTTATCTCAACGTAGCCAGTACGGAAGCACAGGCAAAGGCACTGGAAGCCGCACTGGCCTCAAGCCAGAAATCTCTTGAGTCCACACAGCTGGGGCTTGAAGTCGGTGTGCGTACCAATGTCGATGTGCTGAACGCACAACAACAAGTTACTTCTGCCAAAAAGGATCTGGCTGCCGCGCGCTACAACTTCCTCATATCGGTGCTGAATCTGAAAGCCGCTGCAGGCACGTTGTCTGCGACTGACCTTGAAGAAATCGACAAACTGCTGATTGCGGCCAAATAATCAGGCCGAAACAAGCTGGTATGCTTTATCCGCTGCGCCCTTGTGCG
The DNA here is from genome assembly GCA_002450925.1 of Thiobacillus sp. UBA6918. Lineage (GTDB taxonomy): Bacteria > Pseudomonadota > Gammaproteobacteria > Burkholderiales > Thiobacillaceae > UBA6918. The sequence continues at coordinate 5,213 of DKAU01000054.1, read as the reverse complement.
CGGCGGAAAACTGCCGACCCGCCTCCCCCATGTGATGGCGTTCCACATGATTTTCCGAAAGTACGGCAGCTTGCACAACCCAGTCTTCCGTATTCGCCGCACGCAAGGCCGCTCCCTGCGCGATGGCTTCTTCTGCCACTTCCTTGAAATTCTCCGTGTACGGACCAACCAGCACTGGACAACCTACCGCGCATGCTTCAATCAGGTTCTGTCCGCCATAAGGCAGAAGACTACCGCCGATTAGTGCGCAGTCTGCGGCTGCATAATAGGCAAACATCTCACCGAGACTGTCTCCCAGCCAGACCTGCGTAGTGTAATGCACGGACATGCTTTCACTACGCCGTTGCATGCTGAACCCTGCCATTCGCACCAGGTTGCCGACCTCATCAAAACGCTGTGGATGACGCGGCACCAGCACCAACAGGACGTCTGCATTCGCTTTCTTGAATGCCCCCAGAATCATTTTCTCCTCGCCGTCACGCGTGCTGGCAGCAAGCCAGACTGGTCTGCTGCCGAACCATTCACGAAACTGCCTGCCCAGATCCAGTTGCGCTTGCGGCGGATCTGCATCGAACTTCAGATTGCCAGTTACGGAAACGTTCCGCGCCCCGAGATCTTGCAAACGACGAGCATCATCAGCAGTCTGCGCCGCCACCTTCTTGAATCCCTGCAAAACCTCGCCTGTAAGCGCAAGAAACCTCCGGTAACCTCCTGCCGAACGTTCAGACATGCGCGCGTTCACCAGATACAAAGGGAAACCTGCCTTGTTCGATTCGCGTACAAGATTGGGCCACAACTCGGTTTCCATGATCACGCCCAAAGCAGGTTTTGCACTTTGCAAGAATCGTCGAATTGCCCAAGCATGGTCATATGGCAGATAACGTACATGAGCACGCGAACCGAAAAGCAGTTCGGCAGTGGCGCGCCCAGCCGGCGTCATGCAGGTAACAAGAACAGCACGGCCAGCATCAAGGAATCGTTGCACCAACGGAGCTGCTGCACGTGCCTCACCCACGGATACGGCATGTATCCAGACTGCCCCCTCTTGAAAATAAGCCCCACCACCAAAGCGCTCGTCGATGTGCCGCCAGTAGCCGCGCTCCTTCAGGCCACGCAGAAACAGGCGAAACGGAATGAATGGCAGAGCCAGCCAAAGCAGGAATTGATAAAGAAGCCGTTGCAGGAAAAGCATCATGGCCGACATTTTACGGGGGATGCCCGCGCCCTGCTAAAATTCGAACACTAAATCGGAGACCCCATGAAAATCCTGCTAACCGGCGCCGCCGGGTTCATCGGAATGCACGTCGCGCAAATCCTGCTCAAGCGCGGCGATGAAGTGGTCGGCATCGACAACCTCAACGACTACTACGACCCCAACCTGAAACTGGCGCGACTGGAACAGCTGAAGCCGCACAAGAACTTCCGCTTCATCAAGGGCGACATCTCCGACCGCATAATGATGGAAGACCTGTTTGAAGCCGAGAAATTCAACCGCGTCATCAACCTCGCTGCCCAGCCCGGTGTGCGCTACTCGCTGAAAAACCCGCACGCCTATATCCAGAGCAACGTCGTCGGTTTTGCGAATCTTCTGGAAGGCTGCCGACACAACGGCGTCGAGCACTTTACCTATGCCAGTTCCTCCAGCGTGTACGGCGCCAACACCCGGATGCCGTTCTCGGTGGAAGACAACGTCGACCATCCCGTATCGCTCTACGCCGCCACCAAGAAGTCCAACGAACTGATGGCGCACACCTATTCGCATTTGTACGGCCTGCCCACCACCGGCCTGCGCTACTTCACCGTGTATGGCCCTTGGGGCCGTCCAGACATGTCGCCCTGGCTGTTCACCTCCGCCATTCTGGAAGACCGCACCATCGACGTGTTCAACCACGGCAAGATGCGCCGCGACTTCACCTATGTGGACGACATTGCCGAAGGCACAGTACGCGTCATGGACCGCATTCCCCAACCCAACCCAAACTACGACCACGAGCACGGCAGCCCTGCAGAAAGCCACGCACCCTATCGAGTCTATAACATCGGAAACCACCAGCCAGTGGAACTGATGACCTTCATCGGCACCATCGAAAAGGCGCTCGGCAAGGTAGCGAAGAAGAACTTTCTGCCAATGCAGCCGGGCGACGTCGAGGCCACCTACGCCGACATCGAGGCACTAAAGGCAGCAGTCGGGTTTGAACCGAAGACACCGCTGGATTACGGCATCGGCAAGTGGGTGGAGTGGTATCGGGCTTACTCCAAGAGCTAAATCAAACGCTCTTACAGCTTCGCGCTCCGCCCCCCATCCACCGCCAGTATCTGCCCGGAAATATAGGGGGCATCCTCGATGAAGAAGCGCACAGCGCGGGCGATATCCATGGGCGTGCCGGAGCGTTGCAGCATAGTGTGGGAAACGATGCGCTGGCGGGTGACTTCGTCGAAGTCGGGGTTGTCTTCGGGCCACATGATGGGGCCAGGTGCGACGCCGTTCACACGCACATTAGGCGCCAGCTCGTGCGCCAGGGATTTGGTCAGCCCGACCAGCGCAGCCTTGGCGACGGAATAAACCAGGTAATTCTTCATCGGGCGGTCAGCGTGGATGTCTGTGATGTTGACGATACATCCGTGGCGTTTTTTCAGTTCAGCTGCCGCGGCCTGGGACAGGAACATCGGCGCCTTGAGGTTGGAGCCCATGAGATCCACCCAGTCCTTTTCGGTGATGGCGCCAACCGGTGTGGGATAAAAACTTGAAGCGTTGTTGACCAATACGTCCAGCCCGCCAAAGCTGGCAACGGTTTGCTTGACGAGGCTGGGTAGCACGGCGGTATCAAGCAAATCGGCCTGGATCAGCGCCACGGAATTTTCGCGTACGGCGTTCAACTCGTCCTGCAACGCCCGCGCTTCCCTGGCCGAACTGCGGTAATGAATCATGATGTTGGCGCCGGTAGCGTGCATCACGCGCGCAATTTCGGCGCCCACGCGCTTGGAGCCGCCGGTGATCAGGACTGTTGTTACGGGAGGCGTTTTGCCGACCATGCTGTTTTCCTGTTGTATGCTTGCGTTCGATTATCCAACAAAAACGCCTCACGCATGTCCTTGCCCGCCCCCTCCCCGGAACAACTCGAAGCCAGCAGTGCCTTGGCAAGCCACATCAAGTCGGAAATAGCCGCAAGCAGTGACTGGATTTCCTTTGCGCGCTACATGGAACTGGCACTGTACACGCCGGGGCTGGGCTACTACAGCGGCGGTTCTGAAAAATTCGGAACAGGCGGCGACTTTGTCACCGCGCCGCAGATTTCGCCCTTGTTCGGGCGCGTGCTGGCGCACCAGTTTGCCGAAGTGCTGGAGCAGACCGGCGGCGGCATTCTGGAGCTGGGCTCGGGCACGGGCCTGCTGGCTTCGCAGATCATCAACGAGCTACGGGCACTGGGTGTAGATGCGCCCTACTCGATTCTGGAAGTGAGCGGCGAACTGCGCGCACGACAGCAACAGACCCTGCAAGGCATGGCAGTCAACTGGCTGGATGGCTTGCCGGAAAAATTCACCGGCGTGATTTTCGGCAACGAGGTGATGGACGCCCTGCCTGTGCACCTGATCCACTGGACGGAAGACGGTCCACTTGAGCGCGGCGTTGTTACGGAAAAAGAAGGCTTGGGCTGGCAAGACCGCCCCGTCACCGACCCTGCACTGCTTGAACAAACCCGCGCACTCAATTTGCCGGGAGGCTACGTCAGCGAAATCAACCTCGCCGCACCCGCCTTGATCAAAAGCCTAGCAGATCGCCTGGAATCCGGTTTGTTGCTGTTTATTGACTATGGTTTCGGCCGAAGTGAGTACTATCATCCACAGCGGCATATGGGCACCTTGCGTGCGCACTACCGGCACCATGCGCTGGACGATCCGTTCTATCTGCCCGGACTTTGCGACCTGACCGCCCATGTTGATTTTACGGCCGTTGCCGATGCCGGGTTTGAAGCCGGGTTGGACGTCTGCGGCTATACCACCCAGGCAAATTTCCTTTTGTCGGGAGGCATCACTTCCCTGCTGGCCGAAATGCCTTCTGACTCCGCTGCCAACTATCTCCCACTTTCTGCGGGGGTGCAAAAGTTGCTTTCGCCCGCCGAAATGGGAGAACTCTTCAAGGTAATTGGAATGAAAAAAAACGCGCCTTGCCCGAGCGCGTTTTCAATGAGTGATCAACGGCGCCGACTTTAACTCAACGCTCCGTGGCAGTGCTTGTACTTCTTGCCGCTGCCACAGGGGCAAGGATCATTGCGGCCGACTTTGGGCATGTCGCGTGTAACAGGTTGTGCGGGTGATGATGTTTCATCGATCGGCTGATCCGTTCCAGCCAAAGCTTCGTCAGGGTCGGCATGATGGTACTGAACATTTGAAACCTGTTCATGCTGCTCTTCGGCAGCCTGCACATCCTGTTCGGTACGCACCTGAACCGTCAAGGTAATGCGGCTGACTTCCAGCTTGACGGCATCCAGCAAGTTTGAAAACAGTTGGAAAGCCTCGCGCTTGTATTCCTGTTTGGGGTTTTTCTGGGCATAGCCGCGCAGGTGAATGCCCTGACGCAAATGGTCCAAGGCGGCCAGATGCTCTCGCCAGTGCGAATCCAGGCTTTGCAGCATAATGGCACGTTCGAAATGACGCAGCACTTCGGCGCCGACAATTGCCTCTTTGGCGGCATAGACTTCATTGGCTGCCGTCACGGCTTTTTCTCGCAGGCCCTGCTCGTCGAGTTTCTGGTCCTCTTCAAGCCATTGCTTTAATGGAATTTCAAGGCCAAATTCAGACTCAAGCATCTTTTCTGCGCCTTCAATATCCCACTGTTCTTCCATTGAACCCCGGGGAAGGTGTTGATCAAGGACAGAGTTGATCACGTCTGCACGCATGGCCTGAATAGTATCGGCAATATGCTCAGCGGAGAGAAGTTCGTTGCGCTCCTGGTAGATGACCTTGCGCTGATCATTGGAAACATCGTCGTATTCCAGCAGCTGTTTACGTATGTCGAAGTTGCGTGCCTCGACCTTTCGCTGGGCGTTTTCGATCGCGCGCGAAACCCATGGATGCTCGATGGCCTCACCCTCAGGCAGCTTGAGGCGGTTCATGATGGCGGCCACGCGGTCGGAAGCAAAAATGCGCAGCAGCGGATCTTCCAGCGAAAGGTAGAAACGCGAGGAACCGGGGTCGCCCTGGCGGCCGGAGCG
>DKAU01000120.1 GCA_002450925.1 Thiobacillus sp. UBA6918 | reverse complement strand
GGGCACATAGGGGGCGTCGAAACCGGAAAGGGTTTTCGATTTGACGATGATGTCCTTGAGGATCTTGTTGACTGCATGTCCGATGTGAATGTCGCCGTTGGCATAGGGCGGACCGTCATGCAGGATGAACTTGTTTCTTCCTGCAGATTTCTCGCGGATCTGTTTGTAGAGGTTTCCTTCCTGCCACTGTTTGACCCAGCCCGGCTCGCGCTTGGCGAGGTCGCCGCGCATGGGGAAGGGTGTGTCGGGGAGATTCAGGGTGTTTTTATAGTCGGCCATTTATCGTGAGGCAAAGTAAGCGCGTGCGTTGTCCACGTCGCGGTTGATCTGGGCAATGAGGGTTTCGAGGTCGGGGTATTTCTCTTCGTCGCGCAGCTTTTTCAGGAAGTCCACGCGCAACCTCTGCCCATAGAGATCGCCACTGAAGTCGAAAATGAATGCTTCCAGAGTCGGGCGGCCGTTGGCATGCACCGTGGGCCGTGTGCCGAGGCTTGCCACACCTTGCAAGGGCGTCCCATCCAGTCCGTGGACCTCAACGGCAAAAATGCCGGACAGCGGGGGACGATTGTGTTGCAACTGGATGTTGGCGGTGGGGAAGCCAATCTGCCTTCCCAGCTTGTCCCCATGCATGACATGGCCGGAAATGCTGTAGGGTCGGCCCAGCAGTTCGCCTGCGTGCTGCATGTCGCCGTCCGCCAGTGCCTCGCGCACAGCCGTGCTGGAAGCTCGTTTGTTCTCGACGTTTACCGTCGGCAGAGATTCCACATTGAAGCCAAGGCTTGAGCCGGCTTCCTGTAGTTGGGAAAAATCGCCTGCACGCTTCGCACCAAACCGAAAGTCATCGCCCACCAGAAGCCATTTCGTTCCCAGCGTATTGATCAGTACGCGCTCGATGAATTCGGCGGGGTCAAGGGAAGAAAAGGATTGGTTGAAACGGCAGACATGCAGGCGGTCGATGCCTGAGGCTGCAATCAGTTCGCTTTTTTCACGCAGGCTGGAAAGCCTTGCAGGCGCCTGGGCAGGGCTGAAGAACTCACGCGGATGGGGTTCGAATGTCAGCACACAACTCGGCAAATTGCGTTTGGCCGATTCCTGCTTCAAACGCGCGAGCATAGCCTGATGTCCGCGGTGCAGGCCATCGAAATTGCCGATGGTTACCGCATGCGGAATGCTGGCTGGATTGCCGGTCGGAAACAGGCCATGGGAAATGCGCATTAACGGAGCTGGCTGAAAAACCTGAATTTTACCGGCTAAGCGGCTTTACGGTAAAACTGCGAAGGGCGAATACCCATGAGAAGAAGAGAGACGAAATAAACCGAGGCACCGAGAATAACCATCCATCCAAGCTTGAGGGCGCGGTGCGCAAAGCCAGGTTGCATCCATGAAGCATCCGAGCCATGGGCAAGATACAGGGTGGCGCACATGAGCAGCACGGCAGTCAGCACTTTAAGCATGAATGCAAACCAGCCTGCTTGCGGTGTGTAGATGCGCTGCTTGCGAAGAAGGTAGAACAGGATCCCGGCATTCATGCATGCTCCCAGGCCGATGGCGAGGGCCAGTCCCGCATGTTTGAGCGGTACGATGAATGCCAGGTTCATCGCCTGCGTGGCTAACAGTGTGAGGATGGCGACCTTCACCGGAGTGCGGATGTTCTGGCGGGCATAGAAACCCGGAGCCAGCACCTTGACCATGATCAGCCCCAGCAGGCCGAGAGAGTAAGCGAGCAGCGCCTGCCGAGTCATGAGCAAATCGTGTGTTCCAAATTCGCCATAAAGAAAGAGTGTGGAAATCAGCGGCACGGAGAGAACGGCCAACGCGGCCGCTGCAGGCAGAGCCAGAAGCAGGGTTAGACGCAGACCCCAATCCAGAAGGCGCGAATACTCATCCGGTGATTTGTCACTGTAGTGCTTGGCCAGCGAAGGCAGCAGCACAGTGCCCAGTGCCACACCCATCATCCCCGTGGGAAACTCCATCAGACGGTCGGCGTAGTAGAGCCATGACACGCTGCCTGTATCTAGAAAAGAAGCGAAAATCGTGTTGATGAGCAGACTGACCTGGGCGACTGATACACCTAGGGTGGCCGGACCCATGAGGGTGAGAATGCGGCGAACACCTGGATCGGAATAGTCCAGAGTGAATTTGGGAAACATGCCGAGGCGAATCAGGGCGTGGAACTGCATGCCCAACTGCAGAACTCCGCCCAGCAACACCCCCCATGCAAGAGCCAGCACCGGCGGATCGAACCAGGGCGCGGCCACCGTCGCAGCGAGAATCATGGCCACATTCAGGAGGACGGGGGTAAAGGCGGGAATGGAAAAGCGGCTCCAGGTGTTCAAAACTCCGGCCGCCAGTGCGACCAGTGACATGAAACCGATGTAGGGAAAGGTGATGCGGGTGAGTGTGACGGTGAGGTCGAACTTGGCCGGTTCATCGGCAAATCCAGGGGCGCTGATGTAGACCAGCAAGGGGGCGGCCAANNAAGCAGGGTAAAACTGCTGATGGTTGCAAGCGCTTTGAGAAGGTTCATGCAGGGGTCGGTTTTGCTTTTAAACGGGAGCTTGCCGCTAAATTAATTTTTCCCTTATAATCTCATGCTTTACTGCGTTCCGCTATCCGGATTTATTTAGAGCTTTTGCGAAAACGTGAGAGCAAGTTTTCAGGAGTCCATTTAAATGGCAAATACCGTACAAGCCCGCAAGCGCGCCCGTCAGGCAATCGCTCAGCGTGCTCACAACATGGCACAGCGTTCCGAACTGCGCACGGCCATCAAGAAAGTTCGTGCAGCGATTGCTGCTGGCGACAAGGCTGCTGCAAGTGGTGTGTTTCAGGCTTCCATGAGCGTGATTGACCGCATCGCTGACAAGAAGATCATCCACAAGAACAAGGCTTCCCGCCATAAGAGCCGTCTGGCCCAAGCCATCAAGGCCATGGCCTGATCGGTAGTCAGCTAAATGAAAAACGCCGCAGCAATGCGGCGTTTTTTTATGTCTTGGCCTATCTAAGCGGAGATGTTGCGACTGAAAGGTTCGACAACGAGGTCGTTGTCGTGTGCAAAAGTTGTGATAAAGCCCCAGGCACTGCTGTCTACCTGCTGCAACTTGGTGTCTACAACCAGACATTTGACCCTGTCACAACTCACCGGGTGGATAAAGGGAGAATAATTGATGCGCCAATCCAATCCGAAGGTGGAGAGAACGCCCGCCAGTCTTTCGGCCCAGTCGCTGGGACGGAAGATTTGCCCGGAAGAAGTAATTCCTCGAATGATGAGCTGGCTTGCAGCGGTTTGCGACATGGATGAAGTCTTTGGTAAATAAGCGAATTCTAACATAGTGGGCTTGCCACCTACCCCTTTTTGGCCCCATACTTCGATACCCGAGTAAAACTCTCAACTATATTTGTTCGTTCAGGAGGAAAACTAAGTGAAAAACCCGCTCGACTCCCTATGGGGAACGTTTATTTCCGGACTGGTGCTCACCGTAGTGCTGTATGTCGTTGTGAAAAATTTCTTGATGTAAGGGAGAAAAATAATGGAAGTCGCTCTGGTTCGCTGGATTCATTTGATGGCAGGCGTAATGTGGATTGGCCTGCTTTACTACTTCAACTTTGTACAGGTTGCCGCTCTCAAGGATGCAGGCGCTGATGGTACGGCCGCTGGCATTACCAAGCATGTGGCTCCTCGTGCGCTGTTCTTCTTCCGCTGGGCTGCCTTGGTAACCTGGCTTGCTGGCGCCGCCCTTCTTGGGGCTAATTTTGGCGCAGCCTTTACCCTGCAGCCTGGTATGGCCGGAATTGGTCTGGGTGCCTGGATGGGCACAATCATGCTGTTCAACGTATGGGTACTGATTTGGCCCAACCAGAAAAAGATTCTCGGCATGAAGCCTGCCTCCGATGAAGAGAAGGCAACAGCACGTCGGGTTGCCTTCCTGGCTTCTCGCACGAACACCATGCTTTCCATTCCCATGCTGTTCTTCATGGCCTACGGCTGGCAGCATGCAGGTGTGATTTTGGGTTAAAATTAAAAACAAACCCCACGCGCACGGCGGCCTTGGCCGCCGTGTTGCTTTTTAGTTCGGAAACATGCCATGTCACACTTGATGAACACCTATGCGCGTCAGCCCGTTGCTTTTGTGCGGGGCGAGGGCGTGTATGTCTGGGATGAAGAGGGCAAACGCTATCTCGACGCGGTAGCCGGTGTCGCGGTCAATACGCTTGGCCATGGGCATCCGGCTCTGGTCAAAGCTATTGCCGATCAGGCTTCAACTCTCATTCATACTTCCAACCTATATCGGGTAAAGCGTCAGGAAGAGTTGTCTGATCGCTTGTGCGAATTGTCCGGCATGGACAAGGTGTTCTTCTGCAATTCGGGTTGCGAAGCCAACGAAGCGGCCATCAAACTCGCACGCCTGTATGGCCATGGCAAAGGTATTGCCAACCCAACCATCATTGTCATGGAGAAGTCTTTCCACGGCCGCACAATGGCAACTTTGTCTGCAACCGGTAGTCGCAAGATTCAGGCAGGGTTTGAACCTCTGCTTTCCGGCTTTGCGCGTGTGCCTTTCAATGACACGACTGCCATCCGGCAGGTGGCTAGTACAAACAAGGACGTAGTTGCCGTTCTGGTCGAACCCCTGCAGGGCGAAGGCGGGGTGAATGTCGCCGATGCTGAGTTTCTGGCCGAACTGCGCAAGATTTGTGATGAGTTTGGCTTGCTGATGATGCTGGATGAAGTGCAGACCGGCATTGCTCGCACCGGCACCTGGTTTGCCTTCCAGCAAAGTGGCGTTAAGCCGGACGTGATGGCGCTGGCCAAAGGACTTGGTTCAGGCGTGCCCATCGGTGCGTGCCTGGCTCGCGGCGAGGCAGCCGAAGTGTTCAAGCCGGGCAACCATGGCTCAACATTCGGCGGCAATCCGCTGGCCTGTGCCGCAGCATTGGCAACGCTGGAAGTCATTGAGAAAGAGTCATTGCGTGAAAAAGCCGAGAAGACAGGCGCCTATATCCGCAACACTCTCAAGGGAAAACTGGTCGACGTTGCCGGTGTGATGGAAATTCGTGGCCAGGGGCTGATGATCGGCATCGAACTCGACCGACCCTGTGGTGATATCGTCGCCAACATGCGCGATTGCGGCTTTCTGGTGAATGTCACCGCGGATAAAGTGATTCGCCTTGTGCCGTCGCTGATTTTCAGCGAGGCCAATGCTGACGAACTGATTCCCCCGCTGGTCGAGGAAATCAAGGTCTTTCTGGCAGGCTAATCATGGTCAAACATTTCCTGCAATTTCAGGATCTGACGCGCGATGAGCTGGAATACCTCTTTGCGCGTACCCGCGTTATCAAGGATCGTTTCAAGCGCTACGAGAAATATCATTCTCTCGAAGACCGCACCCTGGCGATGATTTTCGAGAAAAGCTCGACGCGTACGCGCTTGTCGTTCGAGGCTGGCATGCATCAGTTGGGCGGCTCGGCAATCTATCTGAATACTCGTGATACCCAGTTGGGTCGAGGTGAACCGGTTGAAGATGCTGCGGAGGTAATTTCGCGCATGGTCGACATCGTGATGATCCGTACCTTCGAGCAGGAGATCATTGAACGCTTCGCCAAACATTCGCGTGTGCCAGTCATCAACGGGCTGACCAACGAATATCACCCCTGCCAGATTCTGGCGGACATCTTTACCTACATCGAACATCGTGGCGATATTCGCGGCAAAACGGTGGCATGGGTGGGTGACTCCAACAACATGTGCAACACCTGGCTGCAAGCGGCCGTTGTGCTGGACTTCAACGTTCACGTTTCCACGCCCCCTGGGTATGAAGTGGAACCTGAGCGCGCCGGCCTTTACGACACCAGCCATTTTGAAAGCTTTGCGGATCCCATGGAAGCCTGCAAGGGTGCCGATCTGGTAACAACCGATGTTTGGACTAGCATGGGTTTCGAAGCCGAGAATGAAGTGCGCAAGCAGGCCTTCGCTGACTGGTGCGTGGATGAGGATATGATGAAAGTGGCCAGTTCCGATGCGGTTTTCATGCATTGCCTGCCTGCACATCGTGGCGAAGAAGTGACTGCTGAGGTGATTGACGGCAAACAAAGCGTGGTCTGGGATGAGGCCGAGAACAGGCTGCATACCCAAAAAGCGCTGATGGAATATCTGCTATTGGGCAAACTAGAGAATTAGGAACGGCAATGAATATCGCCTATTTCGGGGAACAGGATACCCTCTATATCGAACTGCTTCCGGAAACGGCAGACCATTCGTGGGAGGCGCATCCCGGTGTCAATATCAATATCGCGGCAGATGGCCGCGTGGTCGGCATTGAGATCGAGCATGCTGCCGATCGAATCGACATGAGCATGCTGCGCGTAGGGAATTTCCCCGGAATCGTGCACACCGCCAAGGGTTCAACGCATTAATTTTTGTCAGAGCAAAACATGAGCAACATCAAGAAAGTCGTATTGGCCTACTCGGGCGGCCTGGATACCTCGGTCATCCTCAAGTGGCTGCAGGATACCTACCAGTGCGAGGTAGTCACTTTTACCGCCGATCTCGGTCAGGGCGAGGAACTGGAGCCGGCGCGCCAAAAAGCCCTGAAATTTGGCATCAAGCCTGAGCAAATCTATATCGAAGACCTGCGCGAGGAATTCGTGCGGGATTTCGTTTTCCCGATGTTCCGTGCCAACACGGTATACGAGGGCGAGTATCTGCTGGGCACTTCGATTGCGCGGCCGCTCATTGCGAAAAGACTGATAGAGATCGTGAACGAAACTGGTGCCGATGCCATTTGCCACGGCGCGACCGGCAAGGGCAATGACCAGGTGCGTTTCGAACTGGGGGCTTATGCGCTGAAGCCTGACGTCAAGGTGATTGCACCCTGGCGCGAATGGGATCTGCTTTCTCGCGAGAAGCTGCTGAATTATGCCGAAACCCACGGCATTCCCATCGACATGAAGCATCGCCAGGGCGGTTCTCCGTATTCCATGGATGCGAACCTGCTGCACATTTCCTACGAAGGCCGCCATCTGGAAGATCCCAATGCCGAGGCCGAGGAAGACATGTGGCGCTGGACGGTTTCCCCGGAAAAGGCACCAGATCAGGCCGAATATCTAGAACTGTCCTACGTTGAGGGTGATGTTGTCGCCATCAATGCGCAGCCTATGAAAGCGCATGAAGTGCTTGCCAGGCTGAACGAACTCGGCGGCAAGCATGGTATCGGCCGTCTGGATCTGGTGGAAAACCGCTACGTTGGCATGAAGTCACGCGGCTGTTACGAAACCCCCGGCGGCACCATTCTTTTGAAGGCGCATCGTGCCATCGAGTCCATTACACTAGACCGCGAAGTCGCGCACCTGAAAGACGACCTGATGCCGCGCTATGCATCGCTGATATACAACGGCTACTGGTGGAGCCCTGAGCGCAAGGCCTTGCAAGTGCTCATTGATCACACCCAGAAGAACGTCAACGGCACGGTACGACTCAAGCTCTACAAGGGAAATGTCATCGTGGTTGGACGTGATTCGAAGACCGATTCTTTGTTTGACTCCACCATTGCAACCTTCGAAGACGATGCAGGGGCATACGACCAGAGAGATGCGGGCGGATTCATCAAGCTGAGCGCCCTGCGTATGCGAATTGCGGCCAAACTCGACGCCATGAGGAAGAAATAATCATGTCCCAGTTCGACAAAATCAGCGTGATCAAAAAGGCCAATGTGTATTTTGACGGGAAGTGTGTGTCGCATACGGTGCAGTTCGCCGATGGCACGAAAAAATCCGTTGGCGTAATTTTGCCTTCGGCGCTCACTTTCAACACTGGCGCACCGGAAGTCATGGAAACCGTAGCGGGTTCCTGCCGCTACCGCCTGAAGGGCGAGGACTGGAAAACCTGTGTGGCCGGGGAATCCTTCAGTATTCCCGGGGATTCTTCATTCGACATCGAAGTGACCGCAGAGCCGTATCACTACGTCTGCCACTTCGGGTAAATATATTCTCCAATTTCTGCAGGAGGCGTCATGACGACACTTGCAGTAGTCAAAAAGAACGGTGTGGCTGCCATCGCGGCAGACACACTCACCAAGTGGGGCACCAACAAGGAGTCCTCGAGCTACATTGCCAACCATGGAAAACTCATCCAGGTAGGCGACACTTGGCTGGCGGTCACGGGTTACACGACCTTCATCCTGATTCTCAAGGATTACTTTTCCAACCCGGACGTGCCAGCGGATTTTCAATCCGTTGCCGCCATCTTCCGAACCTGGCAGGCATTGCATGGGGCGCTGAAGGAACAGTATTTCCTGCTGCCTGGAGAGGATAAGGATGACGATCTCGAGTCCAGCCAGATGGATGTTTTGATTGCTAACCCGAATGGAATATTCGGCGTGGCGGAACACCGCTCGGTGCAGGAGTTCTCGAAGTTTTATGCTTATGGGAGCGGCAGCGATCTCGCCATGGGGGCGATGCATGCCCTGTACAACTCTCAGCTTTCAGCCGAGGAAATTGCCCGCAGGGCAGTGGAAGCTGCTGCAGAGTTTGATGACCGGACCGGATTGCCGGTGCAAGTACAAACTGTGCAATTACTGGAGGTATAAATGCCATCCTTTGACATCGTGTCCGAAGTAGACAAGCAGGAAGTTCGCAATGCTGTCGAGCAGACCAACCGCGAAGTCGGCAATCGCTTTGATTTCAAGGGATCTGACGCCAAGGTCGAACAAGCGGAATATGTGCTGACAGTGTTTGCCGATACGGAATTCCAGCTGGATCAGGTGCAGGACATTCTCAGTCAAAAGCTTGCCAAGCGTGGCGTTGATGTGAAATGCCTGGATACCGGCACAGTCGATAAAATATCTGGCAACAAGGTCAAGCGATCCGTAACGATCAAGACCGGCGTCGAGACAGAACTGGCGAAGAAAATCGTCAAAAACATCAAGGACAGCAAGCTCAAGGTGCAGGCCAGCATTCAGGGTGAAACAGTGCGCGTGTCGGGTGCCAAGCGTGACACCTTGCAGGAAGCTATTGCGCTGGTCAAAAAATCCATCACCGATTTTCCCCTGCAGTTCAACAACTTCAGGGATTGAACATGGCAAGAGTGCTTGTACCTCTAGCCCAAGGTTGCGAAGAACTGGAAGCTGTGACCATTGTTGACCTTCTGCGTCGAGCCGGGGTCGAGGTGGTCACTGCAGGGTTGCAGCCAGGCGTTGTCAAGGCCAGCCGTGGTGTGCAACTGGTACCGGATACTTCCCTGGACAATGTGCTCATGGATGAATTCGACATGATTGTTCTTCCGGGCGGGATGCCGGGTGCAAGAAACCTGAATGAAGATTCACGCATTATCGCCTTGCTCAAAAAAATGGCGGACAAAGGCAAATACACTGCGGCCATTTGTGCTGCCCCTACTGTGCTGGCAGAGGCCGGATTGCTGGTCGGAAAGAAAGTCACAAGCTACCCGGGGTTTTTGGACAAAATGGATGTGGCGGGCATGGACTATCAGACTGGCGCGGTGGTCGTTGACGGTAAAGTGCTGACCTCTCGCGGACCGGGGACCGCCATGGATTTCGCATTGGTTCTTATCGAGACGCTTTCCGGGAAGGCCAGGCGTGACGAGGTGGAAGCCGGCCTGGTCAGGGGCTGACTTCCTAGCCAGCGACCGCTTTGGTATGCTGGCTCTCAAACCATAAGGAGGCGACGAATGTTTATCCGGGAAATTCTGTCTTTCAAGGGTGGTGATGACCTGTTCAGCATCACTCCGGCCGACGATGTGGCGCTGGCGGTGGAGCGCATGGTGGCGAACGATGTCGGTTCTCTGATTGTGAAGAATGGCAAGGGTGACATGGTTGGCTTTCTGACCGAGCGCGACATCATGAAAGGCATGCGACGCCAGGGATGCTCGCTCAAGGATGCCAAGGTCTCTGACATCATGATTACCGAGCCAGTTGTCGCTACTCCTGAGGACTCCATCGACTATGCGCGCGATGCCATGACCAAGGCACGCATCAGTCACCTGCCTGTTCTCGAAGGTAACAAGCTCATCGGAGTAATTTCTTTCTATGATGTGGCCAAGGCCTGCCTGCGCGAGGCCAATTTCGAAAACAGCCTACTCAAGCGCTATATCAAGAACTGGCCTGAACAGGGTTAGCTTGCTATCTGATCTGCTCGATCGGAAAGCGTTTTTCATATATGCGAGGGGTGATCAATCCATAACCCTCCTGCTGCCAGTGCGCGATTTCTGTTAGAGCATTGGGTACCACCTGAATGAAATCCTGAAAATCCTTTACAGAGTACCCAAAATCTTCGGCGGCCTGACCGCAGACCTTGAACTCAACGCCAAGATCGGCGTAGTAGCGCATTCGTTCAACAATCTCCTGATATTTCTTCTCGTTCTTCTTGGCTACGGTAACGATCTCGGTACCATGAATGACCACTTTGAGATTAAGTTCCTCAGGTGAGTAGTTGTATGGTTCATCCATCAAGGTGTTCATCAGGGATCTCAGCCAGTAGAGAGCACTTCCTATTTGTGCGGGATCATCGTAATAAAACTCGAAAACCACTTTGGCGGGTTTGTATGGGGTCTGCACCCATTTGCCATCACTCAAGGCAGGTAGGGCAATCGATATGGCCAGAATAACTGTCAGCAACTTTTTCATACAATCCCCGCCGATCAGGAAGGTTCATTTACCACAATCAACGGCGGTTTTCCCTGATGACTTGATGAAAGAAGGACAGGCGGTGAGCGGAAATTTTGCCTTCCTCTACTGCTTTTTGGATAGCGCAACCTGGTTCGGACTGGTGATGGCAGTCCCGGAAACGGCACTTCCCAAGATAGGGTTTGAAGTCGGGCATGCCGGACTCGATATCCGAAAAGGACAAATGTGCCAGTGCAAATTCCTGGAAACCTGGTGAATCGATTACGGCACTCTTGTCGTTTAGCTGGTAAAGACGGCTGTGAGTCGTGGTATGACGGCCGCTGTCGAGCGCTTCTGAAAAAGCTTCGACAGGGGCATCCGCTTCCGGAAACAGGGTGTTGATCAAGGTTGATTTGCCCATGCCGGACTGGCCAACAAGCAGTGTCAGTTGACCTTCAAGATATTTCGCCAAATCGCCGAACCCGTTTTTTGCGCAAATCGGTATGACACGGTACCCCATCGCTGGATATTCACCCAAAGAATCAAGCAAGGATTGATGTTCGGGCAAGTCTGCCTTGTTGGCGATGATCAAAACAGGAAGATGCTGATTTTCTGCTGCCAGCAGACAGCGTTGCAGCAGTTCTTCAGACCAGCTTGGACGGGGGGCAACCATGATTGCAACCTGAGTAACATTGGCCGCAATGGGTTTGGTTCGAAAAAGGTCTGAACGTTTGAACAGGCTGCTGCGAGAATGTACTTTTTCAATAATGCCCTGATCCGGCGAAGTGGCGTTGACGTCGACTCTGTCGCCACAGACCACATCAAGCTTTCTTCCGCGCGTAATGCAGTCAAGGCTGTTGTGCTGTTCAGTACGCACAAGAAAATGGCGGCCATGTGCCGCCACAATCTGGCCGGATACCAGGATATGTGCCTTCTCCGGTTTGTTTTTTGAATCAGATTTCAAACAGGGCATCCACCTTGGCGGCACAGATGAAATCATTCTCGGACAGGCCGTTGATGGCATGGGTCCAGTATTCGACCCGTACAGTGTTGTAGCCGACGATCAGAAAGGGGTGGTGGTCTTCGCGGTGCGATACCCACATTACCGCGTTGGTAAAGGCCTGTGCCTGGTAATGGTCCTTGAATTCGTATTCCCTGAATATTTTGATTCCATCCAGAGCCCAGCCCGGAAGTCCTTTCAACATGGGCCTGATCTGGGTGTCTGTAAGCGGTTCAACTCCGCCTTCACAGGGTACACATTTCTTTCTTGTCAGGTCTTGCGCAATTTCGGACATGGTTGAATTTTATTTGAAATGATAAAAACTATGGTTGAGGTAAGCGCCGACATTTTCCTCATCTGAGGGAAACCAGTTGGCGCCGGTGTTCGCATTACAGCCCGATATTCTGGCGGCCAATTGACTGGCGGACTTGATCTTGCGGTCTGGTCGACTGTAGACGGAACTGTCGTGGCAGGCCACACATGATTTATCGTGAAGCGCCTTGCCTTCAGACGGGTCTCCTTTTCCAAAAGACGCGGCATGAAGGGGTCCGAACATTGATGCAAACAACAGAAATACAATAAGTTTCATGAAAGGCCTCCATAATGCATAAATATTTTGGCAACAGAATCATTATGGCTAGAGTTTCTTAAATTCTCTACCACTGCGACAATGAGGGTTTTACGGCTCTTAAAGAATATAAATGACACAAAACGCATTAAACCTGCTTTGGATAGACATGGAAATGACTGGGCTCTCACCGGATGAGGATCTGATCATTGAAGTTGCTATCGTCGTTACGGATGCTGATCTTAACGTTATTGCAGAAAGTCCGGTGCTTGTTGTTCACCAGACTGACGAAGTGCTGGATCGGATGGACAACTGGAACAAGGGAACACACGGAAAATCCGGCCTGATTGACAAGGTCAAGGCTTCAAGACTCTCTGAAGACGAGGTTGAGTCCCAGATGTTGGATTTCATCAAGCTATATGTCCCAGAACGGACTTCTCCGATGTGTGGCAACTCAATTTGCCAGGATCGCCGTTTTTTGGCGCGTCACATGCCCAAACTTGAGGCATATTTCCATTATCGCAACCTTGACGTGAGCACTTTGAAGGAATTGGCGAAGCGCTGGCGGCCGGGTCTTTCTGAATCTTTTGTGAAGACAAACAAGCACGAGGCGCTTGCGGACATCTACGAATCCATAGAGGAAATGAAGTTTTACCGGGAACATTTCATTCAAGGCAAGCAGCCTGCATGATTTTTGCTTATCCTGAGTAAGTAAGTTTGTATGGAGATAGTAAGCATGGCTAAGGGCACTCCTTTTTCAATCGAGGTTCATCCAAAGATTCCGCGTCGACTCATTCGCCTGGAAGAGTTGGCAACCAACCTTTGGTATACATGGGACAAGCCGACTCGAACCCTGTTTGCGCGTCTCCATCCTGGTTTGTGGGAAGCAACTGGACACAACCCCAAGTCTTTTTTAAGACGCGTTGATGAGCAACGCCTGGTGGATGCGGCTGAGGATAATGTTTTTCTGGCCAGCTTCAATCGCGTGCTTTCGGCATACGACACCTATCACAATGAACCCCTCAAGCGAGATCAGGCCGCCATGCTTAAGCATAGCGACATGGTCGCGTACTTTTGTGCGGAGTTTGGCTTCCATGAAAGTTTCCCGATTTATTCAGGTGGGCTAGGCATCCTCGCCGGTGATCATTGTAAGGCGGCTTCAGATATGCGTTTGCCCTTTGTAGGGGTGGGCCTCCTGTATCGGCAGGGATATTTTTCCCAGACTGTTGACGGTGATGGTCACCAGCAGGCGCACTACCATGACTCTGATTTCGAGAGCTTGCCCATTACGCCGGCCTATACGGAAGATGGGCGTGAGCTCAAGATCCAGGTGGAACTTCCGGGGCGAACGGTTTCAGTCAAGGTTTGGATGGCAAGGGTGGGCCACGTCTGGTTGAACTTGCTCGATACCGACCTCGAGGAAAACTCGACCGAAGATCGCAATATTACGCACCAGCTATATGGTGGTGATCGCGAGATGCGAATCAGGCAGGAAATCATTCTGGGTATAGGTGGGGTTCGCGCACTCGCCGCCATGGGCATAAAGCCAACGGTTTGGCATATCAACGAAGGCCATGCGGCTTTTCTTGTGATTGAGCGAACCAGGAGGTTAATGAAGGATAAGGGACTGGATTTCCGCAGTGCACTCGAGGCTGTTGCGGTAGATACCGTTTTCACAACCCATACCCCGGTGCCGGCAGGACACGATCATTTTCCGCCAGAGATGGTTGAGCATTATTTCGAAGAGTATTGTCGACAGGTTGGATTGGCAGTGTCGAGCTTGCAGGAATTGGGGCATACCAGAGGAAGCCCGGATTTCAACATGACTGCCTTGGCGCTGCACGGCTCAAGGCACCACAATGGGGTTTCCCGCATTCATGGCGGAGTCTCCTCCGAAATTTGCTCGGAACACTGGCCACAAATCGAGCCGGACGAGAACCCAATGGGTTACGTCACCAATGGTGTCCATGTGAGCACATTCCTCGCTCAGGAGTGGATCGAGCTATTCGACAACCGATTGGGATATGAATGGCGTCATAGCCTGAGAAGCACTGATTTCTGGGAAAAACGCATCGATTCCATTCCTGATCATGTGTTCTGGAGTGTCCGGCAGACCCTCAAGGCGCAGATGTTGTTCATGCTGAAAGAAAGGTATTCCAAACAGCATGCGCGTAATCACGGCTCCCAGGCGCATCTTGAGCGTCTGCTCAAACTGGCCAACCCCCTTGATCCTAAAATCCTCACCATTGGTTTTGCCCGGCGTTTTGCCACTTACAAGCGTGCAACACTACTGTTTGAGAACCCTGACTGGCTAAAACGCATTATTTCTGATGAAGACCGGCCTGTGCTCTTCATCTTTGCAGGCAAGGCGCATCCTGCTGACAAACCGGGCCAGGAGCTCATTCAGCGTATACATGATCTCTCGCACCAACCAGAGTTTGAGGGCAAGTTGTTGTTGATAGAAGGTTATGACATGGGCTTGGCGCGCAGGCTTGTGGCAGGTGTTGATGTCTGGCTGAACAACCCGATTTATCCCCTTGAAGCTTCCGGCACATCCGGCATGAAAGCTGCCATGAACGGCACGCTGAATCTCTCTGTCTTGGATGGCTGGTGGGAAGAAGGGTGGGATGGAAACAATGGCTGGGCCATCAAGCCGGCACCTCCTCATTATGATGATGCCCGGCGCAATGCAGAAGATAGCCTGACTCTTTATGAATTGTTGCAAGATCAGGTCATCCCGCTTTATTACAATCGTAACCAGATGGGTTTGCCTGAAGGCTGGATCAAAATGGCCAAGCAATCGATCGCGACATTGCTTCCGCGCTTTAATTCAGCGCGTATGGTCGGGGAATATCTGGAGCAGTTCTACATTGCGGCCAGTGAGCAGGGGCGAAAATATCGTGAAGACGATTACGCTGCCTCAAAGACGCTGGCGGCCTGGAAAGAACGTATCCGGGCCAGTTGGAACGTAGTGTCCTTGAGCAGATTGGACAGCCCGAAAAAGAATATGACTTTCGGTGACACCTTTGTGCTTCGTGCTGCAGCAAATCTGGATGGTCTCTCTCCAGAGGATGTGCGAATCGAGGTGCTGATTAGGCGTCCGGGAACATCCGCAATCAATCGAAGCTCTTTGTTCATGGAAAGCAAAGGTGCCATGCAGGATGGCAGAACACTATATGAACTGGAAATTACCCCAGAGGTCTGCGGAAAGCTTGATTACCGTATTCGCATGTATCCATGGCACGAATTACAAACCCATCCCTTTGAGACCGGCTTGATGATTTGGTTGTAGAAATTTGTCTTTGGGGCTTGACGCCCAACAACAATTCCATGATTATAGAAACATGGAATTGTTAGAAACAGTTAAAGCCTTGGCTTCTTTGGCCCACGAAACCCGTTTGGGCATATTTCGCCTGCTTGTCCAGGCCGGTTCGGGTGGATTGGCTGTAGGTCAGATCAACGAGGCTATTCAAATACCTGCACCCACGCTTTCGTTCCATCTCAAGGAACTTAGCCACGCCGGACTGGTAAGCAGCCGCCAGGAAGGAAGGTTTGTCTATTACACGGCAAATTACGATGTCATGAATGGGCTGGTATCTTATTTGACTGAAAACTGCTGTCAGGGAACAGCATGTATTTCCAATAATTTTTGCAATAAGGAACAAGCCTGATGAAACGATTTCATGTGCATGTAGGAGTTACCGATCTCGATGCGGCAATTTTCTTCTATTCGGGTCTGTTTGATACGAAACCAACAGTTGTGGAAGCAGGGTACGCAAAGTGGATGCTGGAAGAACCTCGCATCAATTTCGCCATATCCACACGGTCTGGAAAAGCAGGCCTGGACCACCTTGGATTTCAGGCTGACTCGGAAGAAGAGCTGGATTTGTTGCATGAACGCCTGAATGCGGCTTCCGGTCCGGTTGTTGAACAGAAAGGGACGGCATGCTGTTACGCCGAGTCTGACAAGTACTGGACATTGGATCCTGCAGGCATTGCCTGGGAAGGTTTCCATACTTTGGGCCGGGTGCCCGTGTTTGGAGAGAAGGCAGCCGAGGGATCCGCATGCTGTGCCCCTATACCTTCGCAGGTTTCCTTCGTGCAATTGCAAAGGAATTTCACAACCAGCAAGTAATGGAATAAACATGTTGGAAAAAACTGTTCTGGTTCTGTGCACCGGCAATTCATGTCGCTCACAGATGGCNNTGAAGCTCGCAGGCTTGAATGTGCAGGGTTTGTATCCCAAGGACGTTGACGCAGTAATGAATCAGGAGATCGATCTTGTAGTAACGGTGTGTGACAACGCAAAAGAAACCTGCCCCATTTTCCCCAGACCTGTTCCCAGCATCCATTTGCCTTTTCATGATCCTCACGGCGAGTCGCTGGAGAGTTTTATTGCCGTGCGCGATGACATTCGCCAACGTTTGATTAAGGCCGTAAGTGAAAAACTGGAACTGGCGTGAGCGCTCAATGTGAGGTAACCGCCCAGCAGGCTGCCGGTGCGCCGATGAGTGTGTTTGAGCGCTGGCTTACGTTGTGGGTGGCGCTGTGCATTTTTGCCGGTGTCGTGTTCGGTCAGTTGGCGCCATCACCGTTTCAGGCGCTGGGGCGCATGGAAGTGGCGCATGTGAACATCCCGGTTGGGCTGTTGATCTGGGTGATGATCATTCCGATGCTGATGAAGATCGACTTTGGTGCCTTGCATCAGGTGAAATCACACTGGAAAGGCATCGGCGTAACGCTGTTCGTGAACTGGGCGGTGAAGCCGTTTTCCATGGCGTTACTTGCATGGATTTTTATCCGGCATTGGTTCGCATCCTGGCTGCCGGCTGAACAGCTAGACAGTTATGTCGCGGGTTTGATTTTGCTTGCTGCTGCGCCTTGCACGGCAATGGTGTTTGTGTGGAGCCGTCTTACCGGCGGCGATCCCTATTTCACGCTGTCGCAGGTGGCACTAAACGATGCCATCATGATTTTTGCCTTTGCGCCTATCGTTGGCCTGCTGTTGGGACTGTCTTCAATCGTTGTACCGTGGGACACGCTGTTCACCTCGGTGGTTCTCTACATCGTGATCCCCGTGATCTTTGCGCAGGTCTGGCGCAAGGCTTTGTTGAACCGGAGCAAGGGCTCGTTTGACTCAACCCTAGCCATGCTCGGCCACCTTTCCATCCTTGCACTCTTGGCGACGCTGGTGCTGCTGTTTGCATTCCAGGGAGAGGCAATCATCGCTCAACCGGTGATCATTGCCCTCTTGGCCGTGCCTATTCTGATACAGGTGTTCTTCAACTCGGCGCTTGCTTATTGGCTAAACAGGAAAGTAGGCGAAAAGCACACCGTTGCCTGTCCGTCTGCACTAATCGGTGCATCCAATTTTTTTGAACTCGCAGTTGCGGCGGCTATCGCGTTGTTCGGTTTTCAGTCGGGTGCGGCTCTGGCTACCGTGGTCGGTGTGCTGATTGAAGTGCCGGTGATGCTGCTGGTTGTAAGATTAGTAAACCGCAGTAAAAAATGGTACGAAAGAGGCCTCAGATCAATACCTGCCTAATCGACATGATCAAAACATTTCAATCTTCTCTGATATTTCTTGGCCTTCTGGCTGCTTCTTTCCCTTTGGCGGCTGAGGATGACAGCCGCATCGCCGTCGAAATGCCAGCCATGATGAGGGCGCATACGCTCGCCAATATGCGTGATCACCTTTTGGCGTTACATGAGATACAGGCCAGCCTTGCTGAGGGTAAGTATGACATGGCCGCAGAAACCTCTGAAAAACGCCTTGGCATGAGCTCACTTGATGCTCATGGCGCGAGCCATATTGCAGGCTTCATGCCCAAGGCCATGCAGGATGTCGGGACGGCGATGCACAAAGCTGCAAGCCGGTTTGCCGTGGTCGCCCAGGAGGCTGCGGTTACCAAGGATCTTCCACGTGCGCTGGGCGCATTGAGTGAGGTCAGCGCGAGCTGCGTGGCCTGTCATGCCGGATTTAGACTTAAATGAAGAACAAAATGCGGATACTTCTGACTCCACTGTTTTTAATATTGGCGCTGACAGTAACGTCCGTGCATGCGTATGAGCCCAAGGCGGAAAAGGTGGTTGACAATATTTACGCCATCATCGGCCCGCTCGGTCAGCGCAGCGCTGAAAATGATGGCCTCAATGCCAATTCTGGTTTCATTGTTACACCCAAGGGTGTGATTCTTGTCGACTCGGGTGCCAGCCGCCTTGGCGCGGAGAAACTAGCCGCTGCCATTGCCAAGGTGACCAAGCAACCGATACGCTGGGTCATTAACACGGGTAGCCAGGATCATCGCTGGCTAGGGAATGATTATTTCGCCAGCCAAGGCGCGCAAGTGATTGCCATGAGGCGTACCGCCCAGACTCAGTCAGAGTACGCGACTCAGCAAATGGATAGCATGAAGCGTTTTCTTGGCGAGCACATGCGAGGGACAAAGCCCTTGCCAGCATCCAAGACGCTGGATGGCGATCCCGCCAAGCTGGTATTGGGCGGCGAGGAATTGGAGCTGGCTTATACCAATGCGCATTTTCCAGGTGATGCTTGGGTATGGTTGCCTAAGAACAAGGTGATGTTCAGTGGAGACCTGGTTTTTGTCGATCGGCTGTTGGGTGTACTACCCTGGTCAAGCGTGAGAAACAGTCAAAAGGCATTTCATGCACTGGCAGCATTGAAACCCGCAAGTATCGTACCAGGACATGGCCGCGTCTGCGATCTCGCTCAGGCGCAGCTTGAAACAGGTGATTATTACGAATTCCTTGCTGAAAAGGTGGGCGCTGCCGCGAAGGAGATGGAACCCATGAGCGAGGTGTTGAACCGCTACATGGATCTACCAGCCTTCAAACACCTGGAGAATTACGCTGACCTTCACCGCACCAACATGAATCGTGCATTTGTCGAGTTCGAGTCCGCACCATAAAAACAGAGCCTAACGGCCCTTTAAATTTATTGATCACTCAAGTGGGTTAAAGATTCCTCCGCCGGCAGGCCGGTATCTGGGTCGATCCAGTCTGAAATCCCAAGTTCCTCTTCAGCCTCTTGCAGGGTTTCGGCAGGTTCGTAATCGCTGTCAGCCTTGTACTCCATGTCTTCAACCGCGGCCACAAGGGTTTCGAAAGGACCGTACTCGCCGTTGGTGTCTTTGTCTACCCAATAGAAACCGTCAGGTCTTTCAATGATGCGAGTGTGATCGTAATCAGACTGTGTTTCAGGAATCACTTGATTGCTCATTTTCCTTGCCTCCTTGATACAAACTATAGAAACAGAAAGCGCAAATTGGTAATAAAAATTTTAAAGGACGATGGCAACCGTTAGACTGGCGATGACGAGAAGGCCTAAATGTGTCCACGCCCAGAACAGGTATCTTGACATCAATTGGCCGGGTGGCCGATTGGCAATCAGAAAAAGCCTTTCTTTTGGTTTCCTGATTATGCTGCTGCCGGCTTGAAGCCTTAATTCCAGATGCGCCCTGTCGACCTCATTTTTTGCAGCTTTTCGTGCTGCTTCCCATTCATCAATACTGATTTTGCCGTCTCCATCAAGATCAAATCGCTTCATAATGCCCACTCTGTCCCGTTTCCATTCGGCAAGCAAATCGGATACGTCATTACGTAAATTTAAATCGGCTGTTGAACCGCTTTGTGTCAGGTGTTCTCCAATCACATAAAGGATTTCCCCATCAACCAGAAGCCATTCAGTATGACGAGAATGCCTCTTTTTGGTGACATGTTTGTTGGAGGTGATGACCTCGGCATTGGCTGGGTCAATCAGCATCAGACCTGTGCCGTCATCCAAACCAAATTGCTCGTTCGATGTGCCTGAATCTACACGATGCCACTTGTTGCCGGTTTTCGTTTCAACAAGATATCGATACCACAGGCAGGGCTGGCTGCTGACCGGGCTGGTTAGTGGGCTTTTGCCATCGGGATATACACCCTTGCCAACGAGTTCGATATAGCCCTGTGGCGCGGAATTGACTCTGGAAGTCGGGGTGTCCGCTATCGTACGATAACGACGAAGATTTGCGTACCAGGCAAAAAAGCTGCTTGTGCCTATCAAGCAGGATGCAAGCATCAAACCTGTAGGTGTTGGGTATTTCGCAACGATGACCAGAAAGAAAAGATTCCCGCCTGTTAAGGCGATATTGGCGTAGGTGTGTCGCCAGTCGGCGAACATGCCTTACCTCTTGAAAAGAGAGTTGACGTCAATGTCGGAAGTTTCCTTCGAGGCGAATTTCAAGAGTTTGTAGGGGCGAAAACCAGCCAGTTGCGCAACGATGACATCAGGAAACTGCTCAATGGCCACATTGTTAAGGTTTGCCGAATCATTGTAGAACTCACGCCGGTCGGCAATCGCATCTTCCAGACCACTGATGCGGGCCTGCAAGTGCATGAAAGTCTCATTGGTTTTGAGCTCAGGATACGCCTCGGCAACTGCAAAAAGATGCTCAAGACCCATGCGAAGAGCACCTTCAGCTTCGCCCAAGGCTTTTATGTCATGTTTCTGCTGGGCTTGCAAAACCATGTTTCTGGCTTGCATGACTTTTTCCAGAGTTTCTTGCTCGAACTGCATATATTGACGGCAAGCATCAACCAACTTGGGTAACTCATCATGCCTTTGCTTGAGCAAGACTTCTATATTGGACCAGGCCTTGCCAATCCCGTGTTTGAGACCGACCAGGCGGTTATAGGTGAATATGGCGTAGATAAAGACTACGGATAGAACCACCAGAAAAATCATACCGGCACCATTCATTGCCAACTCCCGTCCAACATTCCTATCTATATCGGTCGGCAATACGTTGAGCCTTAGGGCTAGATTCGGCTTATTAGTATTTTTCCTATTTCTTCATCAGTGAGCACAATGGGATTGGTTTTCATGCTGCTACCTCTGCTGTTGCTGACAAGTCTTGGAATGTCAGAGGACGTAACACCATAGCTGGACAATTTCGGTAGTTGCATTTCTGCTGTCCATCTGTTCAAAATTTCCACCAGATTGCCAAGGGCTTCCTCGTCTGAAAGATGAACATCATGTGCCAGCATCCGGCCTGCCTGAGCGTACTTAAGTAACATTGTTTTATTTTCTCCGCGTGCTTGCAGAGCCTGAATGTTCATGGCGATCGCTTCCGCCACCAGCGTGCCGCAAACGACGCCATGTGGGATGGGGAAGAATGCACCAAGCGGAGAGGCCAATCCATGTACGCTGCCTAGCCCAACCTGGGCGAGCGTAATGCCTGAAAGCAGGGCTGCATAAGCCATACCCGCTTGTGACTCATGGGCTTGAGGCCCGTTTCTATACCAATCCAACAGGGAATTTCTTGCCGCTTTCATGCCTGACCAGGCCAGGGCATCAGTAAACCGATTGGCTTTTGTCGAAACATAGGACTCAAGCAGTTGTGTGAAGGCGTCCATCCCGTTTGCGGCGATGACTTGCGGTGGACATGTTGACAACAAATCTGGATCAACGAGAGCGATTTCCGCCATCAGTTTGTCGTCCCGGAAAGACTTCTTGAAGCCATCAAGACCACGTACAGATAACACCGCATTCTTTGTTGCCTCCGATCCGGTGCCCGCTGTAGTGGGTAACGCAACAAACGGTGTGGCAGGCCCTTGGTATGGCAGTTCTGGCCCAACGCCTTCAAGATGATCCATAACGGAGTTGCCCGGTTTCAGCAAACCGGCTATCGCTTTGGCGGCATCAAGGGCGCTACCGCCACCAATACCGATTACGGCATCGTAGTTGCTGCCCCGGCAATTGCGAACAGCCTCATCCACAAATTGGGGGGAGGGTTCCCCATCCACTGTCAGCATGTCCCAGCCTAATCCGGCGGTTTTCAGTGCTGTTTGAATTTCCTCCCAGTGGGGGCCGGCCTGGAAATGACTGGCACCGGATACCAGTAGCAGTCGACGCCCGTAGGAAGAAAGGAGAGTGGGCAATTGGACACGCGCTCCCTGACCAAAAATAATGCGCGGAAGTCGAGACAAATTGAAGGCTGGAAACATCAAGGGACCTCTGGCCTGAGTGGCTTGTTCGGTTGAATTATTCGGGCAAGCCGGATAAGCAGCAAGCCCGAGTTCTGGGTGTTGTATTTTGTTGACACGGCCGCGAAATACTTGCTATAGTTCCGCTTCTTCGGACGCGGGGTGGAGCAGTCCGGTAGCTCGTCGGGCTCATAACCCG
>DKAU01000146.1 GCA_002450925.1 Thiobacillus sp. UBA6918 | reverse complement strand
GAAACCGGTCATGACTTCGTCGAAAATCAGCACCGCACCATGCTTGGTACACAGCTCGCGCAAGCCCTCGAGAAAGCCGGCAGCCGGCTGCACAAGATTCATGTTGCCCGCCACCGGTTCGACGATGACGGCGGCAATCTCGCTGCCTATTTTGTCAAAGGTGCGCTCTACACCCGAAAGATCGTTGTAATCGAGCACCAGGGTCTGGGCCGCCACTTCTGTAGGCACGCCGGCGGATGTCGGGTTGCCGAAAGTCAGAGCACCGGAACCTGCTTTCACCAGCAGGAGATCAGCATGGCCGTGGTAGCAGCCCTCAAATTTTATGATCTTGGTACGCCCGGTAAATCCGCGCGCCAGCCGAATGGCACTCATGGTGGCTTCTGTGCCGGAGCTGACCAGCCGCACTTTTTCAAAACCGGGCAGCAGGTTGGTCAGCAACTCGGCCATTTCCAGTTCAATTTCAGTCGGTGCGCCAAAGGACAGNNAAATAAGCGCCTTCGCCGCGAGAGAAAAATCGCGGCACACCGCCCACGGACTTGAACGCGCGCACCGGCGAGTTCACGCCGCCAGGAATGTATTTCTGGGATTCTTCAAATAGGGTGTGATTGCGATCCATCAGTCTTCCGATTCAAATTCAAACAATTGGTTAAGTTCTTGCGCTGCTTTTTCAATATCCGCGACATCAAAAAGTGCCGTGATGACGGCAATGGCATCCGCCCCCGCCTCGATCAGCATGGGTGCATTTTCCAATGTTATGCCGCCAATCGCCACTACCGGCACACTCAACTTGTTTGCATCATGCAAAAGCTGCAAAGGCGCACGTACTGCCTGAGGTTTGGTTGGGGAGGAATAGAAGCTCCCAAATGCCACATAGTCCGCGCTCGCAGCCTCTGCTTGCTGCGCCAGATCAAGACTCTGATAGCANNTACTGAACTGACGCCACACCACCTCTCAAAGCTGCTTCCACAATCTGTAGCAACCGGGATGTATCGGCACACTCAGGCGTTAGCGCGTACACGCCCGACGGAAACAAGGCCATCAGGATGAACCCTGAACGGGCGTTTCCTGTGCCCAGAAAAACCGGTCCGGAATGTATTGTCCCATCCCCGGCCTAAATGCGGCCTTTAGCGTTTCATAGGCAAAGTCTTGTCCATCCTTGACGGCGCGCGGCAACTCATTCCCGAACGCAAGACTTGCAGCAATAGCTGAAGCCAGGGTGCATCCCGATCCGTGGTAACTGCCGGGCAGCCTGTCCCATGTATCGGTCTGGATTACGCCTTGTGTGCCATACAGCACGTTGTACACANNACAGGATCAAGCACCACCGGGATATCGGGATAATCAGAAAGGATCTCCGCAATCACCGTAATGTTCTCCACGCTGCCCAACAGGCCTATCTTGAATACATCCACAGGCATGTCTTCAAGCAGCATGCGCGCCTGGTCGGCCACCCAATCAGGATCAACAGCGGAAACGGCATCAACACCCGCAGTGTCCTGTATGGTGATAGCCGTCACTACCGACAGCGGGTGGCAGCCCATGCTGGCAAGCGTCAGGATGTCGGCCTGCATGCCGGCACCACTGGTCGGATCAGATGCGGCGAACGTAAGAACCATCGGAGGGCTAAGAGGCATGAAACTTTCCTGGAGCGCGGAATCGCGTCTGGTTTAGAATACAAGGCTCATTTTATCCCATATCAGCAAGACCCTTATTATGAGCGACACCCCCGAATACAAAACCTGGATGTGCCTTTTGTGCGGTTTCATCTACGACGAGGAAAAAGGCTGGCCGCAGGACGGTATTGCTCCCGGCACCCGGTGGGAAGACGTGCCCATGAACTGGACGTGCCCCGAGTGTAGCGGGCGCAAAGAAGACTTTGAAATGATTGCGGTCTAGGTAACCAAGCCGCTCTCGGCTGAAGTGAAACATTCAGCCAGCCAAGCCATTACTTGCATCGCATCCCGTCCGACACCCAAGCTCTGACGTCCCTTTCCCATTCCGGATAGCCGCCGGGAACCGTTTCCTTCTGGCCGCCGGGCGTCATGCCGGATTCAACAGCCCATCGAATCCGGCCATCTTCAAGCAGGTGTTTCAAGATTCCATCCTTGTTGCCACCGAGATTTGACTTGATCATTTCGCACGTGGATTCGTCATCAAGACCGGTGTAATCAAGCCTTGCTTCGGGTGCAAGCCACATGCTGTTCTTGAGTCCTATCAACGCAGGGGCATGACACTGGCTGCACAAGTATCGTGATCGATGCGAAAAGTATGCGCGGCCATTGTTTTTCAGCCTGTTGAACTGGTGGCAGGACAGACAGCGATCATGGTGAAACTTGGCATGTAACGCATCGCCAAACTTGACCGGCTCTCCCTGCACACTGCCCGTCAACAACAAGGCCATAAAAATCAGGCGGCTCATTGCCGCAAGGCGCGCAATATTGGCACTTCGAGTTTGGCAGAATCTGCATGTTCTAACGCGCGAGCCAGCCTGGCAGGCGCAGACCGGCCGGTACAGCCGTGATCGGGGTCACCATCAAACGCTTCCAACATGCCGACAATCAGCTTTTCGCGATCGTGTCTGGCTCCCGTCAACCAGTCCTGGATATCCATGACCTCATCGGCCACCTGCCGCGCAAAGTCTTGATGGAGCTGCCATAGCTCGCTAACAGTCCCGCCCGTTTTCAAACCGGCTATGTTCGTGGTCAGGATATAAACGTTCTTGCGAACCAGTTCATACAGCAACTCATCACCGCTCTCTATTTCCCTTGCCGGGATATCGATGGAACTCAGCGCCTGAACCAGCATGCCCGCACCGGGACCTGCCACCGGGGATGAAATAAGCGGCTTGGCATCCGTGCCTTTTTTCTTTTCAAACCAAACCGAAATCACGGTAGGGTTTTCCAAGCCATGCTTTTCCCAGTCGCTCGGCAGCAGTTCGTTCTGAATCAACGCAACCCTGCTATTCCATGCCGCGGGCAACGCTGCCAAAACATTGTGCAGATCCGGTTCCGCTACCGCCACCAAAACCAGATCTGGTTTCGGATGCGCGTTTGCAAGCGCCATCATGTCATCACCACGGTTAACAGGGATGACACAGCAACCTGTGCGCAGCAGCCCACCCGCAAAAACTCTCCCGAGCTGACCCAGCCCAATGATTAAAACTTCACGCATGATTTATAAAGCGCCCGATTGATTAATTTCTATTGCCCGAAGGCAGCTTGTTGCATGGCAAGTCCAGATAATAGCCTTGCGCTAGATTGACCCCAAACTCCTTGAGCATATTGAATGTCTTTTCATTCTCTACATATTCTGCGACCACACTTTTTCCCAAGCCTTTTGCCACGTTGGCAATTGCCTGGACAAAGACCTGATTGTCCTCATCGTGATGGAGATTCCGGATAAAAAGTCCATCGATCTTGATCGTGTCTGCGCGCAGGTGCTTGAGGTAGGCAAATGATGAAAAGCCGGTGCCAAAATCATCCAGACAGACGCCGCAGCCAATCTGCCTCAGTGCCTCAATCAGGCGTTGCGCGTCGTGCAAGTCAGCCACCGCCGCCGTTTCCGTCAACTCCACGATCAATCTCCGTGGCTCTACGCGTTGCAACTGCAATGTGTCGGCAATAAACTGGCTTAGTGTTGGCTCCCCTAGGGAACGCGCAGAAATATTCACGGCAATACTTGCAGCAGCCGGGGCCTCGGCCAGCATTCTGACCGCCTCACTGATTACCCAGCGATCGATTTCAACGATGCGCCCCGTTTTTTCTGCGATCTGGATAAAGTGCGAAGGCATGATGAGGACTTCAGGATTGCGCTCGTCCACCATGCGTATCAGTGCTTCACAATGAGACAGTTTCTTGTCTGGCAATGTGTAAATGCCTTGGAAGTGCAGCCTGAAAAGACCGCGGTCAAATGCATTGCCTATACGCTCATTCCAGCTCAAGCGTTCGATCGTAACCCTGCTGGCTTCCGAATCCGGCCGGAATACGCGCCAAGTGTTTTTCCCGGCCTGCTTTGCTTGGTACATGGCAATATCGGCCTTCGCTACCAATTCGTCCGCATCGGCAGCGTGATCCGGCAGATAGGCAACGCCCAGGCTTGAGGTCAGTCGAAGACTTCGTCCCTCATAACGGAAAGGAATTTGCGCCACGGCTCTGACAACCCTCTCAGCCAGCACTTCCGCATCACGCTCGCGCACATTGGGCAAAAGAATGGCAAACTCGTCTCCGCCCAGGCGAGCGAAAATTTCATTGCGACGAACCAGAGTGCCCACCTCGCTTGCAACCCTGATCAGCAAGGCGTCGCCTGCGCGATGGCCAAAGGTGTCGTTAATGCCCTTGAATTCGTCCAGATCAAAGAAGATCACGGCGCAACGCTCGCCTCGGCGCTCGGTTTCGGTAATCAGGCGTTCGAGCTCAGACTGGAAACGATGTCTGTTGTAAAGACCGGTCAAGGGATCGCGCTCGGCAAGATAAATGAGCTGCTCAGCAGTCTGACGCTCTCTGGTCACGTCTTCGTAAATCCACAAGTGCCCGACAAAGCGCCCGCTCTTGTCGCGAACCGCAAAATCCAGTTCTGTAAAAATCCGTCCGTCGGTTAGCTGGATCTCAAAAGTGTCCGACACCTCGCGGGTTTCCAGAACCGAAAGCAAATGCTTGGAAAACTGATCCGGCCGAGCGAGCATATTTGTCGTGCTCAGCAAAACCTCTTTGGCCTCACGTCCAACCAACGCCTGCGAATCGTCGATTGACCACATCTCTTTGAATGCAGGATTGTGATAACTCACCAATCCATCCGGTCCGACAAAAAGAATCCCCAGGTTCATGGCTGACAACAGGGAGATCAGTCTTGCCCTCTCCTGCTCGGATTCCTCCAGGTAGTGCAACTGCAGGCTTTCAGCCAGCCTCAGCCTGGATACGGCCTGCCTTAACGATGTTTCCGTAACCTTCAGTGCATCCACATTGTGGATGCTGGCCCGGATTCCGGTGCAGTTTGCTTCCGCGTCATAAATTGGCAGCCAGCTTGCCGAGGCCCAGAACGTACTTCCGTCCTTGCGGGCAGCACGAAAGACAAATCCGCTGTCAACCGAGCCGCTCATGGCCTCGCGTAACATGGGTTCGGCGCTTGCCCTGTCCTCCGCATGGACAATATTGAGCGGGAAACCCCGCATTTCCATGCATTCACTTACGCTATAACCCAGCATGCGTTGCACCGAGGGATTAATCCACAGCAGCTTTCCATCCACCGAAAGCCAGAATTCAAGGTCATGGGTATAGTCTGCAATGGTGTGGAAGCGCTCTTCACTTTCCTGAAGCTCCCGCACCTTGGTATCCACCGACTCGCTCATGCGGTTGAAGGCGTTAATCAGTTGATCAAGCTCAGGTTCGCCCTGCAAAGGGATATTTGCCGTGTAATCGCCTTCTGCTATCTGCGTGCTTGCTTTAGCTAGGATCCTGAACTGGCGTGAAACCCAAACCGCGCCCAGGAAAAGCAGGATCCAACTGGCGACAAATGCTCCCAGGGCAAGGATTACGCTTTGCGTATATGCTTCTTGACGCGCAGACTGAATAGCGGAACCAGAAAGGCCATACTCAATGATGCCGTAATGCTGATTACCCAGCATGATCGGGTTTTTCGAATCAAACCGCGGCGCCCCGTCCGCCGGGCGGCCAAATTCCGCCACCACATAACCAGTTCGATCAATCACCTTCAAATGAGCCAGGTCAGAATCAACGCTGATATCCCTGACCTCATCGTCGACAGCCGCATAATCACGCTGCAACATGGGCACTGCCAGAGCCGCAGAAAGCAGGCGTCCGATGTCTTCTACTCGATGTTCGATTTGGCTGGCGATTGCATGATCAATCAACCGGCCACTGTTGTAAGCCAGGGCACCGAGCAGAAGACCCTGCACCAACAGGATACTCAACAACAACCGAGTGCGAAGGCCGGGACGTTTCATCGTTTACATGCCGGCAGTTGTTTCCAGGCGGTGTTTGAGTTCCTGGGCGTCAGCTTCCATCACCTGCAATTCACCCTTCTTCAGGGGGCGCACTCCGCCAAAACCACCCTTTTTCAGAAAGGCCAAGCCTGCTTCACTTTGCGTAAATGCCTCTATCGCCCGTTGTGTTGCTCTTTCATCTTTGCCCGAAGTTCGCCTGTGCACAAGAAATACATGGCTTGTCATGGCCGGTGTTTCGGCGATGATGCGCATGCTGTCCCGCACTTCTTTTGCCAGACGCTGAAACGCCAGCACGCCAACCACGGCAGCATCTGCATGACCCTGATAAACATGAGTGGCGGCGTTGGTATGCGACCCTGTATCAACATTCTTCAAGTCCTGGCCCAGCTTCAGGCCTTCCTTCTCGAGAATTTTTTCCATGCGTATATTGACCACCGCAAGCGGGTCTGGCATCGCAATCGTTTTGTCCTTGAGGTCGGCGATTTTCTGATATGAGCTGTCCGCCCTGACAATCAAAAATCCCTTCGCGGGCTCCTCGTAGGTCAAAACAGGCTGGTACTTCGCATCTTTCCACGCAATCCAGGCCAGATGAGGTGCGGTAAGCAGCACATCATATTCACCGTCCATGGTGCGTTGGTTGAAGGTATGAAAATCCGGCGCGCTTTCCAGGGTAACCGGCCTTTTTAGCGCATCCGCCAGGTAATTTGCGAGGGGCTGATAGGTTTCAACCATGACGCGTGCGGAGAGATTGGGGAAAACACCGAACTTCAGGCCATGGTCGGCCAAAGAGGGCGTGCTCCACCCAGCCAACAGAAACAGGGGGGCAATAATGCGCGACAAGGCGCGCACGGTTATTTCCCGGGCAATAGACATTACAGCAATCTCCGCAAGTGGCTTTTAAGCCTTTTTTGTATTAACGCCGCCCTTTCGCGACGTCTTTAATTTGATTTAATTCTAGACAATCTTGCGAAGAACTTTGGACCGGCGCTGGTAGTTATAAAGTACCTGTTTGCGGCGTGGGAGGGCCTCGGGCTTGGTTTCGACAAAACCCCGCTCTTCGAACCAGTGTTCGGCCCGTGTGGTCAGAACAAACAATTCCTTCATGCGCTTCTTCCTTGCAAGCACCTGCGCCGCCTCCAGCAGGCGGTCGCCCAACCCGCGCCGACGAAACTCGGGGTGAACGGCGAGGCAGGCCATTTCAGCGGCCTTCGCCTCGGGGAAGGGGTAAAGCGCCACGCAGCCCAGCACCATGCCGTCAGACTCCAGCACCAGGAACCGATCGACTTCCATCTCCAGGAGTTCCCGGGAACGGCGCACGAGTATGCCCTCGCGCTCCAGCGGTTCGATCAGGTTGAGGATGCCGCCTACATCGTCAATGGTGGCCTGCCTAATAGTTTCGAGCGGAGTAGGGGTAATCAGCGTACCCACCCCTTCGCGGGTGAACAGTTCTGCGAGCAGGGCTCCGTCACGATGGCGCGAAATCAGGTGTGCGCGCTTCACGCCCTGTTTGCAGGCCTGCACGGCAGCGGGCAGGTAATAGCTCACATCATCCTGAACCTTGCGCTTCTTCTCGCAAAGCTTCTGGGCTTCCGCCACTGTCAGGGTCGAAATCAACTTACCCTTGGCAGCCGGCACACCATCAGCATCCATCATGAACACTAGCTTGTCGGCTGCCAGCACCGATGCCGCGTGTACGGCAACGTCTTCCAGGGTGACATTGAAAATTTCGCCTGTTGGCGAATAGCCGATGGGGGAAAGCAGGACAATCTCGCCGTCATCCAACCGTTTCTGAATTGCTTCTGCGTGAATCTTCCTGACTTCGCCCGTATGCAAGAGATCGATACCGTCCAGCACGCCTATCGGTTTGGCGGTGACGAAATTTCCGGCTGCGACCCGGATGTCTGAACCCGCCATCGGAGTATGGGCAAGACCCAGGGACAGCAGCGCCTCGATTTCCACCCGCACAATGCCAACCGCTTCCTTGACGCTGGCCAATGCGGCATCGTCCGTTACCCGCAGGCCATTGACGTATTGCATCTTTGCGCCACGTTCCTGCATCTGCACTTCGATCTGCGGACGCGCGCCATGTACCAGCACCAGCCGCACACCCAGGCTGTTCAGCAGGTTGATGTCGTGCGCCAGACCAACAAACTGGCCTTCGGAAACCACCTCGCCCCCAAAAGCAATGACGAAGGTTTTGCCACGAAAGGCATTGATGTACGGCGCCGCAGCACGAAACCAGTGGACGAAATCGGTGATGTTGTTTTTCATGTGCTCAATGTACCTTGAGCGGGCACACTATCAAATACTTTAGGGGGTTTATTTGCCGTAATCGCCCCACAATGCCTGCATGGCTGCAACAGTCGCCAGCGCTGCGGTCTCGGTTCGCAGAATGCGCGGACCCAGTCGTACCGGAATAAAACCGAAGTCCTGGATGAGTGTCGACTCTTCTGGCTCAAACCCGCCCTCCGGGCCTGCCACAAGCCATACGGGACCCTGCGGCCGATCCAGATCTCTCAAAGTTGAATCCGCCTCGGGGGACAAAAACAACTTCAAACCCGAAGGGGCGGTTGCAAGCCACTGCGGAATATCCATTGGCATGGCCACCTGTGGCAGATGGTTGCGTCCGCACTGCTCGCTGGCTGACATAACGATTCCCTGCCAGTGTTCCACCCGTCTCGTTGCACGTTCACTTGTGAGCTTGACCACGCTTCGACGCATGGCCAACGGCTGGATGGCGGTCACCCCGAGTTCCACCGCCTTCTGCAGGGTGTAATCCATGCGCTCGCCGCTGGATATACCCTGCGCCAATCTGATGTCGAGCGGCGATTCCCTTTCAATGTCATGCCACTCCCTGCATCTGGCCGTTACACCATCCTTGTCCACCCATTCCAGAACAGCGGGATATTCTCCGCCCTGGCCATTGAACAGAACAACTTCGGCCCCCTTGACCAGGCGAAGTACGCGTGCGGCATGGTGTGCAGGAACGGGGGGCAAGTCGATCTTTGCTCCGGGGCTCAAGGGAAGGTCTACGAAGAAGCGTGGCATGTTTATATTCGATTAACTGCTTTATTTTGAATATGGCTTGCTTGGGGCCAAAATGGAAGCTTGTTCAATTCACGCTTTATATCAAAGGTTCAGCCATGGTGTCTCTGACCACCCCCGTATGCGACTTCGGCTGGAAAGCTGTTGAATTCAATCTTCCAGGCATAGATGGCCGCCATTACACGCTTAAGGATGCCATGGGGCCCAACGGCCTGCTGGTCATGTTCATCTGCAACCACTGCCCCTATGTCAAGGCAATCCGCCCGCGCCTGGTGCGTGATTTGACCGAGTTGAAAGAAAAGCATGGCATCCATGCCATCGCCATCATGAGCAATGATCCTGCGGAATACGCCGAGGACAGCTTCGACAACATGAAGGTCGTGTCAGAGAGTTTCGGCTTCTCCTTTCCATATGTACTGGACGAAACCCAGGACGTAGCGAAGTCCTATGGTGCCGTTTGCACGCCGGATTTTTTCGGCTTCAACCGCAATTTTGAATTGCAGTATCGTGGCCGATTCGACGAATCACGCAAGGAAACCGCGCCCGAGGGCGTGCGGCGCGACCTGTTCGAAGCCATGAAGGAAATTGCCGAAACGCAAAAAGGCCCGGCCGAACAAATCCCCAGCATGGGATGTTCCATAAAGTGGAAGTAAGGATGCGAGTAGTAAGCAGACGGCGCGAAAGCGCAGCGCCTCGGCACGTGCGCCGCTGGAGCGCCGTAATGAACCGGCTTCGCTGTGCAGCTTCGCAAGCACTGTCGTTCCGCCGGTTCCCCGTAAAGCGGGGATGCGCACGGCCACGAGCATCATTAACCCCCGACACGGGAAGCTCAGAAACTTGTGCCACTCTCAAGGAGGGAGGTAAATGAACGAATCCCTGCAAAAGGTCATCAAGCTGGTGCGAGAGGTTGCGCGTGCGGAAATCACACCGCGTTACCTGCGCGTGGCCCACACCCACAAGAATGACGGCAGCCTCTTCACCGAGGCCGACGCAGCCACACAAAAAGCGCTTGAAGCAGCACTACCGGACATCATTGCAAGTCCTGTGCTGGGCGAGGAAATGACTGAAGAGGATCAGCACACTGCATGGGCCGCCGGTGAAAACGGCCTGTGGTGCATCGACCCCATCGACGGCACCTCGAATTTCGTCGCCGGCATCCCCTATTTCGCCATCTCCATTGCCTGGCTCAAGAATGGCCGGCGTGAACTGGGCGTGGTTTACGACCCCATCGCCAACGAATGTTTTTACGCCGCCCGTGGAGAGGGCGCCTTTCTGGATGACGAACCCTTGCCTATCCGCACACCAGTCAACAAACTTCGCCGTGCCATGGCGGGCATCGAGCCGAAGCGCCTGCCCAAGGCGCTGATTGCCAAAATGGTTGCAGAACCGCCTTACGCTTCACTACGCAACTTCGGCGCCTCAGCGCTTGACTGGTGCTACACGGCAGCCGGTCGCTTCGATATCTATTGTCACGGCAAGCAAAAGCTCTGGGATTACGCCGCCGGCGCCCTGATCCTGGAAGAGGCCGGCGGCAAGCTGTCCTGTCTCAAGGGTCCGTTTGACGAGGGCGGAATCTGGGAACGTTCTGTCGTGGCCTCAGCCAGCCCGGATCTCTTCGACCAATGGCAGGAGTGGCTCAAATCCGCCCAAAGCAAATAAAACGCCCGTGTTGGCGGATAAAAACATTTTAAGCACCCTCCAAACCCCGGTTTAACGCGCCTTTTTGCTCCATTCCCGCGCCCCGAAGGGCTTTGCGCCCCGTTTCACGCCCAAAACCAGCCTTGCTTCGAATGCATCGCTCGGGGATAATTGCGAGTTCCGTTCAGGCGTCTGCCCCACAAAGGCCTGCCTGGCTGGCACGCCTCACCCCATCGTGCCTCACAAAAAAATGACTGGTCACTGAAAATTCCGGCCAAGCCTCGGTAACGGCATGAAGCCAAGCCGTGCAGGAGATTTGCCCAGAATTTTTAGTCCATTTTTTATATTTTTGAGTGTTTCGAACCTGAGGTAACTATGGCAACCCGTACCGAACTCGCCAACGCCATCCGCATGCTGTCCGTGGATGCCGTACAAAAGGCCAATTCCGGCCACCCTGGCGCCCCCATGGGCATGGCAGAAATTGCCGAGACGCTGTGGAACCACCACCTGCGTCACAACCCCACCAATCCCAAGTGGTATGACCGCGACCGTTTTGTTTTGTCCAACGGCCACGGCTCCATGCTGATTTACTCGCTGTTGCACCTGACCGGCTATGACCTGTCCATCGAGGACATCAAGCAGTTCCGCCAGTTGCACTCCAGAACCCCTGGCCACCCCGAGTACGGCTATGCCCCCGGCATCGAGACCACTACCGGTCCGCTGGGACAGGGCATTACCAACGCCGTCGGCATGGCGCTGGCTGAAAAGCTGCTGGCCGCCGAGTTCAACAAGCCCGGCCACGACATCGTCAACCACAATACTTATGTGTTCCTGGGCGATGGCTGCATGATGGAAGGTATTTCCCACGAAGCCTGTGCGCTGGCCGGCACCTGGAAGCTGGGCAAGCTGATCGCCTTCTGGGACGACAACGGCATTTCCATCGATGGCCACATCGAACACTGGTACACCGACGACACTGCCAAGCGTTTCGAAGCCTACGGCTGGCATGTGATCCCCAATGTCGACGGCCATGATGTCGTCGCCATCGAAAAAGCCATCACCGAAGCCAAGGCCGAATCCGGCAAGCCGACCCTGATCTGCTGCAAGACCGTGATCGGCAAGGGTTCCCCCAACAAGGAAGGCACTCACGACGTGCACGGAGCAGCGCTGGGCCAAGCCGAAGTGGACTCCACCCGCAAGCACCTGAACTGGACACATGCTCCCTTCGAGATTCCCCAGGACATCTACGAAGGCTGGGATGCCAAGACCAAGGGCCAGGGACTGGAAACCTTGTGGAACAACAAGTTCGCCGAGTACAAGGCCGCCTTCCCAGCTGAAGCTGCCGAGTTCGAGCGCCGCATGAACGGTGAGTTGCCGATCAACTGGAAAAAGCACGTGGCCGACAAGCTGGCCGCCATCAACACCAAGGCCGAAACCGTCGCCACCCGCAAGGCTTCGCAGATCGCCATCAACGCGCTGGCCTCTGCACTGCCTGAATTCGTGGGCGGCTCCGCCGACCTGACCGGGTCCAACCTGACCAACTGGGAAGGCTGCCATCCGATCCGTCATGGNNTGGGCGAAGACGGCCCCACGCACCAGCCTGTGGAGCAGACCGCAACCCTGCGCATGATTCCGAACATCGACGTATGGCGTCCCTGCGACACCGTGGAAACACTGGTTGGCTGGGCATCCTCCGTCGAGCGTACCGATGGTCCAACCTGCCACATCCTCAGCCGTCAGAACCTGCCCTTCGTGGCTCGCGACGAAGCCACCATGGCCAACATCGCCAAGGGCGGCTACGTGCTGAAAGACGCCGCCGGCGCCAAGGCCGTGATCATTGCCACCGGCTCCGAAGTCGAACTGGCAATCAAGGCCCAGGAATTGCTGGCTGCCGAAGGTGTGCCGGTTCGCGTGGTTTCCATGCCTTCCACCAACGCCTTCGACAAACAGGATGCTGCCTACCAGGCTTCCGTCCTGCCCAAGGGTTTGCCCCGCGTTGCAGTTGAAGCCGGTGTCACCGGTTTCTGGCGCAAATACGTGGGCCTAGAAGGCGCCGTGGTCGGCATCGACCGCTTTGGCGAATCCGCTCCTGCACCGCAACTGTTCAAGGAATTTGGCTTTACTCCAGAGAACGTTGCTGCTCAGGTGAAAGGCGTTCTGTAATTCATCGAGGGCTGCTGGGGAATCCCCGGCTACCCTTGAATACTGATTCTGGTTTTTGATTTTTTGTTTAGGAGACTGAAACATGGCTATCAAAGTTGGCATTAACGGTTTTGGCCGCATCGGCCG
>DKAU01000125.1 GCA_002450925.1 Thiobacillus sp. UBA6918 | reverse complement strand
AGCCTCGCCTGTCATCCGGTTGCATCGTTCGACAATATCCTGGAATCTTCCGGCTTCCGATTCGCCTTGCACCTCTTTGATTTTTTTCTTGCTCAAGAAAGGATAGGGCGCAAAAGCAATGCACATATCTGCCTTAAGAAAATGTGCGACCAACAGGGCTGTATGCGCACCACCGGAAGTACCCAATACGATCAGCCTGCCTCGACAATGCTGCTTTACCAAGTCACCAAGCTTGCTGATCATGTCTGAAAAAGAATCGAAATGACCGGGTACGCCACTCAGGAACATGGCTCTGAGAGGGTCAAACAGAATTATCTTGGAATAATTTTCCATTCCGGCACCCCGCATAAACTGATCAACCGGGATCATTAATTTACTGTTAAACCCAGTTACGGCAATGACCATATCCGCGGAATTGTTCAACTCGACTTTCACAACCAGCCCTTAATAAAAAACATCGTATTTATTTCAAATTCTTCTTCCAGGTCGTTGGCTTTATGCCAATCCAACTTGCCCCATTTGCTCAGTCACATGCTAGTCAATCAGCATATCCCAACAATTCATTCATGCGCCTGACGTAATCACGCTGCCGATACAACTCCAGAACCATATCAGGAACCGGCCGATCATTCGCCTTGAAAATTTGGTTACTATACAATTGATTCTGCAGTTCGGAATCTTGTGGCGCCCCTCCTTCCCATAGGGCAAGCGCATCATCCGTATGCTTGAAATTCCAGTAGTTTTCCATACCGAATTCATACTGATACCCCAAAAATTCAAGCACCTGCTTAACCGTCTGAACGGTACTACTGGTCAGGTCTTCGTATTTTATTCGCAAGTATCTTGAAAAAAGGTTTTTATTGGCCAGGATTGCGGAGTTGTATTCATACCAGCGATTCATTCCCAGCAAATATTTATCCTTGAACATATTGCTGTGGCTGACAAATCTGACGTCACGCGTCAAATGGATGATTGGCACATCCCCGAATTGTTCATGAATCTCCCGGGCAAAAATGGCATGGCGCGGGTCCTTTACCACCAGTAGTTCTTTTTCTTCCTTTTCCAGCACACTATTCATCAAATACCGTGGTTCCTCACAGGCCTTTGCATAGTCAATGCCAAGGTGCCCGCAAATCAGTGCTGTCTTTTCCAACACAATGTTTTCCTTGACGTCTCGCTTGAACAGATATGGAAGCCCGATCTCGAACGGCGAAGCTATTTTGGAATGCGCGTTCAAAATGCGCATCAGCAGGGTAGACCCGCTTCTGGGTGAACACAAAACAAAAGCGATATTGTTGTTTGAAACGTTATCCATCATTAGATTGGCTCAAATGCGACTTGCTTACAGGAAACATTTCATCCCGGCCGAAATGGGCCAGTCAAGATAAATCATTTTCCAAACTCATAGCCGAAGGCATCAATATCCTTGCTGTACATTGTGGCCACAAGCCCCCTTGTTTCTTCGTCATAATAATCCGAGTAATGACTGGCCGGACCTGATTGTCCTGCAAGGCTGCCATGGCCAGGCTTGGACTGATTGACATGAGGGAGAGTGCTTTCGGTGATGCCCAGCCTTGAACACACAATGTCAAAATCATCTTGAAGATTTTCGAAACGACCAACAAAATCGACCAAAAGCCGTCCCTTTGAGTCATGAAGAAAATCGTACTGGGGCACAATATGCCTGTATGCATCGCTGGGTCCAGCAGGCGGCAGGCCTTTGGTCAGAAAATCCTTGAAACTGATTCTATTGACGTAGTTCCGATAGCGGTATTCCGACACCAGCCTGGCCCAGGGATTGCGCACAAAAGAAAACTTGAAAAAGCTGGCAAATTGAATCTGGTCAATATGACCGCAACGAACATATTCCTCGGCAGTAAGGTGTGCAAGCCGCTCAGGTCCTAGACGGGGATCGGCATTAAACCTAAGCAGCAAAGGGGTCCTTTGTTGCCATGACAACCCAAGCAGGCGCAGAAAAAAATACTCCACGCTCTGGCCTGCCGTTTTTGGTATGTGCACGAAAATGCATTTGTATTCCTTGCATATCATGCCGGATCGCTCTCCCCCAAAACCCTTGCGTAAACTGACAAATACTGTCGAGCAATCGCTTCTGGGGTAAATTCTTTCTCCCATTTCAGACGTGCCTTGCTACTCATCTCTTCCAGACGGTCTGGGTGGCGCATCATGTCTTCTATGGCGTTTGCGAGCGCGCCGGGCGTATCCGGATTGAAAAGCAAACCGGTTTCACCTGGCTCTACCATTTCCGGCAAGCCGCCTCGCTTCGACACGATGACAGGTACGCCATGCGCATAAGCCTCAAAAACTATCCTTCCTAGTGGCTCATCCCAGATCGAGGGCACCACGAGCATGTCAATTGCGCCCAACAATAGACCCTGCTCGACAAAGCCCAGAAAGCGGATACGCTCATCACGATATTTTTGCCTCAAGGAGGTCTCATACGCGGGCGCACCCTTGCCCGCAACGGCCAATGTCCAATCCCTTCCGGACAAGGTTGTGGTCAATGTGTCCAACAACATTTCCAGACCCTTGTTGGGCTCCACGCGACCCAAAAAACCCAATCGCATAGGGCCTGAAACAGAGTGACGGACAGCAGTGGAATGGAGCGGCTCATAGGCATCGTGGATCACGGACTGGACGGGCGTGTTTCTGAACAATCCCATGCGCTGATGCAGGTCCAGCATGTAACGGCTTATACCTACTACACCATCCACTGAGTCGGCAAATCCCCTCGATGGTGCAGTTGCTACCCGACAGTCATCGCATTGCGTCTTGCAAGGACGGCCGCCTCGCATAAACGAAGTTGGGCACAGCAGGTTGAATTCAAGCAGTGTATGCACCAATCGGATACCCCTGGATGAGGCAATGCCTGGCAGATCCCACATGGGAAATTCACGTGGGAAAAGACTATGTATCAGTTCCGGGCGATACTCTTCCAGCGTTTTTTCAAAAGTCGCCAGCAAAGCGTCTCTGGGAAAGTTCAGCCCCACCCGAACCACCTGAACGCCAGCCAGATCTTCCTCAATCACACCGCCCTTTTGGGTACGGCAAAAGACCGTCACTTCGTGGCCCATGACGACCAGTTGCTCTGCCAGGAATCGGGCAGTATGAGCAGGGCCGCCGATGCCTTCCGGGGCATAGCGGGCATTCAAAATCAAAATTCGCATTTTCTTGGTCTGGGCTTTTGACAAGCCCATGAAATATGATCCCGTCGGTTACGGGGCGTATTTCAAAAGGGCCATTAACGGCTCGAGATGCTTTTCATAACGCCGCCAGCGGTCCTTGGAAGTCTTGTAAACCGGCTGACGTACCTGCCATTTGCTGGCGGTAAATATCGCGCGCTCCTGTTTATGAAACTCCAGTACGCCGTCTTCCCACTCAAGGCCAAGAAATTTCATCAGCTTTCTAGACTCGCCTTCCTGGTCTTCCACAAGATCTTCATATTGGATTTCGTAGAATATCTCGGGCGGCAGCACAGAGCGCCAGTGCGCCATCAAGCGTTGGTACTGCTCATACCAGGCAGCTAGGCTATCCAGATCCCACTTGTATTCATGTTCATCAGAGAAGTTCTGGAAATAAATGGACAGGCAGGCATCAATGGGATGGCG
Source organism: Thiobacillus sp. UBA6918 (assembly GCA_002450925.1). Lineage (GTDB taxonomy): Bacteria > Pseudomonadota > Gammaproteobacteria > Burkholderiales > Thiobacillaceae > UBA6918. Next base: position 1,126 of record DKAU01000125.1, on the reverse strand, counting down.
CTTTGTATGAATGATCTTGGCATTGGGGAAAACAGCATGAATCATGCCGAGATACGAGAAATTACCGGGCATCTTGTCGGTGATATGGGCTGACGTAGCGGAGGACTGGCGCATGAACAACATATATTCGTGGGCAAGCTGCTTTGCAATTTCGGGAGTGTATGAGGCAGGGAAACCCGGCTGGACATGTGACATTGCCGCGCCCCAAAAAGTCATCTCTCCCGCGCCCGCCACCTGGCTATGGCTACTGATGATGGATTCCGTGAGCGTCGTTCCAGAACGTGGCGTACCCACGATGAGAATGGGCACGTCGGAATCGCTACCATGCGGCATCGTCGCAAAGCGCTCCTTGGTGAAATACGCAATCTTTCTTTCAACTTCGTCAAACAACCGGCCAATATTGTAGGGAACTTGGCGCCGAGCCAGGTCGTTGCCTGCACGATAATGCTCAAAGGAGCGGTCATAATCACCCATATCGGTGTACACCTTGCCCAGCGCAAATTCCAGAGGGCGCTTGATGTCTTCAGGGGCTTTCTCAAGGATTGTTTCCATGGTAGCAACCAGGGGGGCGTCCTCTGGGGTGAACTTGCGCGCCTGTGCCAGTTCTGCATAGGGTCTCGGCATTTCTGGATGTATTGAAATCGCGCGCATCAATGAAATTTCAGCCGCCTTGAGATCACCGGCATGAACTTGTGCGCCCCCGATAGCCAGCGAAGCCCCGAACACCTCTTCCGGCTTGCCCTCTGCCAGCGCCTCAGTCTCATGCACACCGGCTACGTCATCCTTGCCCTGGGCATGCAACACAGCCGCCAGCCAAAGGCGCCCTGTTACGGATGTTCCTGCCACGCCCCTTCGCAACTCGGTTTCTGCTTCGGGAAGTCTCCCTTCCAGGAAATAGGCCTTGGCGAGCATCTGCTCGATTTCGGGGTCGCCAGGTGCAAGTACTTGCGCCCTACTCAAAGCCTGGATTGCTTCGGCATTGCGGATCCTTTGAAAAAACAGCTTTCCGGCATTGAACCAGGCTTCCAGATAATTCTCATCCAGTTGGAGGGCGCGTACAAATTCGCCCTCAGCCACTGCATATTCTTTTTTGGCTACCAGAACCTGGCCGAGATAATTGTGCAGG
>DKAU01000132.1 GCA_002450925.1 Thiobacillus sp. UBA6918 | reverse complement strand
CATGCGCAATGCGGGCAAGCCCGTCACACGTACAAGCATTTTCTGAAGAGCTGGGAGCCGGACCTGGTGATTTCTGCCAGGGAGCTTGATTTCCTGTCCGGGCCGCACGATCTCCTGGTTCTCGGCCAGAGAGGTCGACATACAGGCGGCGGAACGCTACGGCGTATTGCAAGCTGGCTTGGCGCACAACTTCTGCCAGCCGCGCTTTAAATTCGTCCGCTATCTCTTCGCTGCGAGTGTTTTTCCTGCAGCTTTATAGGCCTCGATTCCGCCCTCGATAAAACGCGCCTTGATGCCTTCCGCATNNGGTTGGGTTGTGTTTTCCATTTCGCTCTCACATAAGTAAAGAATAAGCCAAGCCCAGCAGCGCGCACACGCCGATCACCTTCATGATATCGGCCTTGTATTTCCACAGCGCAACAAAGGCAGCGATGGCGACGATAACCGGAAACCAGTCGAACATTCCGGCAAAAGGCGCCTCTGCTGTTCCTAGTGGCCAAAATGTATGCCAGGCAAAGAACGCAGCCAGGTTGATGATGACACCCACCACTGCCGCGGTAATGCCGGTCAAGGGTGCAGTGAACTTGAGCTCGCCGCGTGTGGCTTCCACCAATGGACCGCCGGCGAGTATAAACAGGAAGGATGGCAGGAAGGTAAAGAACGTCGCAACCGCTGCGCCTGCCAGACCGGCGGCAATCGGGTTGCCGACAACACCCTTGGCTATACCGCCCAGATAACCTACCCAGGTGACGATCATGATCAACGGCCCGGGGGTGGTTTCGCCCAGCGCCAGACCGTCCATCATCTGCGGGCCGGTTAGCCACCCAAAGTGTTCGACCCCACCCTGATACACATAGGGCAGCACGGCATAGGCTCCGCCGATGGTAAGAAAAGCTGCCCGGGTAAAGAAGTTTCCCATATCGGTGAGCGCTTGCTCTCTGCGTAATACTAACAAGGCAAATATCCAGATCAGAACAAACGCGACAACAGTGCCCACAAGCTTGCCCCAGGAAAATTTCGCATGCTCGGGGGTGGGTGTATCGTCATCAATGATCGCGGGGCCATATTCCTTGTTGCTTGCACCATGCCCGCCGCCGCCCTTGAATTTTGCAGGCACGATTCTCCCACCGAGCGTGCCGAGAATAGCCGCTGCCACCACGATCCATGGAAAGCTGATATGAAAGAAGAAAATGCCAATAAAGGCAAGTGCGGCCATCCCCCAAAGCACCTCATTCTTGAGAGCACGTGAACCGATGCGCCATGCTGCAAACAGCACCACCGCCACCACCGCCGGCTTGATGCCATAAAAAATTCCCTGCACCAGAGGCACATCCCCCCAAGCCAGATATATACCCGCCAGCAACGAAAGCAACACGAAAGCAGGAAGGAAGAAAAGCACGCCCGCAACAATTGCACCGCGCACGCCATGCATCAGCCATGAAATATAGATTGCCAGTTGAATCGCTTCAGGCCCAGGCAGCAGCATGCAGTAATTAAGCGCATGCAAATAACGATGTTCGGAAATCCAGCGGCGTTTTTCCACCAATTCCTGATGCATCATGGAAATCTGTCCAGCCGGGCCGCCGAAACTGATGAAGCCGAGCTTTAGCCAATATTTGAATGCTTCGCCCAATGTAACTGGGGCCGGCCGTGTTTGATGTGCGGTGTCCATGAAAAAACCTCCAAGAAAGTTTTGGTTATTGGAAATGCCAAACTTGGACGAGACACCGTCTTGCTGACCAACAGGTCTAGACGCCGGGAGTTGGCTTCCCGACGCAAGTGATTATAAGGGAATGAACGAAGCTAAACGCCGAGATTCTTGTCCAGCGTCATCCTGAATTTGGCGAAATCAAGTTCGCCTATTTTCTTTTCCAGGATTGTGCCATCCTTGCCGATAAGGAAGCTGGTCGGGGTGAGGCTGACATTACCAAAAGCTGCTACCGCCTCTCCTTTGATATCCAGTGCCACCGGAAAGGGAAGCTGGTTGTCCTGGGNNCCTTTGTCCTTGTACTGCTTGTAGGTCTCAATCAATTCTGGCATTTCCTTGACGCAACCTGGACATGAAGTGGCCCAGAAGTTAACCAGAACCAATTTGCCGCGCTGTTCGGCCAGACTGATTTTCTCGCCAGTAATGGTAGTGAAGGTTTGAGCCGGCGCATGCGGCTTTTCAATCAAGGCGTAAAGCAGAGCCCCGCCAATGAAAAAGGCAAACAGGGCGGCGAGAATGAATTTTGTCTTGGTCATAAGTATGCGTTCTTGAGTTTGATGTAGTGCTCGGCCGAATAATTGAAATAGGCGATTTCTTCCGGCGTAAGTTCCCGCACCAGCTTGGCTGGGCGACCAAGATAGAGATATCCGGATTCCAGCACCTTGCCCTCCGGCACCAGAGAACCCGCACCAAGCAACACGTGCTTTTTGATCAAGGCCTGGTCGAGAATGATGGAACCCATGCCGATCAGACACTCATCCTCGATGGTGCACCCATGAAGGATGACGGTGTGCCCTACCGTTACCCGGCTGCCGATGACAAGCGGTCCTCCGGTCGGGTCGGCTTCGGTCTTGTGTGACACGTGCAATACCGAGTTGTCCTGGATGTTGGTGCCTTCACCGATGTGGATGTGGTTTACATCGCCGCGCACTACCGCACCCGGCCACACCGAGGTGTCCTTCCCCAGCTTCACCTCACCGATTACCGTGGCGCGAGAATGCACCCACGCGCCCGGGGCAAATTCTGGATGAATGTCCTTAAATGGGCTGATTTCTGAAACCATGTCAAATAAAGGGTTGAAACGTCTGTCTACTGCCCAATTATAATGACTCAATTGATTTTCTCTGCGTTCTCTCGCACCCCTGTTTTAAAGGTTTCCCTCTATGAACCCCCTGCTCGACTTTTCCGGTCTGCCCCGTTTTTCCGACATCAAACCCGAACACGTTACGCCTGCCGTAGATGAATTGCTTTTGAAGTGCCGCAAAATAGTGGAACAAAGCGTTGCCGACACCCAGGATCCAGACTGGAAAAACTTCGTTGGCCCGCTTGAAGATGCCAATGAGCATCTCTCACGAGCCTGGGGCCAAATTTCACACCTCCACAGCGTGATGGACTCGCCGGAACTTCGCGAGGCGTATAACGAAAACTTGCCCAAAATTACTCAGTACTATGCCGAACTGGGTCAGCACGAAGGTCTGTTTCGAAAATTCAAGGCGCTGAACAACTCATCAGCCTTCAACCAGTTGTCAGCAGCACAAAAGAAAATCGTCGACAACGAATTGCGCGATTTCCGTTTGGGCGGCGCGGAGCTGCCCGAAGCCGACAAGAAACGCTTTATGGAAATCCAGCAACAAATGGCGGCTCTTTCAGCAAGGTTTGAGGAAAACCTGCTCGACGCAACCAACGCCTTTGCTCACTACGTCGAGACCGATCAGGAGCTTTCCGGTCTGCCAGAAGACGTGCTGGAAATGTCTCGTGCAATGGCCGAAGCCGATGGGAAGGCGGGCTGGAAACTCAGCCTGCACATGCCTTCCTACCTGCCGGTAATGCAGTACGCAGAAAACAGGAACTTGCGCGAAACCATCTACCGAGCCTATGTCACTCGTGCATCGGAATTCGGGCCGGGGAAACTCGACAACACCAGCCTCATTCGCGACATCGTCAAGCTGCGCCGCGAGGCCGCCCAGCTTCTGGGCTTCAACAACTACGCCGAAGTTTCGCTGGAGCCCAAGATGGCAGAAACGCCGGATCAGGTGCTCGATTTTCTCAATGAGCTTGCCGCACGCGCCAAACCCTATGCCGAACGCGACATGAATGAGCTTCGCGAATTTGCCGCAAAAGAACTGGGCTTACATGAACTGCAGGCTTGGGACATCGCCTACGCCAGTGAAAAATTGCGCGTGGCGCGCTACAGCTTTTCCGACAACGAGGTGAAGCAATACTTTGCCGAGCCCAATGTGCTGGCCGGCATGTTCAAGGTTGTGGAAACCATCTACGGCCTGGACATCCGCGCAGCCAAGGCACCAACCTGGAACGCGGATGTGAAGTTCTTTGATGTTAGCGACCACACCGGCCAGAAAATCGGCGAGTTTTACCTCGACCTCTACGCCCGCCCCAGCAAGCGTGGCGGAGCATGGATGGACGACGCCATCACCCGCCGCCGCAAGGGCGATGCAATACAGACACCGGTTGCTTATCTCAACTGCAACTACACAGCCCCCATCGGCAACAAACCGGCGCTATTCACGCATGACGAAGTCATCACCCTGTTCCATGAATTCGGGCACGGCCTGCACCACTTGTTGACCCGCATCGAGGACCTTGGCGTTTCCGGCATCAACGGTGTGGAATGGGATGCTGTAGAGCTGCCCTCACAGTTCATGGAGAATTTCTGTTGGGAATGGGATGTGCTGCGCCACATGGCAAAACATGTGGACACCGGCGAAACGCTGCCACGCGAGCTGTTCGACAAGATGCTGGCAGCCAAGAATTTCCAGGCTGGCATGCAGACCATGCGCCAACTGGAGTTTTCACTGTTCGACATGCATCTGCACCGCGATTTCAACCCGGATGGTGACAAAAGCGCGCTCGACCTGTTGAATGGCATTCGCGAACGGGTCGCAGTTGTCCTGCCCCCCAACTACAACCGTTTCCCCAACAACTTCTCGCACATTTTCGCCGGCGGCTATGCGGCAGGCTATTACAGTTACAAGTGGGCGGAAGTACTATCCGCTGATGCCTATGCCCTGTTCGAGGAAAACGGCGTTTTGAATCCCGAAGTAGGCCACCGTTTCTGGAGCGAGATCCTCGCCCAGGGCGGTGCCCGGCCGGCCATTGACTCATTCAAGGCCTTCCGCGGGCGTGAGCCCACCATCGATGCCCTTCTGCGGCATAATGGCATGGCCTGAATTTTTCCTGAAGCTGGCCGTTAAACACTTGTTTAGACAACCAACTCATGCCATGAAACTTGCACCGTTGATTTTGACCTTGCTGGCCCTTCCCGTAGTTGCAGCCCCTTTTTATCGCTGGGTTGATGCCGATGGCGGGATTCATTACACCGATCAGCCACCGCCCTCCAGCGCAAAGAATGCGACCCAGAGGAATTACAGCAACAACGCTGCAGAAAACAATCAGGACGGCGGTGCAGCACAAGCCAAGCTCAAGAACCCGGTAACCCTGTACACCACCGCGACATGCGGCGTGCACTGTGACCGGGCCAAGGCTCATTTGGCCAGACGCGGCATTACTTACACCACCAAGGACCCATCGACCAGCGTTGATGCCAATAAGGAACTAAGTGCAGGCGGTGGGACTGCCCGTGTCCCAACTCTGATGGTCGGAAATGAGAAACTTGAAGGATATGCTGAGCAGGCATGGGATGCAGCCCTAAACAAGGCCGGGTATCCAGCCGCACCTTCTGCCAATCCCTGAATATCAGGAATTTTACTGACCGCCGGTAAAATACCGGCATGAAACTCTCCGCCTGGAATGTCAACTCGCTCAAAGTTCGGCTGCCGCAACTGCTGGACTTCCTCGCCACCAGAAATCCTGACATCGTCTGTCTGCAGGAAACCAAGCTCGAAGACCACAACTTCCCCAAAGCGGAACTCGAATTCGCCGGATATCAGGTTGCCTTTTCTGGCCAGAAAACCTACAACGGCGTTGCCATTCTTTCAAAAACACCATTAACCGATGTGCAAATCGGTATCCCTGATTTTGCGGATGAACAGAAGCGCGTTATTGCCGCGACCGTCGGTGACACGCGAATCGTTTGCGTCTATATCCCCAATGGGCAAAGCGTGGACTCGGACAAGTACCAGTACAAGCTCAACTGGCTTTCGGCGCTGACTGCCTGGCTAAAAAAGGAATTGAAACAACACCCCAGACTTGCGCTGTTGGGCGACTACAACATCGCACCAGAAGACCGCGACGTGCACGATCCGGCTGCCTGGAAAGATCAGGTTTTGTGTTCCGGGCCAGAGCGAGAAGCGTTCGTCAAACTCCTGGGGCTGGGATTAAAGGACAGTTTCAGGCTGTTTGAACAACCCGAAAAAAGTTTCAGCTGGTGGGATTACCGAATGATGGGCTTTCGGCGCAATCACGGCCTGCGCATCGATCACATTTTGCTTTCAGAATCTCTTGCCGCATCCTGCACTGAAAGCAGCGTCGACCGCGACATGCGCAAACTAGAGCGTCCCTCAGATCACGCGCCAGTGACTGCGATCGTCAGCTGAACTCAGAAGTTCGCAGACTCAACCTCCAGCCAGGTACGGTTTATATTTCCGCCCATCTGTTCATTGAAGTGCTTGAGCCTCTGCCATTCCTTGAGGCTGACCTTTTTGCGCACGTCTGATTCTGATCCACCCGATTTGTAGACTTTCTCCACTCCCTCGTAAAAAGCCGCCATGCGCTTGTGCATGGCCTTTGCTTCCTTCATGGTCATGAGGGGGCCATGTCCCGGTATTATGGTTCTGGCCGGATATTGTTGCAGCGCTGCCAACGTCTCTACCCAATGCCTTACTTCCGCATCGCGGAAAGCAGGCGTAACCCGATTGACCAACACATCGCCAGCAATCAGCACCTTGTCGTCCGGTAACCAGATCAGCAGATCGCCCTTGGTATGGGCCGCTTCAGGTACCCACAATTCCATTTTCACGCCGTTGATTTCGATCTGCGTGTGGGTCTGCGAAGCATAAGTACGGCTTGCCGGAACGGGTTTTGTGCTGGGGAGTTTGTGGCCAATTGCATTCTCCGCAATGGCTATCCAGTCCGCTCCAGTGTCTTCAACCAGCTTCTTGCAGTTTTCAGAACTGACGATTTCTGCCCCCTGAAAAACAATATTGCCAAGTGTATGGTCACCATGATGGTGAGTGTTGATTACATGCGTGATGGGCAGCTTGGTGATTTTCTCCGCAGCATTGCGGATATGTACCCCAACTTCATCCGAGAATCCTGTATCAACGATGATTGCACCCTTGTCGCCCAGAATCAGGGTGCTGTTAACCATGTAGCCGCCATTGTGCTCGTTGGGTAACTCCTCCGGGCCAAGCATTGCGTAGATACGGTCATTGAGCTTGACGGTCTTGACAGCAGGCAGCGGTTTGACAAGAGCGGCACCGGCCAGAATGGCGATGCCCAGCAGCAACAGAACGATGCGTTTCATGTGCACTCTCCGGAAAAAATCAGTCGTTATTTTCGACCAGATTATGTCCGGGGCCGGGAGCAGTCAAGAGGACTGGTCGCCTTCTCCGTTCATGCCCAGTTCCTGAATTTTGCGGGTCAGGGTATTTCGCCCCCACCCCAGCAACTGTGCCGCTTCAATACGCCTGCCACCTGTATGTTTGAGCGCAATCCGAATAAGCGTTCTCTCAAATGCCGGCACAAGCTCATCCAGAATACCGCTCTCTCCTCGCGACAGACGCATATCCGCATAACGCGAAAGACACGCCACCCAGTCATCACTCTCAACGGTTTTTTCTCCGCCGGTCAGGTCTGGCGGCAAATCCTTAGGTTCAACCACCTGGCCAGGTGCCATTACAGTCAGGTAATGGCACACATTTTCCAGCTGCCTGACGTTGCCCGTCCAGAGCATGCCGCTCATCACCTTGAGCGTAGCGTCGGAAAGTTTCTTGGTTTCAACGGCAAGTTCACGTGCGCTTTTTTGCAGGAAATGTTTGGCCAGCAAAGGAATGTCTTCACGTCTTTCCCGCAATGAAGGGAGGCGCAAACGAATCACGTTGAGGCGGTGAAAGAGGTCTTCACGGAACAGACCTTCTTTTACACGCGACTCTAGATCCTGGTGTGTCGCTGCGATAACGCGCACATTGACCTTTACGGGTGAATGCCCACCGACCCGGTAAAACTGTCCATCCGCCAAAACCCTTAGCAAGCGCGTCTGCAATTCAGATGGCATATCGCCAATCTCGTCCAGGAAAAGCGTGCCGCCATCTGCCTGCTCGAAGCGGCCGCGCCGCTGGGCTGCAGCACCCGTAAAAGCACCACGCTCATGACCGAACAGCTCTGATTCCAGCAGATCCTTGGGAATCGCCGCAGTATTGAGCGCAATGAACGGCCCACTGGCACGGTTGCTGTGACGATGCAATGCATGAGCGACCAATTCCTTGCCTGTGCCGGATTCACCCGTGATCAGCACAGTGGCATTCGATTGAGACAATCTGCCAATCGCACGAAAAACCTCCTGCATGGCTGGAGCCTGCCCCAGGATTTCTGGCACCTTCGCCATTTCGTCACTGACCTGAACAGCTTCCTGGTTTTGTGCTAACGCACGCCGCACCAACTCAACTGCCGCATCCACATCAAACGGTTTGGAAAGATATTCAAACGCACCGCCCTGAAAAGCAGCCACAGCCGAATCAAGATCGGAATAAGCCGTCATGATAATGACCGGCACACGCGGCATCGTTTCCTTGATGTGCTGGAGGAATTCCAGTCCAGATGGACCCGGCATGTTGATGTCAGAGATAACAGCAGCTGGTTTGCTCTTGTCCAGACGCATCAGCGCCTCACTTGCAGAATTGAACACCTCGCATGCGATGTTTTCCCGCTCCAGTGCCTTTTCCAGCACCCAGCGTATGGAGCGGTCGTCATCAATAATCCAGACAGCTTCGTTCATGGTCTGTCACTCGCAATCTATATAGGGAAGTAAAGTGAAAAAACAGTTTGTCCCGGCATCGAGTCAAACTCGATTTCACCGTTATTCTGGGCAATCAGCGTTTGCGCCAGAGGCAGGCCCAAACCGCTCCCCCCCTCGCGACCACTCACCAGGGGGAAAAATATTTGCTCACGCAAAGCTTCTGGTATGCCCGGCCCGTTGTCGATGATGTCGACACGCATCGCGAGCCGGTGGCGGCGATTGCCCAGCGTCACCTGACGCGCTGCACGCGTCCTGAATATCAACTCGCCTTCTCCCTTCATGGCCTGAACGGCATTGCGGGCAACGTTGAGAACAGCCTGGATCAACTGCTCCGAATCTGCCTTGATTTCGGGAAGACTTATATCGTAATCACGACGAATGGAAATGCCACGAGGGGTTTCTGCCAGCAGCAGGCTTCTCACTCGCTCCAGCACTTCATGGATATTGACCAGGGACATTTTGGGAATACGATGCGGCGTCAGCAACCGTTCCATTAATGACTGAAGCCGGTCGGCTTCCTTGATGATGACCTGGGTATATTCCCGCAAGCTTTCGCGAGAGAGTTCATGTTCCAGCAACTGTGCCGCGCCACGAATGCCGCCGAGTGGATTCTTGATTTCATGCGCAAGATTGCGCAACAGCTCGCGACTGGCTTCCTGCTGGGCCCGGATGTTTTCCTGGCGAGCGATTCGAAGTCGCTGGTCAACTGGACGCAATTCCAGCAAGAACGAACACCCCGGACAGTCATGCACCAATACCGTGCATGACACCCTGACTGGGGGATGGCCGTTTACCTGAATTGGAAGATCATGCTCGGTGACGGTTTCGTTTGTTTCGCGAGCAGCATTGATTGCCGCCACTAGCTCCGTATTGTGCCCAAACAGGCCTTCAAATGGTTGCCCGACAAGCAGTGTGCCGGAGAGACCTATCAAGGTTTCGGCTGCGGAATTGAGGTAGATAACATGGCCATCATCACCCACAAGCAAAACGCCGGTGGGCAAAACATCGTATGCAGCATAAAGGGTATTGGAAACCATGCCCTAACCTAGCACTGATTGTGCCAGCAGGAAAACCCCCCCTATTTGATGGTGCCAAGCTCCTTTTGAATGGCAGCCATATTGCGCTCGTGACGCTCAACAGCGCTTTTCAGTTGCTTGATGCGTGCCTGATAAGACGAACTCTCGGCCTTTTCTCCTGGCAGGAGTTTTTCGCCAATGGTCAACTGTCGTTTGGATTCATCCAGGTTTTTCTGTTCGCTGGTCAGTTCTTCTTCCAGGATATTGCGGCGCAGATTGTCCCGTTTCTTTTGGGTGCTGTCATCGATGCGCGGGAAATTGGCCGGCGTTGGTGTCCTGGCTTTGCTGCTGCTTGATTTTGGAGTGGGTTCATCTGTCCCTCCCCCTTCGACCACCGATGTAATTTTCGCCCCGGCCGGCACGGCTGCCCGTCGGTCTGTCGCCCCTTTTCTGCCCTCCGAATCAACATAAAGATAGATTCTGGCCTGTGCGGTTGCAGCCATCAGAAAAATAAAAGGGAGAAGAAGGAAAGCTCTGTTCATGGATATTCTGAATGCCGCCTTGGCCGCACAAGTGTGATTGCTAACGGCCCAATTGGTTCTTTGCTTGAAAATTCAACACATATAAAGGCCATGCAGGTCAGATTGTCATCCAGCCATCCAAAGAAAAAAGCGGCCACGGGGGCCGCTTTTTTGCTCGTGTCGACAGATTACAGCGAGTAATACATGTCGAACTCCACCGGGTGGGTGGTCATCCGCATGCGGGTTACGTCCTGCATCTTCAGATCAATGTAGGCATCAATCATGTCGTTGCTGAACACGCCGCCACGAGTGAGGAACTCGCGATCCTTGTCCAGTTCTTCCAGCGCCATGTCGAGGCTGTGGCAAACCTTGGGGATCTTGGCCTCTTCTTCGGGCGGCAGATCGTACAGGTCCTTGTCGGAAGCATCGCCGGGATGGATCTTGTTCTGGATGCCATCCAAACCCGCCATCAACAGCGCAGCAAAGCACAGGTAGGGGTTGGCAGTCGGGTCCGGGAAGCGGGTCTCGATACGGCGTGCTTTCTCGGACAACGCGATCGGGATGCGGATGGAAGCAGAACGGTTACGTGCGGAGTAGGCCAGCATCACGGGCGCTTCGAAGCCGGGCACCAGACGCTTGTAGGAGTTGGTGGAGGGGTTGGTAATGGCATTCAATGCCTTGGCGTGTTTGATGATGCCGCCAATGTAGTACAGGCACATCTCGGACAGTCCAGCGTAGCCATTGCCTGCGAACAGGTTCTTTCCGTCTTTCCAGATGGACTGGTGGACGTGCATGCCGGAACCGTTGTCGCCAACGATGGGCTTGGGCATGAAGGTGGCGGTCTTGCCGTAGGCATGGGCCACATTCTGCACCACGTATTTCAGGGTCTGGGTCCAGTCAGCGCGGCGCACCAGGGTGTTGAACACTGTGCCGATTTCGCACTGGCCTGCGGTGGCCACTTCGTGGTGGAACACTTCAACCGGAATGCCGATTTCTTCCAGCGCCAGAACCATGGCGGAACGGATGTCCTGAAGTGAATCAACCGGGGGTACCGGGAAGTAGCCGCCCTTAACGCCGGGACGGTGGCCGGTGTTACCAGCTTCGGTCTGTTCCTTGGAAGACCAGTAGGCTTCCTCGGAGCGCATTGCCACGTGGCAACCGGACATATCGGCATGCCATGTCACGGAATCAAAAATGAAGAACTCGGGCTCGGGTCCAAAGTAGGCGGTATCACCGATGCCAGTCGACTTGAGATAGGCTTCTGCACGGCGTGCTACGGAACGGGGGTCACGGTCATAGCCCTTGCCGTCGGACGGCTCGATCACGTCACAGGTCAGCACCAGGGTGGACTCATCAAAGAAGGGGTCCATGAAAGCGGTATCCGGATCAGCTTTCAGCAGCATGTCGGAAGCCTGAATGCCTTTCCAGCCGGCAATGGAAGAACCATCGAAGGGATGGCCGTCATCGAACCACTGCTCGTTGACGATACGGGCAGGGATGGTGACGTGCTGCTCCTTTCCCTTGGTGTCTGTAAAGCGCAGGTCAACGAACTTGGCTTCGTTGTCTGCAATCATTTTCATAACGTTGGCGACCGCCATGGTAGTGCTCTCCTCAAACAATCTGAAAAATGGAAACAAAAACGACGGCAGATTCATTTGCACAAACCATGCCACCCGGATAAATCCAAACAGGCATTGTGCCACAAGGCAAAGGGCGGGGGACAAGGTTATAATGTGCACCATGGTTGTGCGCTAACAGGCCGATCAGCACCATTACGGTGCATTTCTGTTGCGTGTTCGGAAGATACCCCTGAAGCCGGAAGTAATCATTTCGCTTCACAGTTAAAATGGCGTATTGAATTTGAGCGCAACATGACTGACCGCTACGCTGTTGTGGGCAACCCCGTTGCCCACTCCAAATCACCCAACATCCATGCAGAATTCGCGCGCCAGACCGGACAGGACATGGCTTACGAACGCCTGCTCGCGCCACTGGACGGTTTTGCCGAAACCGTTGACAGGTTTCGGACTGAAGGTGGCAAAGGACTGAATGTCACCGTACCGTTCAAGGAGCAGGCATTTGCTTATGCCGGCAACAAAACTGCACGAGCGCAAGCCGCAGGAGCCATCAACACCCTGAAATTCGATGAAACAGGCGTACTCGGTGACAACACGGATGGCGCAGGTCTGGTGCGCGACCTTACCACCAACTTGCAACTGCCTCTCAACGGCAAGCGCATCCTGTTGATGGGCGCTGGCGGCGCAGCTAGGGGTGTAATCGGCCCGTTACTGAATGAGCAGCCCCAAACGCTGGTGCTGGCCAACCGAACCGTGGACAAGGCTCAGCTGCTTGCCAATCTTTTTGGTCAAGGCATCATGGCTTCCAGTTATGAAGCGCTGTACGGCCAGCGCTTCGATCTCGTCATCAACGCAACCTCTGCCAGTCTTCAAGGAGAACTCCCTCCGCTTCCAGAAGGACTGCTCAATCCAGACGCACTTGCCTACGACATGATGTATGGCGCCGAAACGCCCTTCATGAAATGGGCCAAACTGCAAGGTGCGGCAAAGGTATCTGATGGTTTGGGCATGCTTGTCGAACAGGCAGCAGAAAGTTTTTTCCTCTGGCGCGCCGTGCGACCTGACACCAGGACTGTCATCCATATGCTGCGTGCCGCATGATAAAGATTCTGTGGCAGGGCCTGTGGCGTGCCCTGGCAATTCTGTTTGGGCTGTTCCTCGCGTGGCAAATCTGGATTTTTTCTCATGTCTTGTGGTGGATTGACCACAACCCGACTTCCAGTGCATTCATGCAGGCTGGGCTGGAGCGCATTCAGGAAAACAAACCGGAGGCCGAGCTTCGGCACAAATGGGTTCCTTACGACAGGATTTCCATCCACCTCAAGCGCGCCATCGTCGCGGCCGAGGATGCAAAGTTTCTGGATCATGAAGGATTTGACATTGAGGGCATCCAGAAAGCCGTCGAAAAAAATCTCAAGAAAGGCAGGCTTGTCGCAGGCGGCTCCACTATCAGCCAGCAATTGGCAAAAAATCTTTTCCTCTCTGCTGACAAAAGTTTTGTACGAAAAGGACAGGAAGCCATCATCACGCTGATGATCGAAACAACCTGGAGCAAGCGCAGAATTCTTGAGGTTTACCTAAACATCATCGAATGGGGAAACGGCATATACGGCGCAGAGGCCGCTTCTCGACGCTATTTCAAAAAACCCGCCTCAACGCTTACACCAGGGCAGGCTGCTGCGCTCGCAGCCATGGTGCCCAACCCGCGATGGTATGAAAACCACAGGGCATCAGCCAAATACGCTCGCCGGGTAGGCATGATCAGCGCTCGAATGTACTCGGCACAGGTACCGAAATAATCCTGAAACTCACAATTGGCGCGTTAAAATTGCAAAAAAATTCTGTGCGCCATGTCTGAAGAATTCGAACCCCTCCAGCACGATAGCCTGGAAGAACATCTCAACCAGGTGCAGCTTCTGCTCGCCAAGCAGAAGCTGGTGGAAGAACTCGTCCACAGGCAAGGCGGCCCCCGACAGGATCTGGTTGAATCCCTGGTGCACAAGCAGAACACTGCCGAACTGCAAAAGAAGCTGGACGAACTCCACCCGGCTGACGTTGCCCACATCCTGGAAGCGCTTCCGCTTGATGAACGCCTGCTGGTCTGGGAACTGGTCAAGGCTGAACGCGATGGCGAAATCCTGCTGGAAGTTTCCGACTCCGTTCGCGAGTCGCTCATCGCCAGCATGGACAACGAAGAGCTGCTGGCTGCTGCAGGAACGCTCGACACGGACGAGATTGCCGACCTCGCGCCGGACTTGCCAAAGGATGTTATCCAGGAACTGCTCACTTCGCTGGATGTGCACAAGCGCGCATTGTTGCAATCGGCGTTGTCTTTCCCTGAGGACACCGTCGGCGCATTGATGGATTTCGACATGGTCACTATCCGGGCAGACGTCACACTGGAAGTGGCATTGCGTTATCTCCGCCGCCTTGGCGAGTTGCCGGACCAGCTCGACAAGCTGTTCGTGATCGAACGCGATGACCATCTCATCGGCGTACTGCCTTTGAAGCGTTTGCTTACCACCGACCCGGAAGCCACTGTGGCTGCAGTGATGATTGAGGATTTTGTCAGCTTCAATCCGGACGATGATGCACACGAAGCTGCACAGGCTTTCGAACGCTACGACCTGGTGATGGCGCCGGTCGTGGATACGCAAGACCGGCTGATCGGTCGCCTTACAGTTGATGCCGTGGTGGATTACATCCGCGAATCCTCGGAGGCCGACATGCTGTCCATGGCCGGCCTAAAAGAAGAGGAAGACCTGTTCTCCACCGTGTGGCGCGCTGCGCGCAACCGCTGGACATGGCTCGCCATTAATCTTGTTACTGCCTTTATCGCCTCTCGCGTCATTGGTATTTTTGAAGGCAGCATCGAGAAACTCGCCGCGCTGGCCGCGTTAATGCCCATTGTTGCCGGCATTGGCGGCAATTCTGGAAACCAGACTACGGCGCTGATCATTCGCGGCCTTGCTCTGGGACAGATCAACCCAGCCAACGCCCGTCGGCTGATTTTGAAAGAGCTGGGTGTGGCACTTTTGAATGGCGCGGTCTGGGGCGCAGCCGTGGGCATATTTGCGTGGCTACTGTACAAAAACGTTGCGCTCGGGGGTGTCATGGCGCTGGCCATGTTGCTGAACCTCCTTGTTGCCGCCCTCGCCGGCATATTCATTCCTTTGCTGATGGAACGCATGAACCGTGACCCAGCCATGGGTTCATCTGTGCTTTTGACAGCAACTACTGACAGCATGGGCTTTTTCATTTTCCTCGGCCTTGCCACACTGATACTGCTTTAGATGGCCATAAAAACACCGCACGCAAAAGCCATATGAACAGCAAGACCCTTTACCTGCGCCTCCTGAAACACGCACAGCCTCACTGGAAGGTGTTGCTCGCTGCTGTCGTGGCCAACGCCATTACGGCGGGCCTTGAGCCCATTCTTCCTGCATTATTCAAACAGATGCTGGATGAAGGCTTTGTAGCCAAAAACCAGGCATGGCTGATCTGGATGCCAGTCGGCATCGTCCTTCTTCTGGTGGCTCGTGGATTATCAGGTTTCGTCGCGAGCTATTGCGTTGCCTGGATAGATAATCGACTAGTGCAGGACTTGCGCGAAGCCATGCACAAGAAGTTGCTCAGTCTGCCGGTGAGCTATTTCGATAATGTCAGCACCAGCCAGTTAACTGCCCACATTGCCTTCAATGTCACCCAAGTCATGCGCGCCACAACTATGGCACTGACCGCGTTGACCAAGGACCTGCTCACCATCGTGGCGCTCTCCGGTTATTTGTTGTGGGTCAACTGGCAGTTGACGCTCATTATTTTCATTTCCTTCCCACCCATTGTTTATGCAGTTAGCAAAGTCGCCAAGCGATTACGTTCCTTGTCGCGTGCTGCGCAAACCAACATTGGCTTGCTGACCGAATCGCTGACAGAATCGCTTTCTGCACATCGGCTTGTACGGATATTCGATGCCAAGCCCTATGAAATAGAACGTTTCAGCGATCGCGCAAACAAGGCGCGCAAACTGGAAATGAAACGTGTGGTCGCACAGGGCGCAAACACGCCATTCGTTGAAATCGTGGCAGGCATTCCGCTTGCAATCATTTTCTATAT
This sequence comes from Thiobacillus sp. UBA6918, assembly GCA_002450925.1. Taxonomy (GTDB): domain Bacteria; phylum Pseudomonadota; class Gammaproteobacteria; order Burkholderiales; family Thiobacillaceae; genus UBA6918. Next base: position 5,758 of record DKAU01000132.1, on the reverse strand, counting down.
TGCAATTCATCAGGCGCTAAACGACCAAACCACCGTAGGCGGTTTCGTGTCATTTTTTATCGCCATGATGTTGCTATTCCCGCCCCTAAAACGCTTGACCACCCTGAATGACACCTTGCAACGCGGCCTGGCTTCGGCCGAGGTAGTGTTCGAGATACTCGATGAAATTCCTGAAGCCGATCACGGCACGAAAGTGGCCGGCAAACTGTCTGGTGACATACGATTCGAACACATCAGCCTTGTCTATCCTGGCAAACCCCAACCAGCCCTGGCAGATATTGACCTTCACATCCAGCCCGGGGAAACGCTTGCACTCGTGGGGGGCTCAGGCGCCGGCAAAACCAGCCTGGTTAGCCTTTTGCCAAGGTTTTATGCACCCAGCAACGGCACCCTGCTTTTCGATGGTGTACCCGCCGAGGACTATACCCTCACCAGCCTGCGCGCCAACATGGCCAGTGTTTCACAGGATATCGTGCTGTTCAACGACACACTGCGAGCAAACATCGCTTACGGCGCCAAACGTGAGGCCAGTGATGAGGCCATTCAGCAGGCGGCTGAAGCCGCCCATGCCTGGGATTTCATTCAACGTTTACCTGAAGGGCTGAACACCCTGATCGGGGAGAATGGCGTAAAGCTCTCCGGCGGCCAGAGACAACGCGTCGCCATTGCCCGCGCCATACTGAAAGATGCACCCATTCTGATTCTGGATGAAGCCACTTCCGCGCTCGATACCGAATCCGAACGGCATGTGCAGGCAGCACTGGAAAATCTCATGCAGCATCGCACCACCATCGTGATTGCGCACCGCCTTTCCACTATCGAAAAAGCCAACCGCATCGTTGTCATGGAACACGGACGCATCGTTGAAATTGGCAATCACTCCGAACTGCTGGCAGCAAATGGCCGTTATGCCCAGCTCTACCGCATGCAGTTCCATGGTGGAAATGCCTGAAGAGCCGTTCAAGGCACCTCGCTCCCTCATCTCTGCTGCCGGTCGCGCCATCGGTGATTTCGACATGATCCGCAACGGCGATCGTGTCTTGCTGGGGCTTTCCGGGGGTAAGGATTCGCTTTCGCTATTGCATGTGCTGTTGCATCTGCAGAAAAAAGCACCCATCAAATTCGAGTTGGCCGCCTGCACGGTCGACCCGCAATCGGACCAATTTGACCCTTCTCCGCTCAAGCCCTACATGGAAAGCCTGGGGTTGAAATATTTCTTCGATTCGCAACCCATCGTAAGCGAAGCACAGAAAATCCTCACCAAGGATAGCGATTCTTACTGCGCCTATTGTTCGCGCATGCGCCGCGGCATCCTGTATCGCGTCGCACGCGAACAGGGGTACAACGTCCTCGCACTGGCCCAGCATCTGGATGATCTGGCCGAAACCCTGATGATGTCGATGTTCTTCGGCGGCAAGCTACGCACCATGCAGGCCCATTACCTGATCGATGCCGGCGATCTGCGCGTCATTCGCCCCTTCGTCTACGTACGCGAACGCCAGACACGCGATTTCGCACACAAGGCCGGCCTGCCTGTCATATTCGAAAACTGCCCGGCCTGCTTCGCAAAACCCCAACAGCGCCATGCCATGAAACAGATGCTGGCCGAGCAGGAGAAACTGCATCCCAAACTCTTTGCCAGCCTGTTGACGGCGATGAAACCCGTCATGGGCACCCCGCCCAAAGCCTGACTTTTTTCAAAACTATATCCCGAGTAAAATGCTCGGGTTTTGTTTTACAACGCCAAACTTAAATAACCATGCTGATCAACAACCCTGCAATCAACTCCTTCATTCCCCCACAACGCACCCTCATGGGCCCCGGACCCTCCGATGTGCCGCAACGCATTCTGGATGCCATGCAGCGCCCCACCATCGGCCATCTGGATCCCGCGTTCCAGGAGATGATGGAAGAGATAAAGGTGCTGATGCGTTATGCCTACCAGACCGAGAACCCGCTGACTTTCCCCGTTTCCGCGCCAGGCTCTGCCGGGATGGAAATGTGTTTCGTCAATCTGGTTGAACCGGGCGACAAGGTCATCGTCTGCGTCAATGGCGTATTCGGCGGCCGCATGCTGGAAAACGTGAAACGCTGCGGCGGCGTGCCCGTAGTTGTGGAAGACGAATGGGGCAAACCGGTAACCGTCACAAAAGTCGAGCAGGCTTTCGCCGACAACCCCGATGTAAAAGTGCTGGCTTTCGTGCATGCAGAAACATCGACTGGCGCTCAAAGCGATGCTGCTTCGCTTGCCAAACTTGCACACCAGCATGGCGCTGTCACCATCATGGACTGCGTGACCTCGCTGGGCGGCACACCAGTACTGATTGATGAGTGGGGCATCGACGCCGCCTACTCCGGCAGCCAGAAGTGCCTGTCCTGCACACCCGGTCTGTCGCCCGTGACTTTTTCCGAGCGCGCCATCGCCAAGGTCAAGGCGCGCAAAACGCCGGTGCAAAGCTGGTTCCTGGACCTGAACCTGGTGTTGGGCTACTGGCAAGCCGAAGGCAAGCGCACGTACCACCACACAGCACCGATCAATCCTCTCTATGCCCTTCACGAGGCCTTGGTGATTCTTTCGGAAGAAGGCCTGGAAAACGCCTGGGCACGCCATCGCACCATGCATGAAAAACTCAAGGCCGGCCTTGAAGGCATGGACATGAAATTCGTGGTTGAAGAAAGCGCACGCCTGCCGCAACTCAATTCCGTGTGGGTACCCGAAGGCGCCGACGATGCTGCCGCGCGTGCGAAATTGCTGGGTGAATTCAACCTTGAAATTGGCGCTGGTCTTGGCGCTTTGGCCGGCAAGGTCTGGCGGATCGGCCTGATGGGTCATTCAGCCAAACAGGAGAACATCGACTTCTGCCTGAAAGCCATACGTAGCGTTCTGCACAAATAAGCGCTTTTCCCGGCAACCGATCAAAGGTTGCCGGGAAAACATTTTGGCGGTACAAAGAATTCACTACGCCAACATCTCGTCCCGCCATGCTTGACCGCGACCACCTGAAAAACCTGCTTTCCCCCAAAGAATGGGGACTGCGACTAGTTTTCTGGGGGGGCGCAATCATCGTAGGAATCGTGGCAGTGCTGTTTGCGCTGGGCGCACAGCGCGCCTACCAATTCTCACACTGGCTGTACTCCTTCTCTCCCTGGCTCGCTTTCCTGGTTCTACCATCCATTCTGGCGCTGTCGGTCTGGCTGACCAAACGCTATTTCGAAGGATCGCAAGGCAGCGGCATTCCCCAGACCATCGCGGCCCTGAAGATCAAGGAAGACGAGCAATTGCGCAGTCTGCTTTCGCTCCGCATCGCCATCGGAAAAATCGGGCTGACCTTGCTGGCATTGTGTGGGGGCGCATCGGTCGGACGCGAAGGACCGACCGTACAGATTGGTGCCTCGATCATGTATTCGTTGCGCAGATTCGGACATTTCTCACATCGTGACCAGCTTAGAGGTTTGATTATTGCTGGCGGTGCGGCTGGTGTGGCGGCAGCGTTCAACACACCATTGGCTGGAATTGCTTTTGCGATAGAAGAACTCTCACGTTCCTTTGAGCAGCGCACCAACGGCATGGTTTTGACCAGCGTGATATTTGCCGGATTGGCCGCAAATGCCATTCTGGGCAATTACATTTATTTCGGAACGATATCCTCCTCGCTTGGAAGCAATGAAGGTTGGCTGGCAGTAATACTTTGCGCCATTACGGGCGGCCTGGCAGGCGGAATTTTTGCTCGGTTGCTGATTAGTTCAGGGCAAGGCTGGTCCAATATCGCAGGATGCTGGATGCGGAACAGGCCAATCGCGTTTGCTGCGGGTTGTGGAATCGTTCTTGCGCTTATCGGCGTCCTGTCTGGCGGTCATACTTACGGCACCGGATATGAAGAGGTGCATCAAATTCTTGAACACGGGGATGCAGATTACCCCGGCTACGCGATATACAAGTTTCTGGCGACGCTGGTGTCCTATCTGAGCGGTATACCGGGAGGCATATTCGCCCCGTCTCTGGCAGTGGGGGCTGGCATGGGTTCAAGCCTTTCCCATGTCCTAAGCTTTGCTCCCGCCAGTACGATTATCGTACTGGGCATGGTCGCCTATTTTGCCGGCGTAACTCAGGCGCCCTTGACCACGTTCATCATCGTCATGGAAATGACCAACAACCATGAACTGGTTCTACCCTTGATGGCGACCGCTCTGCTCGCACATGGAGTTTCGCGCATCGTTTGCCATGTCCCCGTGTACAAGGCGCTTGCTGAGAATTTCCTTCAGCGAATGGATGTCACGGACAAACCATCACCATCGCCAAAAGATCAGGCAACACATTAAAGTCCCAGACGCTTCCAGATTTCCAGCATCAATCCTGACTGGTTCAATGTGTAGAAATGCAGGCCGGGTGCACCGCCCTCGAGCAGACGTTCGCACATTGCCGTTACCACATCAAGTCCGAAGGCCCGAATAGAGGCACTATCGTCGCCGTAGCCTTCCATGCGCTTCCTGATCCAGCGCGGGATGTCAGCACCGCAAGCATCGGAAAAACGTGCCAGCTGCGAGAAATTCCCAATGGGCATGATGCCCGGCACGATCGGCTCTCCGACACCGAGCGCATGAGCCTCATCCAGAAAACGAAAGTACGAATCCGCATTAAAGAAATACTGGGTAATTGCCGAATTGGCCCCTGCTTTCATCTTGCGAGCAAAGTTCTTCAAATCATCCTGCGCGCTTTTCGCCTGAGGGTGTATCTCAGGGTAGGCCGCAACTTCGATATGAAAGACATCACCCGTTTCCTTGCGGATAAACTCCACCAACTCACTTGCATAACGCAGTTCACCAGGCTCAGCCATTCCCGATGGAAGGTCGCCTCGCAAAGCAACGATGCGGCGAATGCCATGCTGCTTGTAGGTTTGCAGAATGATGCGGATATCGTCACGCGTGGCACCAATGCAGGATAGGTGAGGCGCAGCCTCGTTGCCATGCCGCTGGATTTCCAGCACTGTTTCAAGCGTACGGTCGCGCGTGGACCCGCCCGCACCAAATGTGACCGAGAAGAAAGCCGGCTTCATTGCGTCAGCAAGCTGCGCGCGTGCAGTGCGCAGCTTCTCCATGCCCTCTGGGGTCTTGGGCGGGAAAAACTCGATGCTGTAAGTTCGCGTAGTCATCGAATCAATACCTGTAATGCTCCGCCTTGTACGGCCCTTCCACCGGCACGCCGATGTAATCGGCCTGTTCCTTGGACAGTACGGTCAACTGTGCGTTGAGTTTCTTCAACTGCAGGCGCGCGACTTTCTCGTCCAGATGTTTGGGCAGAGTGTATACACCAACTGGATACTTGTCGGTCTGGGTGTACAGCTCGATCTGGGCGATAGTCTGATTGGCAAAGGAACTGGACATCACATAGGACGGGTGACCGGTGGCACAGCCGAGGTTCACCAAGCGACCCTTGGCGAGCAGGATGATGCGCTTGCCGTCAGGAAAGATGATGTGATCGACCTGAGGCTTGATCTCTTCCCACTGATATTTTTCGATCGAAGCGACGTCGATTTCATTGTCAAAGTGACCGATGTTGCACACGATGNNCTTGCCCACGTCGCCGTAGCCGCATACCAGGGCGATCTTGCCGGCCACCATTACGTCAGTGGCGCGCTTGATGCCATCCACCAGTGATTCACGGCAGCCGTAGAGGTTGTCGAACTTGGATTTAGTGACCGAATCATTGACGTTGATGGCGGGGAACTTCAGGTCTCCGCGCTCGTGCATCTGGTACAGG
>DKAU01000130.1 GCA_002450925.1 Thiobacillus sp. UBA6918 | reverse complement strand
CTGGTCGACAAGTCCAAGCTGTTCAAGCCCGCTGCCCACTAAGCAGCTGACTTTGCAGTAACTAAACCGGGCGCTTTGCGGCGCCCGGTTTTTTCATTTTGGTTGTACCCATGCCAAAGAGCGGTTTTCTTGGGAAAACCGCCCCTAAAGAGTTAAACTTGCCGACCTAGGGCAAGTCCCCGCAGTAATCAAGGTTGTCATCATGAGCGACGAAAAACTTATTTCCGATTCCCCCTTCACACCCAGCCCGGTGATGCCCACCAGCTTCGAGGGTGACAAGGTCATCCAGTTTCAGTGCCGAAAAGGCATCGAATGCTGGAATGCCTGCTGTTCCAACATCGACATCATGCTCACACCCTACGACATCATCCGCTTGAAAAAGCGTCTGGGCATGACCTCCACCGAATTCCTCCAGCAGTACACCTACCCGTTTGAGTTCGGTCACAACGACATCGCCGGCGTCAAGTACAAGCCGGTTGAAGGCGGCACCGCATGCCAGTTCATGCGCCCGGAGGGATGCAGCGTTTACGAAGACCGTCCCACCGCCTGCCGCTACTATCCCGTTGCGTTGCTGTCCCTGCGCCGCGCAGATGAATTCACCGACCGCGCTCAATATGCCATGGTGCAGGAATCGCACTGCAAGGGCCATTTCGAGCCGCGCAAACTCACGGTGGACGAGTACCGCAAGGACCAGGGCATTGAAGAATACGACGAACACGGAAGAGGCTGGCGTCAGCTCATCCTCAAGAAAAAATCCGCCGGCCCAACGGTAGGCAATGCTTCCCAGCGCAGCCTGCAGTTGTTCTTCATGGCCTGCTACGACGTCGACCAATTCCGCGAATTCGTCAAATCGCCCTCTTTCCAGGACGTCTATGACATATCCGCGGAAGAACAGGCCAAATGGGACGACGACATTGCAATGATGGAATTCGGTTTCCAGTTGATTCGCCAGGTGTTGTTCAACGAGATGACCATCCCCATGCACGCAGACGCCACGGAGCGCAGAATCGCCCGCAAGAAAGAGCGTGAGGCAGAGTTGGACAAGATTGTCGCCAAGCTTCCGACAGAAGAATTTGTGAAACCCATCCCCGAAGAAGAAAAGTACGACAAGTACAAGTTCTCGGACTCCTGATACAAACAAACCCCAAGATATTGGGGTTTCCGCTAAAAACTTCCATTAACTACCGCCCCATGAGCAATTGCCCATGGGGCGGAAACGCTTGCGCTGCTTAAGTTTCCGGTTAACCTGACCGATTCAGTAGTCCCAGACCCAAGATTTCCCGAGAGGGGTTGCAATGAACCCGCTAGCAATTGTTTTTCTTCTAATGCCGCTTTCCGCGAATGCCAATCTGTTCAAATGCACAGACATCAAGGGGCATATCACTTATACGAACTCACCTTGCACAAAAGTTGGCCTGAAAGAAAACAAGGTTCTTCCTCCCCCGCCGCCACCTGCTATTGATGCGCCGGCAAAACTAACTGTGCAAGCCAAGAAGGAAGTAGAAAAGGAAGAACCCCATTCTGCAAAACCACAACAGACTGTTGCCTTACAGGTTGTGAAAACCATCCAAAGCAACAGCGATGCATGCAACCGCCTGAATGAAGAGGTAGGTAGAACCATGGACGAAATGGACGCTGCCCGTACCCAGGGCGGGTCTCAGAAAAAACAGTCGGGATGGAACGAACAGCTAAAACAACTTCAGGCCAAGAAAAGCCAACTCGGCTGCTTCTGATTTCAATTTACTGGCATTTCTTCTTGGTTGTTTTCCCTGCAACAACCTTGTCAATGTAGTGGGTTAAGAACCTCCCGGGAACGGTACAATTGGCGATTGAAACGTTTCGCCAATATTCAACGCACTGACACCGTTCAATGGACTCCACCCAATCTCCTACCGAATCCCATTTTATTACCCAGGAACCTTATTACGAGCCTGTCGGCAACGAAGTCGTCATGTTCGAAGCTGCTTACGCCAACCACTTGCCCGTATTGCTGAAGGGGCCTACCGGCTGCGGCAAGACCCGCTTCATGGAATACATGGCCTGGCGATTAAAACGTCCGCTTATCACCGTTTCCTGCCACGACGATCTCACCACATCCGACCTCGTTGGGCGTTATCTGGTCAAGGGTGGCGAAACCACCTGGGTGGATGGCCCGCTCACCCGCGCAGTGCGTGCAGGCGGCATCTGCTATCTGGATGAAATTGTTGAGGCGCGCAAGGATACGATGGTAGTCATCCATCCCCTGGCAGATGACCGCCGCATGATGCCGATTGAGAAACTCGGCCAGCTGCTGGAAGCGCCAGCAGAATTTTGCCTGGCCATTTCCTACAATCCCGGCTACCAAAGCGTGCTAAAGGAACTCAAGCAGTCAACGCGTCAGCGTTTCGTTGCGCTTTCTTTTGATTACCCAAAACCGGAACTGGAAGCGAAAATCATCCGGCACGAGACCGGCCTTGATGAAGCGGCCACAGCAAAACTATTGAAGCTCGCCGAAATGACACGCAACCTGAAAGGCAATGGCCTGGAGGAAGGGGCGTCTACTCGACTCCTGGTGCACGCTGGCAAGCTCATCGCACAGGGAGTTGATCCTCGCGCCGCCTGCCAAGGGTCGGTGTCGCTTGCTCTTACCGATGACGAAGACATGATCGCGGCAGTAAATGAGCTGATCGCAGCGCTGTTTTAATGAGCATCGAGATCAAGCAGGGGTGCTATTACAGCAATGGCGCCTACGGCAAGAACTGGGGGGTGCGCATGGTCATGTCCATCGGCCCAGATGCCGATTCCGGAGAAGACATGGTGAATTTCAAAGGTATGGCCGGATCCTCACGCCGAAAAAATGGTGTTATCTCAATGGAAGATTTTCTGCGCTGGGTTCGCTACGAAGTGAGCCTGGTGGAAAATGACTGGAAGCGCATTGCTGAATAATCAGCCACACCCTGCAGAAGAAATAACGCAGCGGCTGGAAACCGCATTCGAGGTGGAATTCACTTTCCATAAAGTGGATACACTTGTGGATATCCTCGCACCACTCGATCGCGATACTCAGGATTTCATCCTCAACTGGGTCGCGCGCATCGCCAGCACCAATATCCAGATCAGTTACGAATTCACCCGCCGCGTCGTAGAAGCGCTCGACCGCCTCGACCGCCGCGTCATCGAAGCCTGGGCCGTACACGCCATGGACACCTACGATCGTGTCGGCCTGCGCCCGGCACTGGAAGTGCTCAACAAGGTAGATGACTTTCTCGCGCACGCTCATGCACATGCTGCGGGTGTATTCTTCGATGAAGTCAAACCTGTGCTTTCGACTTTCCTGCGCGGACTTTCTGGCCGACATCTCGAACTCAAACAAGGCGAACAGCCCTTTACCGACAGCGAACGGGTATTTCTGCCCAACGTCACTGCAAACATGGAGCGCGAGGAAGACAATTTCCTTCTATGCAAGGCACGGATCGCCTTCATGTGGGCGCAAACGCGCTTCGGTAGTTTCCGTATCGGTTTCGACGAGGCATTTGCGCGCTTCCCCGATCCGGACAGGGCAATGAATACGTTCCAGGCGCTCGACAACCTTCGGCTGGAATGCTGCCTCGCCCGCGAACTGCCGGGTCTGTGGCGCGACATGAAACAGCTTTCTCACCGACATGGCGATGCCGAGCTTCGTGACGAGTGGTGGCAGTTTCTTCCGTTTCTCGACTCCAACCACGCCTCACCCGATACGATGTTGTCGCTTCTGGAAGAAGCCTACACGCTCGAACTGCCCTCTCCCCGCATCTACCATGCCATGATTGATTTCGAGGCCGTATCAGAGGTCAGGGCGGCACGCGTGGAACGCGAAAAAATGCTTTTGCGCGTGAAGCTTGCAAAACTCGCAAAGGAAATCGAAGAAGAAAAAGAAAGCGCTCCCACGAAACATGCAGAAGAGTCAAAACAACCAGTCAAATTCGAAGCCAAACAGGAAGGGCAGGCCTGGGAGCTGACGCTTGAAGACGAGCCTGTTGCTCCGCCCGAAGACATCAAGCAACTGCTCACTTCCATTTCACTCGACTGGGGCGAAGTGCCGCCCGAAATGCTCACCGCAGCAGGCGATGGAGAATATGATCCCGCGCTATACGAGGAAAAGGAGAAGAATCCGGACGATGTCTGGAAAGGCACCTACCATGAGGAGGGCGCACACTTCTACCAAGAGTGGGATCACGCCCGGCAACACTACCGCAAGAACTGGTGCGTACTACGCGAAATCGATCTCAAACCCGGCGAGCCTGCTTACGTGGCGGAAGTCATAGAAAAATACCAGGGGCTGGTCAAGCACTTGCGCCGGACCTTCGAGGCCATGCGCGATGAAAGCCGCCTCTTGAAACGACAGGTTCAGGGCGACGACGTGGACATCGACGCGCTGGTAGAAGCACTCGCCGACTCACGTGACGGGAGCGAGATGAGCGACCAACTCTTCATGCACATGCATCGTGCAGACCGCAGCATGGCAGTCATGTTCATGGTCGACATGAGCGGCTCCACCAAAGGATGGATCAATGATGCAGAGCGGGAGTCGCTCATCATGCTGTGCGAATCGCTGGAAACACTCGGCGACCGCTACGCCATCTACGGATTTTCCGGCAACACGCGCAAACGCTGTGAAATCTATCGCATCAAGACTTTCGACCAGCCCTACAACGAAGAAACAAAGGCGCGGATTGCCGGCATTGCCGCGCAAGACTATACGCGCATGGGCGTCGCGATCCGCCACCTGTCTAAACTGTTGAACGAAGTCGATGCCAAGACCAAACTGCTGATCACCCTTTCCGATGGCAAACCGGATGACTATTTCGACATCTACCGAGGCCAGTACGGCATCGAAGATACCCGTCAAGCTTTGTTCGAAGCACGGCGCAGCGGAATCCATCCCTTCTGCATCACCAT
>DKAU01000009.1 GCA_002450925.1 Thiobacillus sp. UBA6918 | reverse complement strand
TCCAATCTCGATGTGCTGGATGAGGATGCGAGACGGCGTCTGCATACCAATCCCCTGAGGATTCTTGATACCAAGAACCCGGCGATGCAGGAGCTGGTGGAAACCGCGCCCAAACTGATGGATGATCTCGACGAAGAGTCATTGGCACACTTCGAGGCAGTACAGAAAATTTTGCATGAACTCGGCGTCGAATTCCGCATCAATACCCGTCTTGTGCGCGGTCTGGACTATTACAATCGCACCGTGTTTGAGTGGGTGACGGACAAGCTTGGCGCACAGGGTACGGTTTGTGCGGGCGGCCGGTTCGACGGTTTGATTGAACAACTGGGTGGCAAGCCTTCACCTGCCTGTGGTTTTGCGATGGGTGTGGAGCGTCTGCTGGCACTGCTGGAACTTGAAGGCGTAGCAGGCTACAAACTGGCGCCTGATGTTTATCTGGTACATGCAGGTGAAGCGGCAGCGTCCTGGGCATGGCAAGTGGCGCGCAGCCTGCGCGACGCTGGTGTTGATGTGGCCATGCATGCTGGCGGCGGCAGTTTCAAGTCGCAAATGAAAAAAGCAGATGGCAGCGGCGCTCGCTATGCGGTAGTGATCGGCGACAATGAAGCGGCAGAAAACAAGCTGGTTCTGAAGCCCTTGCGCGAGGCCACTGAGCAGGCATCGGTTAGCATTGAGGAAGCCGCAGACATTTTGCGGAACAAATAAGGAAGAAAGATGGCAGCATTTGATCTGGAAGAACAGGAACAACTTGAGGAACTGAAAGCCTGGTGGAAACGCTGGGGCAATTACGTGACCTATGGGATTGCTGCGCTATTGATTGGCGTGGCGGGTTACCAGTACTGGGGCCACCAAAAAGCCACCCAGGCTGCTGAGGCCTCGAGCCTTTTCGATACCATGCAGCAATCGATTGAAGCGGGCAACAAGAAAATTTTCAAGGAACAGGCAGCGGTGCTGATTGATAAATACGGCAGCACTCCTTATGCCACACGCGCAGCGATGCTCCTGGCCAGCAACAACATGGAAGAGAAGGATGCAAAAAGCGCGAAGGCACAGCTCGAGTGGGTGGTTGAACACACCAAGGAAGTTTCGGTAAAGGATTTGGCACGTTTGCGTCTGGCAGGCATCCTGTTGGATGAAAAACAATATGAAGAAGCCTTCAAGCAATTGAACTCAAAACACTCCGATGCATTTGCAGCTCGTTTTGATGATCTCAAGGGCGATACATACCTGGCACAGGGAAAGTCCGATGAGGCTCGTGCGGCTTATTCTGCGGCCTACGCCAAGCTCAAGGAAACCAACCCGATGCGCGGTGTGGTGGAGATGAAGCTGGATAGCCTGGGAGGATCTGCAAAATGAACGTAAACCTGCTGCGTGGCCCACTTGTTTTCCTGTTCACGGCTACGCTTATCAGCGGATGTAGCACCATCAGCGAGACGACTGATACCGTGACAGGCTGGTTCGGGTTTGGAAAGTCACGCGCAGTTCAGCCTGCACCGCTACCGCAAATTACAGAGAAGCGTCAGCTACCCAAAGCCTGGTCGGCTTCCGCGAGCGAGGCCGGCAGGGGAGCGTTCTCACCGGTGCTGGATGGCAATGCATTGTATGTGGCAGGTGAGTCCGGGCGTGTGGCGCGGATCAACATCCAGAATGGAAACGAGATGTGGCATACCGATATCGGCAAGAAGCTTTCTGCCGGTGTGGGCGCGGGCGGCAATCTGGTGCTGGTGGGCGGCCTGAAGGGCGAGTTGATTGCCCTTGATGCAACCAGCGGTGCCAAGCGTTGGGAAGTAACCCTTACGAGTGTAACAGTGGCGCCCCCCGTGGTTGAGGGTGACATGATTGCAGTGCGTACAGGCGATGGATACATCCATGGATTGAACGTGGCGGATGGTTCGCGCAAATGGCTTTATACACGGCAGCTGCCTGCCCTGTCGCTGCAGGGTGTCACTGCGCTGGCCTTGAAAGACGGCATTCTGTTTGCAGGATTTCCTGGCGGGAAACTGGCGGCGATACAGGTTTCCAATGGCCTTCAGGCCTGGGAAGCTTCTGTCAGCACACCTCGCGGAGCTACAGAACTGGAACGCGTAAACGATGTGGTGGGCAAACCCATGGTGGATGCCAACCGGGTCTGCGCAGTTACCTATCAGGGACGTGTTGCCTGCTTTGATCGCAGCAAGGGCAACCTGATCTGGGCGCGTGAAACTTCAAGTGACTCCGGTATGTCCATGGATGATGCCTATGTTTACGTCACGGACGACAAGGATGCGGTGACTGCCTATGACAAGGAAAGCGGGCGTGCGGTCTGGCGCCAGGACAAACTGGCCAATCGTCAGCTGACGGCGCCACTGTCATTGGGCAAATACGTGGTGGTGGTTGATCTGGAAGGCTATGTACATCTTATCTCCACGGAGGATGGCAGCTTTGCAGGGCGCACCCAGGCTGATGGCCTCACTCGCGCCACGCCCATCGATATCGGGCCTGGCTTCGTGGTGCAGAGCGTCAAGGGCGGCGTGACGGCTTTCAAACTCAATTAGAACCCACTTTGAACTTGCAGCCTTTGCCCCAATCTACAGGCTGCAAGTAATTAACCCAGTAACGCTATGCTACCCACCCTCGTACTTGTTGGCCGTCCCAATGTCGGCAAGTCTACCCTTTTCAATCGGCTGACCAAGACCCGTGATGCGCTGGTTCACGACCAGCCGGGGCTGACTCGCGACCGTCACTATGGCCGTGGCCGCGTGGGCGACAAACCCTATCTGGTGGTGGATACCGGCGGCCTTGAACCGGTCGCCAAGGATGGCATCCTGCACGAGATGGCACGGCAGACGTTGCAAGCCATTGACGAAGCCGATAGCGTTGTTTTTCTGGTGGATGGCCGCCAGGGCCTGACGCCACAGGACAAGGCCATCGCACAAAAGCTGCGCAAGGCACGCTGCCCGGTTCATCTTGTGGTCAACAAGAGCGAAGGCATGAACCACGCCTTGGTGACAGCGGAATTCCACGAGCTGGGTCTGGGCGATCCCTTGGCAATTTCCGGCGCGCATGGGGAAGGCGTGCATGATCTGGTAGACCTCGTGCTGACGCCATTTGCTGCGAAGGCCGAGGAAGAAGAGGCAGGCGGCCCGCGCATTGCCATCGTCGGTCGCCCGAACGCCGGCAAGTCGACACTGGTGAATGCGCTGCTGGGTGAAGAGCGTGTGATCGCTTTCGATCAGCCCGGCACCACGCGCGACTCGATTTACATCGACTTCGAACGCGACGGCAAGGCCTACACCCTCATCGACACGGCTGGCGTACGAAAGCGCGGCAAGGTGTTCGAGGCAGTAGAAAAGTTCTCCGTCATCAAGACATTACAAGCCATCGAAGACGCCAACGTCGTCATTCTGGTACTGGATGCGCAGCAGGAAATTTCCGAGCAGGACGCGCACATCGCGGGCTACATACTGGAAGCAGGCCGCGCGCTGGTGGTGGCAGTCAACAAGTGGGACGGCCTGGACGATTACACGCGAAGTAACATCAAGCGAGACCTCGAACGCAAACTCGCCTTCTTGTCATTCGCACGTTTTCATTACATTTCGGCTTTGAAAGGGCAGGGTCTCCCACCGCTTTTAAAGGATGTGGATGCGGCCTACGCTGCTGCCATGGCCAAGCTGCCCACCCCCAAACTCACGCGTGTGCTGCTTGCCGCAACGGCCCAGCACGCGCCGCCCAAGAGCGGTCTGTTTCGTCCTAAGCTCAAGTTTGCGCACCAGGGCGGCAGCAATCCNNCGTTATCTGGAAAACACTTTCCGCAAGGCTTTCGAATTGCAGGGCACACCGCTCAAAATCGAGTTCAAGGATGGCAGCAATCCCTTCGAGAGCCGCAAGGCCAAGCCGCTCACAGAGCGCGAACTCAACAAGGCAAGGCGCGAGAAGCGCTTCCGCCGCCGGAAATTCGGCTCGGACACCAAGGGCAGTTCCACCCGCTAGATAAAGCCGCTTAAGACGCGCATAAACAGATTCAAGCCCGCCCCCATGAAAGGGTCGTTATCCTCATGATTCCTGTTGGAGTGAATGAATCATGAGCGAAAAGGAAATCCGCGAAATCCGTTTGAATCCCATTGTCCCGACCGAGTCGGTACTGGTGGCAACCGCGCGTTCCATGCGCCCGAAGAAGGCCGAGGAACTGGCTCCGCGTGACACGCGAAAGCACGTCGAGACCTGCCCCTTCTGCCGTGGCAACGAAGAAAAGACCCCTCCGGAAATTTTTCGTGTTGATGGTGACGACGGTAACTGGGCACTGCGCCTGGTGCCCAACCTATATCCCGTGCTGGGAGACGATCGCGAAAATGCCAACTTCACCTTTGGCCTTCAACAGACTATCGACGGATACGGACGACATGAAGTGTTTGTCGACCATCCCGACCACGGCGCCGCCATCCACGAGATGAGCGAAGCGCACATCGAAAAGATGTTTCGCGCCTATCGCACCCGCATGGCCCAGCTCTATGAATCGGACCCGCGTCTTAACTATGTGCTGGTATTCAAGAACTTCGGACCTGCGGCCGGTGCCTCCATCCCGCATACCCACAGCCAGATCATCGCCA
>DKAU01000137.1 GCA_002450925.1 Thiobacillus sp. UBA6918 | reverse complement strand
CACGCCAACAAGTTCCAGAAGACCCTGGACACCCTCGGCAGCTAATTGACTGAGTAGTGCGTGTGTTGGGTTGTTCGTAGCCCAACATGCAGACCGCTTAGCCTGGAGAGAATACATGGCACGCGAAGGCAGCCTCGAAGCCCCCACACGTCACGCACTGGACTGGAAAAACCCCGACTTCTACAACGAAGCCGCGCTCGAAAAAGAACTCGAGCGGATCTATGACATCTGCCACGGTTGCCGCCGTTGCATCAGTTTGTGCACCGCGTTCCCCACCCTGTTTGACCTGGTGGACGAATCCGAGACCATGGAAGTGGACGGCGTCGCCAAGGCTGACTACTGGAAGGTCGTAGACCAGTGTTATCTGTGCGACCTCTGCTACATGACCAAGTGCCCCTACGTGCCACCGCATGAGTGGAACCTGGACTTTCCCCACACCATGCTGCGCGCCAAGGCCATCAAGTTCAAGAAGGGCGAGGTCAAGCTGCGCGACAAGATACTGTCCGCCACTGATGTCATGGGCAAGCTTGCCTCCATCCCGGTGGTGGTTAAGGCGGTGAACGGCTCGCTTGAAAGCAAGCCCATCCGCAAGATGGTCGACAGCGTCATGGGCATCCACCAGGACCGCAAGCTGCCGCATTACGACAGCGCAAAATTCCGATCGACTGCAAAGCCCGACAACAGCTTTGCCGTGAAAGTTGGCCAGCGCACACCCGGCAAGGTGGCGATCTATTCGACCTGCTACATCAACTACAACGAGCCCGGCATCGGCCACGACCTGCTGGCCATCCTCAAGCACAATGAAGTGCCCACCATGCTGGTGGACAAGGAAGCCTGCTGCGGGATGCCCAAGCTGGAACTGGGCGACCTCGACCAGGTCGAGCACCTGAAGAACATCAATATCCCGCCTCTCGCCAAACTCGCGCGCGAAGGCTATGCCATTCTTACAGCGGTTCCGTCCTGCACGCTGATGTACAAGCAGGAACTGCCACTCATGTTCCCGGATGACGCCGATGTTCAAGCAGTGAAGGAAGCAATGTGGGATCCGTTTGAATACCTGATGGCGCGCAATGCTGACGGTCTGCTAAAAACCGACTTCAAAACTCCTCTGGGCAAGGTGGCCTACCACGCACCCTGCCACCAGCGTGTACAGAACGTGGGCCCCAAGACCAAGGAAGCGTTGCAACTCGCAGGCGCTGAAGTCACCAACATCGAGCGCTGCTCGGGCCACGATGGCACTTGGGGCGTGAAGACTGAGTATTTCGCCAATTCCATGAAGATTGTGAAGCCGGTGGCGCGCATGGCCAATGAGGCGCAGCCCAACTACATCAGTTCAGACTGCGCTATCGCCGGTCGCCACATCCTGCAGGGCATGGGCGAGACCGCTGCCGAGAAGCAGCATCCCATTACACTAATGAGAATTGCATACGGACTCTAAGGAGAAAACAAAATGGCCAACGAGGGCTACCACGAACCCGTCGAGAAGCTTTCTGCCGACACCTTGGACATGCATCGCGCGATCGTGTCGCTAATGGAAGAACTCGAAGCCGTAGACTGGTACAACCAGCGCGTCGACGCATGTTCCGATCCTGAACTCAAAGCCATCCTCGCGCATAACCGCGATGAGGAAAAGGAGCACGCCGCCATGGTGTTGGAGTGGATTCGCCGTCGCGACCCGGTGTTCGAACACGAACTGAAAGACAGCTTGTTCAAGGAAGGGCCGATCACCGGCCAGCACGGATAGACAGGAAGGATATGAACATGCCGCAAATCACCCGTGAAAGCCTCATGTCACTGGAAGCCTACTCAAAGGCTCGGCCGGATTTTCGTGCCAGGGTTATGGCGCACAAGAAAAATCGTATCGTGCATCTGGGCGAGAATCTCACCCTGGTGTTCGAAGACGAGCTCACCATCCGCTATCAGATCCAGGAAATGCTGCGCATCGAAAAAACCTTCGAGGAGGCGGGTATCATGGACGAACTGGAAGCCTATGGACCGCTGGTGCCGGATGGCACTAACTGGAAGGCGACCATGATGATCGAGTACCCGGACGAGGCCGAGCGCCGCGCCATGCTGACAAAGCTGAAGGGAGTCGAAAACAGGGTGTGGGTACAGGTGATGGACTTTACCCGCGTCTATGCCATTGCCGACGAGGATCTAGAGCGCGAGAACGAGGAGAAGACTTCCTCCGTGCACTTCCTGCGTTTCGAACTCACCCCCGAGATGATTGCCAGCGCCAGTTCCGGTGCCGCCATCTCCATGGGTGTTGAACATGAAGCGTACATGGCGGAAACTATACTGGCGCAAAATGTCCGCGACTCGCTGGCAGCAGATCTCAAGGCCTAGGCCACATTTGTCCGCCTGGCCGGTCACATTTTTCCATCTTCTCCTATATTGATTAGGAAGGGATTCAGGCAGCACCGTTTCCATTCCGGTGCTTCCTGCCTCTGAAAGCTGTTTGATTTTCAAAGGAGGGCAAATGCTGGACTCGGTGATAACCAAACAACTGCAGGCGCGCATGGATGGCCTGCCGGTTCATGTCACGCTCTGGAACGGCCTTGAAGCCGGTGATCAGCAATCGGCCAAGGTCAGGCTTCAGGTCAAGGAGCCTTCGCTCCTCAAGGCGCTTATCAACCCCACGCTGGGCAAGCTTGCACGCGCCTATGTAGAGGGTGGCATCGATGTCGAAGGCAGCCCGCGCGACATCCTGTCGCTGGGTGACCAGTTATGCGAAGGCGGCGCCTGCCGCGACAGGAAGGGTTCCGATGCCTGGAAGTGGTGGCGCCACACCCGGTTGCGTGACCGCCGCAACATCCAGTATCACTACGACGTCTCCAACGAGTTCTATGGCTTGTGGCTCGACGCGAATCGCGTGTATTCATGCGCGTATTTTCGCGAGGCCGACATGAGCCTGGAGGATGCGCAAGAGGCCAAGCTGGACCACATCTGCAAAAAGCTCGCACTCAAGCCGGGAGAACATTTCCTTGACATCGGATGCGGCTGGGGCGGTTTGATCCTGTGGGCGGCAGAAAACTATGGCGTGACCGCGGTCGGCATCACGCTTTCGCAGAATCAGCATGACTATGTGCAGGATCAGATCGCGAGGCGCGGACTTGAGGGACGCGTCGAAGTGCGCCTCATGGATTATCGCGACATGCCTGAAGGCGAGCTCTTCGACAAGATAGCCAGCGTCGGCATGTTCGAACATGTGGGCCGCAAGCACCTCACCGAGTATTTCAGGAAAATCCACGACCTGCTGAAGCCTGGCGGACTGGTCATGAATCACGGCATTACTGCAGCCTCCTTGAAATCCCAAGGTCTGGGTAGCGGCATTTCGGAATTTGTCGACGAATATGTTTTCCCGGGCGGTGAATTGCCGCATGCTTCTGAAGTCATGGAACATGCCTCAGCTGCAAGGCTGGAATGTCTGGATGCGGAGAATCTGCGCCCGCACTATGGCCGTACGTTGTGGGAATGGGTCAGCAGGCTCGAAGAACATGGCGATCAGGCACGCAAGCTCATCGGTGAAAAGAAATACCGCATCTGGCACATCTATATGGCGGGATCTGCCCATGCTTTCGACAATGGCTGGCTGGAGTTATGGCAGGTGCTGGCAGGAAAGCCTGTTGAAGGCAAGGAGCCCAATTACCCTTTTAGCCGGGACTACATATACTCGGGCAAATGAATGACGCACAATTGCCTTGCCCACCTGAGCAAATTCCCGGATGGGCCGAGTTCGTGGCGCAGGACCGAGATGGCACCTGGTGGGCCTATGAGGCCGAGCCAAACCAGAATGACAATGGCTGGTATGAGAATGAAGT
>DKAU01000023.1 GCA_002450925.1 Thiobacillus sp. UBA6918 | reverse complement strand
AGCATCTTGGGGTCGACCATGATGAGGCGAACCGTGTCCGGACCGGCCTTGTAGACCAGCGACAGGATCATGGCATTGATGCCCACCGACTTGCCGGAGCCGGTCGTGCCCGCCACAAGCAAGTGCGGCATCTTGGAAAGATCAGCCACCACCGGGTTGCCGGCGATGTCCTTGCCCAATGCCACGGTGAGCGGGCTGGCCATATCGTGATAAGCCTTGGAGCCTAGAATCTCGGACAGGTGCACGGTCTGGCGCGTGGGATTGGGGATTTCCAGACCCATGGTGTGCTTGCCGGGTATAGCTTCCACCACGCGTATGCTTATGACAGACAGGGTGCGTGCCAGGTCCTTTGAGAGGTTGACGATCTGGCTGCCCTTGACGCCGATAGACGGTTCGATTTCATAGCGGGTAATGACTGGGCCGGGCGATGCCGACACCACCTTCACCTCCACACCGAATTCCTTGAGCTTGCGTTCGATCATCAGCGAGGTGAACTCCAGCGCTTCCTTGCCCACCGGCTCGGCAGTTTCCGTCGCTTCATCCAAAAGATGCAGGGGGGGCAATGGAGAATCTGGCAATTCCTTGAAAAGAGGTGACTGCTTTTCCGCCTCGACGCGGGATGACCTGGGCACTTCCTTGACGACGGGTTCGATACGGATGGGCTTGGCAATTTCGAGTTTCTTTTTCTCTTCTGCCACCACCTCCTCACGCTGAAGCAGCGCAGCCTGGCCGATTCGCTCGTCCCGCTTGCGCTGAATATAGCCAACAGCACCCCACCATGCCCGTTCCAGCCACTCCCCTGTTTCCTCAGCAATGCGTACCCAGGAAAGGCCCGAATAAAGACTAAGACCTATTGCCATGCCAACCAGCAATAGGAGCGTGCTGCCCGTAAAGCCTGTAAGTGACAGAATCGCTGCCCCCAGACCCTGCCCGATGATGCCACCAGCACCGTGGAGAAGGCCTGTTACCGACCAAAGCCGAACATATTCAAGCGCGCTGCTGGAGAGTATCAGGAGCACAAAACCTCCGAGCGCCACCCACAGATGACGACGGCTGGTCAGTGGTTCCTCTTCCAGATGACGGAATACCCATACGGCATATCCAATTGACAACAGCACCAGCCACCAGGCCGAATAACCCAGAAGACCCAGCAGCAAATCAGAAATCCAGGCCCCCAGGCTGCCCGCCAGATTCGAAGGCTGCAAAGACTCCCCGCCAGTGGTAAAAAATCCGGGATCGTTGGTGCTGTACGTCATCAACATGGCCGCCAAAAACAAAGCGGCCGCAAGGACGACAATAGCGCGCGCCTCGCGCAGCAGTTTCAGCATGCGTGGCGGAAGGGGCTCGGCTGTCCGGATGCGGTTGTAGGTCTTGGCCTTGGCCATGGCTCTTTAAATCTATGAATGCCACATTATATAAGCCATCATCGGGTCATGGCCCCGAACTTGGTAGAATTCCAGTTATTCGTTGAATATTCCAAATATTGAAAGAACACCAATCATGACGACCAGACACGCCAAACTCCTGATACTCGGTTCCGGGCCTGCCGGTTATACCGCTGCCATTTATGCAGCACGAGCCAATCTCAAGCCTGTTCTCATCACGGGCATGCAGCAAGGCGGCCAGCTCATGACAACGACCGAGGTCGACAACTGGCCGGCTGATTCCAATGGCGTACAGGGACCCGAGTTGATGCAGCGCTTTGAGCAACACGCCACGCGGTTCGAGACAGAGGTCATTTTCGACATGATCCACACAGCCAAGATCAACCAAAAACCCATCACTCTTGTTGGTGATGCTGGTACCTACACATGCGACGCCCTCATCATCGCAACTGGCGCCTCCGCAATGTATCTGGGGATTCCTTCCGAACAGGCATTCATGGGCAAAGGCGTGTCCGGATGTGCCACCTGCGACGGCTTCTTCTATCGCAACCAGAATGTGGCTGTTATCGGCGGCGGCAACACCGCCGTGGAAGAGGCTTTGTACCTCGCCAACATATGCAATCACGTGACCCTTGTGCATCGTCGCGACAAGTTCAAGGCAGAGAAAATCATGGTCGACCACCTGATGGAAAAGGTGAAGGAAGGCAAGATCACCCTGCAACTAGACCATGTGCTTGATGAAGTGCTGGGCAACGAATCCGGCGTGAACGGAATGCGCATCAAGCATGTCGACTCCGGCAATACCCAGGACATCGCTTTGACCGGCATCTTCATTGCCATCGGCCACAAGCCCAATACCGACCTGTTCCAGGGCCAACTGGAACTGGAACACGGCTACATCGCCACAAAAAGTGGCCGCGCCGGCAACGCCACAGCAACAAGTATCCCTGGCGTGTTCGCAGCAGGGGATGTTCAGGATCACATCTACAAGCAGGCTGTGACCAGTGCAGCTTCTGGCTGCATGGCAGCATTGGATGCCGAACGCTATCTGGACAGCCTCGGACTGACCTGATGCCCAAACCCACCTCCACGCCAGAAGACTTCGACCTCTTCCGGCAGGAGGTGTCCGACGCCGTGGCAATGCCGCCGCCCAACCAGGCCACGCACACGCGACCACGGGTCAAGCCTTTACCCCTGCAAAGACTGAAAGACGAGAAACAGGTACTCGTCGACTCGCTGGCCGACCCTTGGGACATACTCGACCAGGGCGAAACCGGTGAAGAGCTCTTCTTCTCCCGCCCTGGCGTACCCATTGCCACATTACGCAAGCTCAAGCGCGGCGGCTGGATCATACAGGCAGAACTTGATTTGCATGGCCTGCGCTCAGACGAGGCACGCGTCGCCCTCGCCGAGTTTCTGATGCAATGTGCTCGCAATGATTGCCGCTGTCTTCGCATTGTCCATGGCAAGGGAATGCGTTCCAAAAACCGGGAACCTGTTTTAAAAAACAAATTGCGCCACTGGCTGATGCAGCGCGATGATGTGCTGGCTTTTTGTCAGGCCAAGCCAGCTGACGGCGGCAGCGGCGCGGTTATCGTGCTATTGAAAAGCAGTCTTCGCTAAGAAATTGCAGAAACAAAAAGGGCCGCTTGCGCGGCCCTTTGAGTCTATCAAATCCCTGAGTTAGGGCTTGATGTAGACGTAGCCTTCCTGGGTTTGCAGCTTGCCGAGTTCACCCACGCCAGAGGGAACAACCTGGGCGTCGAGAATCACAGCGTTGTTGCTGAGCTTGCGGCCCTTGAGAGTGTTGGCGCAAACGTCAAAGCCTACACCGCGGTCCTTAAGGCCAGCGATCTGGGCGGTGTAGGTATCACCCTTGTCATCCTTGGCATCGTTCAGCAGGAAATCAATGCCCTTGCCATGGGTCACCACTACGATCTTGGCATCGGGGTTCGCGTTCAGGTGGTTATTGATGTTGCGCATGGCAATGCGTGCATTGGCAGCATCATTGATGTGATAAACAACCTTTTCCTGCTTGGCCTCGGTAGATGCACAACCATACAGGGAAGTAACGGCCAACAGGACAGCGGCAGAAAGTCCGGCTAATTTCATGTGTGTCTCCTTCAAATTTAAGAATAATCAAGTCGAACCACCGTTGCATCTCCGCATGTTGATGCTAAATGGGATTGTCCAACTAATATATAAGACGTCGGTTAGGGAAATTTATTCCATGAATTTTTATATTCCCTCCATGGAACCCAGAAAACCAGCATCCTGAAGCCAGTATATCGGTTCGAAGCAATAATTAACAAGCATTAGCCCCATATCCGAATAATCAAAAAACCTTATCAACCATATAGTTACCAAGGCATTTTTCAGATGGTTGATTATGGATGGCTGTTCGGTTCAAAATGGCGTCAGTATTACCAAACGCAAACATGACACTACCCAATATCAAGGACTTCGAAGCCGACTCAACCGGCGGCTCCTTCAGACTCTCGGGTCAAAAAGGCAAAGTCGTAGTACTTTATTTCTATCCCAAGGACAACACACCCGGATGCACTACGGAGGGCATGGAATTCCGTGACCTGTCCAAAAAATTTGCCAAGGCCGGCGCCATTGTCGTGGGAGTTTCCCGAGACAGCCTGAAGTCCCACCAGAACTTCAAGGCAAAGCTGGTACTGCCCTTCGAACTCATTTCCGATTCTGAAGAAAAGTTGTGCGAACTGTTTGGCGTCATGAAGCTGAAAAACATGTACGGCAAACAGGTGAGAGGTGTGGAACGCAGCACCTTTGTTTTTGACAAGAACGGCAAACTGATCAGGGATTGGCGCGGTGTCAAAGCGCCTGGTCATGCTGCCGAGATTCTTGATTTTGTTCAAACCTTGAAATAGCTGTTTACTTCATGCCAAAGAAAACTCCTGCAGCAACCAAGCTTTTTGTCCTTGACACAAACGTGCTCATGCACGATCCAACCAGTCTCTTCCGTTTCGAGGAACACGACCTGCTGATCCCCATCATCACGCTTGAAGAACTGGATCAGCACAAGAAAGGGATGAGCGAGGTTTCGCGCAATGCCCGTCAGGCAAGCCGTTTTCTGGATGAGCTGGTGCGCGATTGGCAAAACATGGACGACGGCATCCCGCTCGCTCCACATAGCCACGACGCAGCAACCGGACGCCTGTTTCTTCAGACTGAAGCGGTAAACGGGCCGCTTCCCGTTTCGCTTGCAGCGAGCAAGGTAGACAACCAGATACTGGGTGTTGTCGTGCACCTCTCGCAAAAATTTTCCAAGCGGCAAGTGGTTCTGGTATCAAAGGACATCAACATGCGCATCAAGGCGCGTGCGTTGGGCCTGCATGCCGAGGATTACTACAACGACAAGGTACTTGAAGACACTGACCTGCTCTATACAGGCGTCACAGAATTGCCGACCGATTTCTGGGATACGCATGGCAAGGGCATGGAATCCTGGCAGTCCAATGGCCATACCCATTACAACCTCAAAGGACCCATGGCCAACAACTTCATGATCAATGAATTTGTTTACCAGGAAACGGATACGCCCTTTTATGCAAAGGTTCTTGGCGTAAAAGGAAAAGCAATCGAGTTGCAAACCATCAAGGATTACAACCACCACAAGAACAATGTCTGGGGAATAACTTCGCGCAATCGCGAACAAAACTTCGCGCTGAATGTGCTGATGGATCCGGAAATCGACTTCGTCACCCTGCTCGGTCAGGCCGGTACTGGCAAGACCCTGCTTACGCTGGCGGCCGGGCTTGCGCAAGTGCTGGAGAAAAAAATCTACAGCGAGATCATCATGACCCGNNGTGCTCAACAAGACCGACGACGAGGCCGGTGACTGGGGCCGCGCAGCGACACAGGACCTGATACGCAGCCGCATCAAGATCAAGTCGTTGAACTTCATGCGCGGCCGCACCTTCATCAACAAGTTTCTCATCATCGATGAAGCACAGAATTTGACACCCAAGCAGATGAAGACGCTCATCACGCGCGCAGGACCCGGCACCAAGGTGGTATGTTTGGGCAACATCTCGCAGATTGACACGCCATATTTGACCGAAGGCAGCTCTGGCCTAACTTACGTGGTAGACCATTTCAAAGGCTGGCCGCATAGCGGCCACGTGACCCTGGCACGCGGTGAACGTTCGCGCCTGGCTGACTACGCCGCGGAAACACTCTGAAACCGGCATTCAAGGAGAAGCGTGATGACCAACACACTTGTAAAGGCCAGACTCGCTCTGGCAGCCGGCTTGGTTCTGACTTTGCCCGCGCACGCCTTTGACTGGAATGGTTTATTGAAAGGCGTTCTAGGCCAACCCGAAACCCAGCAAACCACGACAGGTGTTGATGCCCTGTCCAGTACGGAAATCAACACGGGGCTCAAGGAAGCCCTTACCCGCGGCGCCGAAGCCGCCGTTGGCCAATTGGGTCAAAAAGACGGCTTCTTCGGCAACACCCAGCTAAGAATTCCTTTGCCCGAACCACTGCAAAAAGCCGAGAAAGCCATGCGCCTTCTTGGCATGGGCAAGCAAGCCGATGAACTATTGCTGACCATGAACCGCGCTGCCGAAGCTGCAGTGCCGGAAGCAAAAACGCTGCTCGTAGATGCCGTGAAGGAAATGACTCTGGAAGATGCCAAAGGCATCCTGACGGGTGGAGAAACATCAGCCACCGATTTCTTCCGTCGTAAAACAGAGACAAAACTGAATGATCGTTTTCTGCCCGTTGTAAAGACAACAACCGACAAGGTGGGGCTTGCCCAGCAATACAACCGCTATGCAGGAACCGCCGCACAGTTCAACCTGATCGACAAGAAGCAGGCCAACGTCGAACAGTACGTCACCCAGCAGGCACTCGACAGACTCTACATCCTGATCGGAG
Organism: Thiobacillus sp. UBA6918; assembly: GCA_002450925.1. GTDB lineage: Bacteria > Pseudomonadota > Gammaproteobacteria > Burkholderiales > Thiobacillaceae > UBA6918. Next base: position 611 of record DKAU01000023.1, on the reverse strand, counting down.
AAAAGGAAGCCGAGATCCGCGCGAATCCATTAAAGGCCGGCAGCGATCTCCTCAAGAAGGTTTTCGGCGCAGCAACATCCAAATAATCTCGCCCGCCTCGGTGCAGGAAGCGGTGCCGCCAATACCGCTTCCTGATCAGCACCCGGGCGAAATCTACTGACCAGAACTTAACGTCCGCGCGAGCCCGGCTTTGCTGAAAACAGCGCGGCTTGTGGTCGCGTTTTGCGGCCAGGCTGCGCAGGCCTTTGCGGAGTGGCAGCACGCTGGGGCCTGTCGCCTGTTCCGGCAGGCGCGTCTTGGCGGCTTGCAGCAGGCTTGTTGCGGGCATCCCGGTTTTGCTGACCCCTGCCCTGCTGTTCCCTGCCACGCTGACCACCTTTGTTCTGCTGAGGCCGATTTTGCCCCGGACGGTTTTGCGGACGATCGGGGCGCGGCCCACGCTCGTCGGGTGACGCAACCGGGCGCGGCGTCGGCACAAAACCTTCCACCTCCACGCGCACGATGCTGCGCTTGATCAGCTTCTCGATGTCCCTGAGATAAGCCATTTCCTCGCTATCCACCAGCGACAGCGCCGAACCGGTGCTGCCCGCGCGGCCGGTGCGGCCGATGCG
>DKAU01000004.1 GCA_002450925.1 Thiobacillus sp. UBA6918 | reverse complement strand
CCCTTCAACAGTTCGGTAACAAAGCTCTCACCGCTACCTACCGCCTTGCCCCAGACAGACTCTGCCTCTGTTTCAGGCAACATACCTTGAGAAACCAGTGCGCGCGCAAGGCCTGTCAGAGGAGATTTGGATGTTTGAGTAACAGCAGCCATAAGTAATTTAGGGGTCCGGACTATTCGTTATCGGTCCTGATTTGTAAAAAATTAAGCCTCATCAGGCAGATTGCCGGCCTGCTGGCCAGTAACCGGCGAAATGCGAACGACTTTGACCGCCCTATCCTGAGTTTGCACAATTTCAATGGGGGTTTCGTCTATTTTGACACTTACCCCCGTTTCAGGGATGTCTTCCAGGTACTCGAGCAGCAGGCCATTGAGGGTTTTGGGGCCGTCCAGCGGGAAATTCAATCCCAGCTTGCGGTTGAGTTGCCTGACCAAAGCTGACCCCTCAACCAGCCAGCTTCCATCCTCCATCTGTCTTAGCCACCCCGTTTGAATCGGTGCCTGGCTTGTAAATTCGCCGACCAATTCCTCAAGCAGGTCCTCCATTGTGACCAAGCCCTGGAGTTCGCCATATTCATCAACAACGAGAGCCAAACGCTTCTGATTTTCCTGAAACTGCCTCAGTTGGTTGAATAATGGAGTACCTTCCGGAACATAGTACGGTTCTTCCACGACCTCACGAACCGTTTCCGGTGTCAATTCTCCACTCACGAGGCTATGGAGAATGCGACGCACATGCAAAACCCCCACAATGTGATCCAGAGATTCTTCATAAACCAGCAACCTGGTATGGTGAGTGGTTGCCAACTGTTGGCTAATCCGCACTGGGTCATCTGCCAGGTCAATCATTTCAATCTGGCTGCGCGACGTCATCACGTCATCAACTGTAATGCTTTCCAGTCCCAGCAGGTTCAACATGATGCGCCGGTGCTCGCCCGGAAGGAGCTTTGCCGACTCAAGCACGACCGTGCGCAATTCCTCCAATCCAAGCATGTTTCCGATTTCCTCCTGCCTGGGCTTGATCCACAAAAGTTTCAGCAACCCTTGAACAAACAGGTTCACGAACCACACGATGGGATAGGCCAGTTTGAGAAGCGGGGTAAGAACAATGCCCGCCGGATAGGCTATACGCTCAGGGTAGGAAGCACCGATCACCTTGGGGGTCACTTCGCTGAAAACAAGAATCAGAAAAGTCAGGCCCAGGTTAACAAAGAACAACACCAATTCGCCCTGGCCAAAAAGGCGTATGGCTATGAGTGTAGAAAGCATTGCAGCCCCTACGTTGACAATATTGTTGCCAAGCAGAATCACACCCAGCAACTTGTCCGTCTTGGCCAGCAACGCCAAGACAAGTCTGGCGCCTTTATGTCCTTGCTCGGCCCGATGTTTCAGCCGATAGCGGTTGATAGCCATCATGGCAGTTTCGCTCGCTGAGAAAAAACCGGAAATCAGCAGCAACACTGCAAGAACAGCAAATAAAGTGCCTGTAGAAATATTATCCAAGTGAAATAAAAGTCAGAAATTGGATGTTAACGATGCAGGAGAATTTCCAGCACAAATTTGCTACCTACATAAGCAAGCAACAGCATTGCAAATCCGGTAACTGTCCAGCGCACTGCAAGGCGCCCGCGCCAGCCCCAGATTATCCGTCCTGCCAATAAAGCCCCAAAAACCATCCAAGACAGCACCGCAAAAAACGTCTTGTGACTGAATCCAAGAGCCTTTCCGAATATCTCTTCTGAAAAAAGGATGCCACTACCTAGGGATAGTGTCAGCAGGATGAAACCGGCCAAGATCAACTTGAACAGCACTGACTCCAGTGTCAATAAAGGCGGCAACCCGGGCATGCCAGCCGCGGCAGCCCCATGATGCAATCTCTTCTCAAATGCCGACATCAATGCAGCCTGAAGCGCGGCAATCAGTAGTAAGCAATAGGCCAGCAAGGACAATATCAAGTGCACTCGAAAACCAAAGGTATGCGAGAAAGGGATGGCACGCGCATCCGGCAAAATCACGGGGAGTAACACCCCCGCGGCGGCAATACCTGCTACCCAGCCCTGAATCCCTGGCAGTGGAACTCTAAGCGCTGTCAGCGCATACACCGAGACGGAAAGCCAGACTATAAGGGAAATGGAATTTGAGAACCCCAGATGCACTGCGTCCGGCTTGAACACGCTGCCGCCCAACAATGCAGCATGAATCACGATGCCGCAAAGCAATAGCGCAGAGATCCAGACCGGATTGCGCCCTGAAACAGGCCTGCTCAAAAACTGCCAGGCAGCAATTGCATACAAAACGGCCACAAAAAGCGAAGCTAGTGTAAAAACCGGCATTGGTAGAATAGTCTCCTTACACCCGGATTATCCATGCCATAGGGCATGGCAACAAGGAACAGCATGTTTGAAAACTTGAGTGGCCGCCTCGGCGGCATCGTCAAAACCTTGCGTGGGCAGGCCCGCATTACCGAGGCCAACATCCAGGACACTTTGCGCCAAGTGCGCATGGCGCTGCTTGAGGCCGACGTCGCTTTGCCCGTCGTCAAGCAATTCATCGAGGACATCAAGGCCAAGGCCATGGGCGCCGAAGTGATGCAAAGCCTCACCCCCGGACAGGCGCTGATCGGCATTGTGCAGGACGAGCTGACCAAAATCATGGGTGGTCAGGCGGCAGACATCAACCTCTCCGCCCAGCCTCCNNAGCGGCAACGACCCCATTTCCATCGCCAAACAGGCTCAGGATCATGCCCGCAAGCAGTTCTACGATGTCTTGATCGTCGACACCGCCGGCCGGCTGGCCATTGATGAAATCATGATGGCCGAGATCAAGGCCCTGCACGCCACCCTCAAGCCGGTCGAAACCCTGTTTGTGGTCGACTCCATGCAGGGCCAGGATGCAGTCAACACTGCAAAAGCTTTCAACGAGGCTTTGCCATTAACCGGGGTTATCCTGACCAAGCTGGATGGCGATGCCCGCGGCGGCGCGGCACTGTCCGTTCGCCATATCACCGGCAAGCCCATCAAGTTCGTTGGCGTGGGCGAAAAACCCGACGGCCTCGAAGCCTTCCACCCCGAGCGCATGGCCTCGCGGATCCTTGGCATGGGTGATGTCCTGTCCCTGATTGAGCATGCCCAGGCCTCGGTCGACATGGCCGAAGCCAAAAAACTCGCAGAAAAGGTCAAAAAGGGCAAAAACTTCGACCTCGAAGATTTCAAGTCCCAAATCGTCCAGATGCGGAAAATGGGCGGCCTGTCTGCCCTGATGGACAAGATGCCCGGCATGGGGCAAATGCCACAGATGACCGGCACCGAAGACAA
>DKAU01000115.1 GCA_002450925.1 Thiobacillus sp. UBA6918 | reverse complement strand
GGCGGCGGCGTGGCTCTGCTGCGCGCCAAGGCAAACATTGCCGGCCTCAAGGGCGACAACCACGACCAGGATGCCGGCATCAAGATCATCCTGCGCGCCGTGGAAGAGCCCCTGCGCCAGATTGTCATCAACTGCGGCGAAGAAGCTTCCGTCGTGGTCAACAAGGTGGCTGAAGGCAAAGGCAATTACGGCTACAACGCCGGCAACAGCACCTATGGCGACATGATGGAAATGGGCGTGCTTGACCCCACCAAGGTCACCCGCACCGCACTGCAGAATGCAGCCTCCATCGCTGGCCTGATGCTCACCACCGACTGCATGGTCGCCGAGCTGCCGGAAGACAAGCCGGCTGCTCCAATGGGTGGCGGCGACATGGGCGGCATGGGCGGCATGGGAATGATGTAATCAGCTACCGCTGAGCCGACCAATCAAAAGCCCCGCTGAAGCGGGGCTTTTTCATTGGTTTCTGCCACCCGCTATTACGGGGTATGAATCTCCAGGAAAAGCCTGCACATCGGTAATCAATACATTTTGTAGGGCAGGAATTTACCGCTCATGACGATATGCACCCGGTCGCCCTTGGGATCGGGCTCACGGCTAATGTCCATGGAAAAGTCGATGGCACTCATGATGCCGTCACCAAACTCCTCATGGATAAGTTCCTTGATGCTGGTACCGTAAACATTCACCAATTCATAGAACCGGTAGATAAGCGGATCGGTCGGCACGGCCGTAGGTAATGAGCCCTTGTAAGGCACTACCTGGAGCAATTCAACGACCTCTGCAGACAAATCGAGCATGGTTCCGACCTTGCTCGCCTGCTCAGCAGTCAACGTCATCTGTCCCATCAAGGCAGCGGCTGTCCATTCCTTGCTCTGGCCCGTGGCTTCTGCCAATTGGGCCCACTTGATCTGCTTGCGGCGCTTGCTGATAAGGATGAGTTGGGTGACTTCGTCGCGGGTCATGGTGATCTCCTTGTTGTGAAGGTGAGTAAAAAAACTATGAAGGTATTGCGCTGTCCTGCCATGGCGGTCACGTGAGGGTGTGCAGCTTGTAGAGCGCCAAGCCAAGACAAACAGCCAGAATGAGAGACACAGTTTTCCAGAAGGCCACGGGGCTACGTTCCAACAGGGGCGGGCGGGTCTTGTTGAGGAAAGCCTGGTTGGGATGATGCAGGTCGTAGATGAACTCGGAGAGCTCCTCGTAACGTTTGTAGGGGTCCGGGTGCACCGCCTTGGCGAGCGCCTCGTCTACCCAAGCCGGGATGGGCCGCTTCTCCGTGCGCGCCGAATCGTAGTGTAGCTTTCGCTGAGCAGCCTTGGTGCGGGAGCGGGACACCTGAGCGCCATAAGGCAGCTTGCCTGTGAGCATCTGGTAGGCGATGACACCCAGCGAAAAAATGTCTGAGCGGGCGGAGCCATTTTCACCAAGAAAATACTCGGGGGCTGAATACTGCTCCGTTCCCAAGATGGGGGCAGGGGAGTCAGAATCTTCCAGTTCCACCAGTCCGGCCACGCGGGTGGAGCCGAAATCGATGATCTTCACGGTGCCGGTGCTATCGATCATGACGTTTTCCGGACGTAAGTCCTGATGCAGCATCTCCAGGCGGTGGAAGGCTTGGAGCCCTTTGGCTATCTGCTCGATAATGCTGCGTACGGTCTTCAGGTCCGGCTTGGGATGGTCACGCATCCACTGTGACAGGGTCTGGCCCTCGATGTATTCCATAGCGATGTACTGATAGTTGCGCTTGCGCGTGATGGCGCAGGGCTTCATCACATGGGGGTTGTTGATGCGTCGGGCGATCCATTCCTCCAAGAGGAAGCGTTCCAGGTAGGCCGGGTCATTTCGGAGTTCAGTGGACGGCACTTTGATCACCACCTGCTCGGCAGTCTCCTTGTCCACCGCCAGGAAAGCATGACTGCGATGACTGGCATGGATGGGCCGGACGATGCGGTAACCGTCGAATTCCATGCGTGCGTCCAGCTCTGGCAAGAAGGGCAGCTCCGTCAGGTGCTGGGTAAGTGCGTTTGCATCCCTGCTGGGCAGAGTGTCAATGCGCACGATCTGGATGGTGAGGTTGTCCTCGCTGCCCTGTGCTAGTGCCTCGTTGACGATACATTTGGCAGCAACGTCCAGGTCCTGAGCACTGTCGTGGATGGCCTGAACGATGAACTGGGGTGAGGCGTGTTCGTATACGCCGTCAGTGGCAAGGACGAAGATATCACCCTGCTCCAGGGTCTGGGTCCTGTAGTCCAAATCTAGATTCTGGTTAATGCCCAGAGCGCGGGCCAGATAGCTTTGTTCGTTTGACACCCAGTAGCGGTGGTCCTCGGTGAGCTGTTCCAGGTCATGGCCCCGCAAGCGGTAAATGCGAGTATCGCCCACATGGAACAGGTGGGCCGTGTTGGACTTAAGCACAATAGCGCTGAGGGTGCAGACGTAGCCCTTGTCCTTTTCATAACGATAGTGGCTCTGCCGGGTTTGGGCATAGAGCCAGGAATTGGTGGCACTCAGCACGCTTTGGGCGGAATGTTTTACCGACCAGGCTTCTGATGTGCAGTAGTAATCTGCGAGAAAGCCGTTGATGGCACTCTGGCTGGCGATCTGGCTGACGTCGCTGGTGCTGATGCCGTCTGCCAGTGCAATGGCTACACCTTTGGAACTGAGTTGCGGTTCCTTGGGGACGTGGATGCCATGGTAATCCTGATTGACCTCTTTGTGGCCCTTGTCGGAATATAGACCGATAGCGATTTGCAATGTCTGTGACATGGTCGAGAAAAGAGCCCGTTTCCGCCGGGAACCGGGCTCCTGTCTTTGGCTCGAGTTAGGCCACGGCGGGTTGGCTGCTCACAGCGCGCTTCGCAGCGGTTCGTACGTGGGTAGCGTAGAGAGTCAGACCGGTAAAGGCAATGCCACCTACCAAGTTGCCCAAGGCTGTCGGAATCTCGTTCCAGATGAAGTAGTCAGCAATGGAGAAGTTGCCGCCCATGATCATCGCGGAGGGGAACAGGAACATGTTCACCACNNCATCCAGTTGCACAGCATGCCGCGCAGGAAGATCGTGAACCAGCCGGGCACGCCATGTGACGCATAGCCCAGGGTACGGGCTTCACCAATACCGGCGATCTTGGTACCGACCGGACCAGGATCAGTTGTGAATCCATAGGTGAAGACGTAGGCCATCATTACTGCCACGGTCAGCGCACCGGCGAAGTTTCCCACGAACACTAAACCCCAGTTGCGCAGGATACCCTGCACGGTAACGCCGGGACGCTTGTCCAGCAGTGCCAGGGGGGTAAGCATGAACACCCCGGTGAGCAGGTCAAAACCCATCAGGTAAAGCATGATGAATCCAACCGGGAACAGCAGTGCTCCGACCAGCGGTTGGCCAGTCTGCACGGTGACTGTGATTGCGAACACGGCGGCCAGGGCAAGGATGGCCCCGGCCATGAAGGCACGGATCAAGGTATCCCTCGTGGACATGAAGATCTTGGATTCACCCGCATCCACCATCTTGGTGACAAATTCAGAAGGCATTAAATAAGCCATGACGATTCCTCTCTAGTCAGCAAAAAAATCAAAAAAACGTCCATCTCCGTGAACCCGATCAAATAAAACGGATTCACGGAGATGGACGCCGTTGTCCATTTGGAAGTGAACGATTAACAGTACTTAGATCAGGCCGCCTTTGACCCGATGCCTGTAACTAAGCAGGTACCATGCCAAAGGCAAAAATGCCCCAAGCATCTTGATTTACAAGCTTTTAGACTGCCGCAAGGTTTGTTATTGCCTCGGGTTAGTGCATGCCTTGCCAGTAATGGGCTGCATTGGTGCAGGGGCGCCGGCTACTCTGGCGTCGACTAGGGCATCATGGGCATGATGTAATCAGCCCCTGCTGAACAAGCCCAAAAAGCCCCACACAAGGGACGCTTTTAATAACTCTGCCTAGTCATATCTTTCTGTTGCAAGCACAGGAACCCCCCGCTATTCTGGGACTCAAAAAACAGCCCCATTGAACTCAAACAACACTGGGGAAATAACATTGACCAAAATTATTTGAGGATGACGAGACGATCATGATGCTTAAAAAGTCTTTAATCGGCCTGACTCTTGCACTAATGGCCGCAAGCGTTCTGGCAGCAAGCCCTGACATTCTTCTCCGCGGCATGGATGGCAAGCCGCGAAACGTCAATGAATTTATCGGCCACGGCAAATGGGTCATCGTCACGGCATGGGCGCACGACTGCCGGATATGCGAAAGCGAGATGCCTGACATTTCTGCCTTTCATGTCCAGCACAAGGACAAGGATGCGATCGTTCTCGGTGTAACGATTGACGGGATGGAATTGATCGATCTGGCGCGCGGGTTTGTGTCCAAGAACAAATTGCCATTTGTGAACCTGGTTGCCGAACCCGAGCAGGCTGTCATGATGAAATTCGGCGGCGGCTCTTTCGTGGGCACCCCAACCCATTACATGTATGACCCGAGTGGCAGGCTGGTTGCCCGCAAGGTTGGCCCGCTGCCCGGCAAGGACATCGAGGAATTCATCGAGGCTTTTAACGCCAGCCCCTACGCAAAGCAATAATCCCACTTTCGGCTTAACAATTTTCCTCGTCAGGTACCCATGAACATCAAGCAGCCCGTCCTTGGATTTTTTCTGATGTTGATCGCCGCGACGGCTTCTGCCGAGGGTCCCGACATTGCCATGCTGGACCTGNNACAAGGGCGCAAATGTCCTGGGCATCAGCATTGACGGCGCGGAACATATTGCGCTGGCAAGGGAATTCGTCAGCTTTCACAAGCTGCCCTTTGTCAACCTCGTCGCCGAACCCGAACAGGATGTGATGATGAAATTCGGCGCAGGCCATTTCATTGCCACGCCAACACATTACTTTTATGACCCCAAAGGGAAATTGATCCATCACAAAACCGGCCCCATGTCACAAAAGGATGTAGAGGATTTCATTGCTGCACACAACAACGATTACGCGAGTTAGTAAGGCTTTCCAGCCAGCCACACTCTCAAAAGGCCCGACATGAAATCGGGCTTTTTTGTTGCTGGTGGATTTATCGAAAGCAAGTTGTTGCCGAGTGTTTTCCATCTTCGCAAATCGGCGCGCAATGCACGAGGTGTTTCAATTTGTTATCCTTAAAAAAGGAACTCGTCTAAAAACCTCCTGTCGGGTTATTAATAGGGAGGTTTTTCTACGGATGGTGAAGAAGGCTTTCGCCATCATCAAAACGACAAATTACATGAACCTTATAGACACACCGCAGGGAGCGCATTATCCCGTGCTTGTGTTTGGGGAAGTGCTTTTCGATCAGTTTCCCGATCGCACGGTAATAGGTGGCGCGCCATTCAATGTTGCAAGGCATCTGGCCGGATTCGGCTTGCCGCCTTTGCTCATCAGCCGGGTTGGGCGAGATGACGCCCAGGCTGAAGTCATGAAGGCGATGGAACGCTTCAAGCTGGATGTGCGCTGCATCCAGATCGACCCGCGGCATCCAACCGGCGCCGTCAAAGTTGAGTTGAACGAATCGGGCCACTCCTTTGAAATACTGGATGACCAGGCCTACGATCACATCCATTCCGGAACAGCCCGACTTGGCGCGCTGGCGGCACGGCCTCAGATCGTCTATTTCGGCACGCTGGCTTCGCGCCACACCACTTCGTATCGCTCCCTGCTCGGCGTTCTCAGAATGAGCCCGGGTCTCAAGTTTCTGGATCTGAACCTTCGCGAGCCCTGGTTTGAGCGCGCCAGAACCGAAAACCTGATTCGCCAGGCACATGTACTAAAAATAAACAGTGATGAATTCGAGGTCTTGCGCCACTGGCTCAAGCTCAAAGGCAGCCTGGAGTCGAACTGCCTGCAATTGCTGAACCGTTACGGACTGCGCATGCTGCTTGTCACACGTGGCGAGGAAGGTGCTTATGCAGCAACGCCTGACGGACTGAGCGTGGATTTTTCGGCGCAGCCCATGACAACGCCGATCATCGACAGCGTGGGCGCAGGTGATGCGTTTTCTGCCGTGGCCATTGTCGGGCTGCTGCATGACTGGCCGTTGTCCACCCTGCTTGAACGTGCGGACGCCTTTGCCAGAAAAATCCTCGGCATTCGCGGGGCCGTGCCAGAGAATTCACGCCCCTATGACAACGCCTTGACCGGCTGGAAGGAAGCGCCATGAGCAGCAACGGCCACTACATCCTGATGCTGAATTTGCATGGCCTCATACGGGCCAATGCGCCAGAGCTTGGCCGGGATGAAGATACGGGCGGCCAGACCACCTACGTGCTGGAACTGGCTCGCGCGCTGGCTGCGGAAGATGGCGTATCGCAGGTGGATATCATGACGCGCCTGGTGGAAGACCCCCAGATTGATGCTGGCTACGCCCTGCCGGAAGAGGAAATTGCGCCCAATGCACGCATCGTTCGTCTGTCTTTTGGGCCGAAGCGATATCTGCGCAAGGAAGTGCTTTGGCCCTATCTTGATTCGATGGTGGACCGCTGTCTGTTGCATATGCGTGCGCAAAAGCGCTTACCCGACGTGATCCACAGCCATTATGCCGATGCCGGATATGTCGGCGCCAAGCTCTCGCAGTTGACCGGCATACCGCTGGTGCACACCGGCCATTCGCTGGGCCGATGCAAGCGCGACCGGCTCCTGGCCGCTGGCCGCAAAGCCACCTCCATCGACCGCCAGTTTCATTTTTCAAAGCGCATTGCAGCAGAAGAACTCGTGTTGCAGGAGGCGGCCCTGATCGTTACCAGCACTCGTCAGGAGGTGGAAAGCCAATGGGGAATCTATGAAAATGCCGGCCGCGCGCTTATGGCAGTCATTCCGCCGGGCACCGATACCAGCCGCTTCAGCCCCCCCGGCCGACGGTTCGACAGCACGCCCATTCAGCAACGCGTCGACCGTTTCCTGAGGCAGCCCAACAAACCCATGATTCTCGCCCTGGCAAGACCGGATGCACGCAAGAATCTTCTACGCCTGGTTCAGGCCTATGGCAGTTCAAGTTCCCTTCAGGAACGCGCCAACCTCGTGATTATTGCCGGCAACCGGGAAGACATCCGCGCCATGGATGAAGGGCCGCGCAATGTGCTGACGGAACTCCTGCTCGAAGCAGACAAGTACGACCTGCACGGCCGCTTCGCCATTCCCAAGCACCACACTTCCGAAGAGGTGCCGGAACTGTATCGTCTGGCGGCACATCGCCGCGGGGTATTCGTCAACCCTGCACTGACCGAGCCTTTCGGACTGACGCTCATCGAAGCAGCCGCCAGCGGACTGCCGATCGTCGCAACCGAAGATGGCGGTCCAAATGACATCATTGGCAACTGCCGAAACGGCTTGCTGGTCAACCCGCTTGATACGGAAGCCATTTCCGCGTCCCTGAAGGAGGCATTCTCCGACAACAAGCGCTGGAACACCTGGTCGAAAAACGGAGTGAACGGGGTGCACAAGCACTACACCTGGCAGGCGCATGCGCGCAAATACCTGAAAACGCTTGATCAAATGCTGTTCCGCCAACGCAAACGCCTGCGCCGCGAACAGGCAGCGTTGCACGAAACGCATGCCTTGCCCCTGGTACAAGCCATGATCGTGAGCGACATAGACAACACCCTGATCGGCGATGAGCAGGCACTCAGGGCATTTATCGACTGGCTGGGCAGCCAGGGGGGAAGCACGGGATTTGCCGTTGCAACGGGGCGCAGCCTGGACCTGACCCTGAAAGTTCTCAAGCAATGGAAGGTGCCGCGGCCGGACATTCTCATCACTTCCGTCGGAAGCGAAATCCATTATGGCCGCAATCTGAAACAGGACGACGGCTGGACACGCCATATCCGTCACGAATGGCG
>DKAU01000006.1 GCA_002450925.1 Thiobacillus sp. UBA6918 | reverse complement strand
GCTGCCATCATCAAGGCCGCCAGGAAAAAGTAGCTGATGCACAAAGCGCGCTTCGATCGCCCGGTCACGCTGCCGCTGACGAAGCTGCGGCTGCCGCTTCCGGGTTGGGTGTCGCTGCTGCACCGCATATCGGGCGTGATGCTGTTTCTGGCGCTGCCGATCGTGATTTATGCGCTGCAGCAATCCCTGCTTGGGCCTGATACGTTTGAAGGCATCCGGGCGTGCATCTTGCAACCCTTCGGACGAGCGATCGTATTGCTGCTTGTCTGGGCACTTGCCCATCACCTTTTTGCGGGTGTCCGGCATCTCCTCATGGATTTGCATTGGGGGGTGGGTCTCGCATCGGCACGAAGCTCGGCGCTTTTTGTGCTTGCTTCTACTGCTGCCGTTGTCCTGCTGGTTGCGTTGAGGTTGTTCGCATGAAAAAGACGGTAACAGGCAGCCACAGCGGCACCGGCTGGTGGCTGGCTCAACGGATTACTGCGGTTGTCATATTCTTTGCCGGGCTGGCGCTGCTCGCCGGTTTCCTGCAGGCATCACCGTTTGACCATGCAAGCTGGCAGGTCGCATTCTCTAGCATGGGCATCCGGATGCTTGTATGGCTATTGGTTGCCAGTCTCTGTCTTCACGCATGGATCGGCCTGCGCGATGCGCTGATGGACTACGTGAAGCCCATCCTGTTGAGGCTTGCGCTCAATGTGACTTTTATCCTGGTGCTTGCCGGATGCGTTATCTGGATAACCGAGATTCTCTGGAGTGCGCATGGATAAGCGCACCTTCGATGCAGCCATTATTGGCGGTGGCGGGGCCGGACTGAGGGCAGCCTTGCAGCTTGCCGGTTCGGGCTTCAAGGTGGCGGTGGTGTCCAAGGTATTTCCCACGCGGTCGCACACCGTTTCGGCCCAGGGCGGCATTACTGCTGCGCTCGGCAATGTCACCGAAGACAACTGGCATTGGCACATGTTCGATACCGTAAAGGGATCGGATTACCTTGGCGACCAGGATGCCATCGAGTTCATGTGCCGCGAGGCGGCAAGCGCGGTTTACGAACTGGAACACATGGGNNACTTGCGCCTGCGCCGACCGCACCGGCCATGCGCTGTTGCATACGCTGTACCAGCGCAACATTGCTGCACGCACACAATTTTTCGACGAATATTTTGCGCTCGACCTGATTAGGGACGAAGAGGGTTATTGCCTCGGCCTGACGGCAATGAGCATCGAGACGGGTGAGCCCATCCTGATCGAATCTCGCGTGACCCTGCTTGCCACCGGGGGAGCAGGCCGCGTGTTCTGGAATACCAGCAACGCCATGATCAACACCGGTGATGGACTGGGCATGGTGTTGCGCGCGGGCTTGCCTCTTGAAGACATGGAGTTCTGGCAGATTCATCCCACCGGCATCGCCGGTGTCGGCAGCCTGATTACCGAGGGCGTGCGGGGCGAGGGGGGTTACCTCATCAACAAGAACGGCGAACGTTTCATGGAACGTTACGCGCCGCACGCGAAGGACCTGGCTTCACGGGATGTCGTCAGCCGCGCCATCGCCACCGAAATACACGAAGGCAGGGGATGCGGCCCGAATGGCGATTACGTGTTGATCAAGCTCGAACACCTTGGCGAGAAAGTGATTTCCGAACGGCTGCCGGGCATCCGTGAACTGGCGATACGTTTTGCGGGTGTCGATCCGGTGAAAGAACCCGTTCCCGTCGCGCCGACTGCGCATTACATGATGGGCGGCATTCCGACCAACCTGCACGGCCAGGTNNCCCGCTGGGGTGAATCACGCGGCAGCGAAACCGTGGATGCCGTGACACGCGAGCTTCGCCAACTGATGCAAAAGCATTGCGGTGTGTATCGCAGCCGTTCAGTTCTGGAGCAAGGCCTTGTCGAACTGACAGCCTTGCAGGCCAGGGCCGAGCACATCACGCTCAAGGATAAAGGCAATGTGTTCAATACAGCGCGCGTCGAAGCGCTGGAACTGGAGAACATGCTGCTCGTCGCGCGTGCAACCATTGTCTCCGCGCTGGCGCGCGAGGAGAGCAGGGGCGCACACAGCCGCGAGGATTTTCCTGCGCGTGATGACGACAGCTGGCTCAAGCACACGCTTTATCACCTGGAAAACGACCAGATCGACACCAAGCCGGTACGCTTGAAGCCGCTGACTGTCGACACCTTCAAACCGATGGAGAGGACGTACTGATGAAGTTCCGTCTGTATCGTTTCGATCCGGAAAGCGGTAAAGAAGCCCACATGCAGGATTTCGATCTCGAGATTGATCCCAACGGCAAGATGCTGCTGGATGCATTGCTGGAACTGAAGGTCCAGGATGAAACCCTGGCCTTTCGTCGTTCCTGCCGCGAAGGCGTGTGCGGCTCGGATGCGGTCAACGCCAACGGACGCAATGTGCTGGCCTGCGTGACACCGCTCTCCAGCCTGAAGGAACCCATCGAAATCCGGCCGCTGCCCGGCCTGCCCGTCATCCGTGATTTCGTGGTGGACATGGAGCCGTTCTACCGTCAGTACCGTTCCATCAAGCCCTGGCTCATCAACGATGCACCCGAGCCCGAGCGTGAACGCTTTCAAACCCCGGAGGAACGTGCAGAACTGGAAGGCGCATACGAATGCATCCTGTGCGGTGCCTGCACCAGTTCGTGCCCGTCTTTCTGGTGGCACCCCGATCGATTCGTCGGTCCATCCGGCCTGCTGCAGGCCTGGCGCTTCATCGCGGACAGCCGTGACGAGGCGACAGAGGAACGGCTCAACAATCTGGAAGATGCCTATCGCCTGTATCGTTGCCGCGGCATCATGAGTTGCGTGGAAACCTGTCCCAAGGGGCTCAATCCCACCAAGGCCATTGGCCAGATCAGGGCGCTCCTGGTGAAGCGCAAGGTCTGATGCAGGCGGATGTGGAAAGACTGAACCGTCTTCGATGGCGCTGCCGTCGCGGCCTTCTGGAACTGGACCTTTGGCTGGAGCGTTTCGTCCAGGGTGAACTGAACAGGTTTTCGGCAGAGGAATTCCCGCTGCTGGAATCACTGCTCGAAGAAGCCGATGCGGATATATTGGATTGGCTGGAAGGCCGTCAGGCCGTGCCGGAAAGGCATGGCAAAATCATTGAAAGAGTCCGTTTGTCTGTCTGAATTAACCTGGAAACCGTAGTTGGACGTGGCCGATGATGTGACCAGATGGGCGTTTGGCGCGAAACGACAACGCCGCAGGCTAATGCCTGCCAGGCGGAGTGACAAAGCAAGACGCCCATCTGGGCATGCCAGCGGGAGCGTAGCGTACTAGCATGACGGGAGATTGCTGAAAAAAGGAAGAAAACTCAACGGATACAGGTTTTCCCAGACCAATAAAGCGATCAACTGCGGTTTCTAGGTTTAACGCTCTCGCGCTACAATCAGGCCAAGAACAACAGGTTTAACTTACATGAGCAACAAGACTGTAACCCTCAATTTCAGCGATGGCCGCCCGTCGATCGAATTGCCCGTGCTCGACAGCACGCTCGGCAACCCCGTGATTGACATCCGCGCGCTGGCCTCGCAAGGCATTTATACGCTGGATGCGGGCTTTACCGCCACAGCCAGTTGCGAGTCCGGCATCAGCTTCATCGATGGTGACCAGGGGCTTTTGTCTCACCGCGGTTATTCCATTGAAGACCTGGCCTACAAGGCTGATTTTCTTGAAGTCTGCTATCTGCTCATCTATGGCGAGTTGCCGACGCTCGAGCAGAAATACGTTTTCGTCGACAGCATCCGCCATCACAGCATGCTGCACGACCAGATCAACAACGTTTTTCGCGGTTTCCGGCGTGATGCCCACCCGATGGCGCTGATGATTGGCGTGACCGGTGCCATGGCGGCCTTCTATCCGGAAGCGCAGGATGTATTTGATCCGAACATCCGTGATCTCGCAGCGCACCGCCTGCTTGCCAAAGTGCCTACCGTGACGGCCTGGGCGCACAAATACAACAAGGGCGAACCTTTCGTGTATCCGCAACACGGCATGGGCTATGCAGAAAATTTTCTGCACATGATGCATGCCACGCCGTGCGAAAGATATGAGGTAAACCCTGTGCTGGCGCGGGCACTGGACCGGATATTCATTCTGCATGCCGACCACGAGCAGAA
>DKAU01000145.1 GCA_002450925.1 Thiobacillus sp. UBA6918 | reverse complement strand
CATGGGCCAGACCTACGGCGTGCCTGTCAGCGAAATCGTGGAAGGCATCAAGAGCGGCGTGCGCAAGGTCAACATCGACACCGACCTGCGCATGGCCTCCACCGGCGCCATCCGCAAGCATCTGGCCGAGAACAAGTCCAACTTCGACCCGCGCAAGTTCCTCAAGGAAGCCACCAAGGGCATGAGCGAAATTTGCAAGGCCCGCTACGAAGCTTTCGGCGCCGCAGGCCAAGCCAGCAAGATCAAGAAAGTGTTCAACCTGGAAGAAATGCAGAAGCGTTACGACAAGGGCGAACTGGATCCCAAGGTCAACTGATCAGCAGATTCGTTCAAACAAAAAAGCGGCCAGGATGGCCGCTTTTTTTATTCCTGCGAGGCTTAAACCCTTTCCAGAGTGAAATTTTCCGCAGCTACTGGCCGGCCGAACAGGAAACCCTGACCAAGAGCGCACCCTGCTCTAAGCAGAAACTCGGCCTGCTCGGATGTTTCCACCCCTTCTGCAATTGTCCGCAAGCCCATGCTATTGGCAAGCGCTATAACAGCCTGAGTGATCGCAACATCCTCTTCATCTTTTGGCAGGTCCTTGATGAAGGAGCGGTCGATTTTCAACTTATCGATAGGCAAGCGCTTGAGGTAGGCAAGTGAAGAATAGCCGGCGCCAAAATCGTCAATCGACAAACTGACTCCCAGACGGCTTAACGCAATCAGCACTTCAACCACATTCTCGGCGTGGTCGATGATGAGGCTCTCGGTTACTTCAAGTTCAAGGTATTCAGGCGGCAAGCCCGTTTCATGAAGGACTCTTTCAACAACTGAAACAAAATCGCTGCGCTGTATCTGACGGCCGGAAACATTGACGGCAACACGCAGTGGGTGCCCGGCATCCAGCCAGACCATGGTCTGCCGACAGGCTTGCTCAAGAACATATTCACCCAGTTCGATAATCAGCCCACTCTCTTCCGCTATGTGAATGAAGCGCTCCGCAGGAATGCTGCCTCTTTCCGGATGCTCCCAACAAGCCAAGGCTTCTGCCCCGATGATCCTTCCACTGTTCAGTTCGACTTCGGGCTGATAACGCACTTGTATGGCATTGTTCTCCAGCGCATGCCGCAATTCGGATTCCAGTTGCCAGCGTTCAGTGGCTGCTTCCGTCAGCTCTTTGCTGTAGAACTCGTAGGTATTGCGTCCTTTCGATTTCGCGCGGTACATCGCGGCGTCGGCATTGGCCACCAACGCATCGACTTCCGCCCCATCCTCCGGATACAGGCTGATACCTATGCTTGCAGACAAATAAAAGACTCGGCCAGCAACTCGATAGGGCTGCCTGACCACGTCGAGGAGCTTTTCCGCCAGAACGGCTGGTGCCTGATCGCTGGACACCTCAGGAAGCAGGATAATGAACTCGTCACCCCCCATGCGGGCAACCGTATCTTCCTTGCGCAACACGCGAAGAAGGCGCAACGAGACTTCCTTGAGCAACTCGTCGCCAAGCGCATGGCCAAGACTGTCATTGATATGTTTGAAACGATCAAGATCCAGGAAAAGCACCGCAAGATTGCCACGTTCCCGTTCCGCTCGTGCCAGCGCCTGCTGAAGCCGGTCCTGAAACAGCATTCTGTTGGCCAGCCCCGTCAGCGCATCTGTCTTGGCAAGACTGAGTATCTGCTCGGTATAACGGATATTCTTCACGCGGCCCACCGCACTGACCCCAATCAACAGCAATCCCAAGGCAATGATTACCCACTGCTGGCTTGACTCATGCTCCTCGTAGAAAGCCGGAGCGGGGCGGAAAATAAGTGCCCAATTGCTGCCAGGCACCTTCATGCCAATTTCGCGGTATGTGTCACGCTTGATTTCTTCCTCTGACGGCTCTTGAATGGGAGCTGTGCGCGAACGTGAGGGATGAAAATGAAGGACGCTGTGGCCACCGGACAGGTCGGTCGCCACCAACATGACATCAAGTCCAGTCGGTCTGTACTTTGTAAGGGCGCTGGAAAAGAGGCCTTCCGGATACAGCGCTGAAGTCGCGAAGCCTGTCAGCCGAAGCGATTTGTTGCTTGTTGCCGGCCGGGTTGTTTGTTTGCCGTAAACGGGGCGTAAAAAAATGATGCCCTTGACCGAGTCTGCGCCTCGGCGAATTGTTACTTCACCGCTTGCACGAAGTACTCCTGTTCGTTCGGAGAGTTCCATTGCTTCGGACAATTCCGGCTTCGACGCGAAGTCAAAACCAAGATCCCCTGGAGACACCGGTACAGAATACAAAACCGGGAAATACTCTTCCCTTCTTTTTGCGCTGACGGGTTTCCCATCGGTGCCGGCTTCATTGATCCCCAGTACCTGATGATTGGCTCGTAGTTCTTCCTCTATCGCAGCGCGCTGTGTGTCATCAACCCGGGGCACCCATTGCACACCCAGAACCTCGGGGTGACTTGAAAACCTGTCGCCGACAAAGCTTTTGAATTCCCCTCGTTCAACCTTTTCTGAACTGTCAAAAAATCCGCCAATTGACTCAAGCAGCTCTATGGAAATATCCAGGCTGCGCTGGATACGTGCAGCTTCGTCGTTTGCACGCAGCATCAAATCATTTGAAAAGTGGTCGCGGCGATGCTGTCGCTCCAGTTGTAATGTGGCAAGCATTAACAGCACACCAACAGCAACAATGGCCGCTACTGTCCAGTAGCGGCGCATGAACGCCAAAAGCGGGGAATGCTGTATGTCCAAAACGGGTCCTGCTCAAGTAAGCAATACTGGAATTATAGGTTGCCTCAGAAGCGGCAACTCAGGCTTCGGATTGGGCCGACGGGCGTGATGTGCGTTCCACAACCAGGGTATGAATCCGACGTGAGTCGGCGCGAAGAACCTGTACCTTAAGGCCATCGAATTCGATGGATTCACCGCGTTTGGGGAGGCGCCCGAACTTGTTTAGCACCAGCCCACCGACCGTGTCGTAATCCTCATCGGAGAAATCCGTTCCCATGACCTCGTTGAAATCTTCTATCTCGGTAGCTGCCTTGACCCGGTAACGGCCCGTCTTGTCACGGATGATGTTGTCCTCGGTTTCATCGAAGTCGTATTCGTCCTCGATGTCGCCTACGATCTGTTCCAATACGTCCTCAATGGTTACCAGGCCAGCAACGCCGCCGTATTCATCGACGACAATGGCCATGTGGTTGCGGCTGGCGCGAAACTCCTTGAGCAATACGTTCAGGCGCTTGGACTCGGGAATGAATATGGCAGGACGCAGGGTGTCGCGCATGTCCAAATCTTCGCCAATCTGGAGCCTCAACAAATCCTTGGCCAGCAAAATTCCCAGCACGTTGTCTTTCTCGCCATCAATGACCGGGAAACGAGAGTGCGCAGCTTCGATCACGCGCGGCAGGAATTTCTCAGGCAATTCATTGATGTCAATCACGTCCATTTGAGAACGCGGGATCATGACATCGCGCACCTGCATCTCGCCTACCTGCAAGACGCCCTCAATCATGGCCAGGCCATCGGCATCCATGAGATTGCGGTCGTAGGCGCCATGAAGAATTTCGATCAGGGCTTCCCGATCTTCAGGCTGACGGGAAAGAAAGGCGGACAGGCGTTCCAGCCAGTTCCGGTGCGGTCGACTACTGTCGGCGTCCATGTAGATACTGCAGAGTGAATAAAGTTAAGCGGCCAGGTTGAATAGCCCGCTTAACTTTGCTCGCTCGTGTAGGGATCATTAAACCGCAGTTTCTTCATAATTTCCACTTCCAATGCCTCCATTTCTCGGGCTTCTGCAATGGTTTCGTGGTCGTAGCCCTGCATGTGCAATATGCCATGCACCGTAAGGTGCGCATAATGAGCGAGAGAATCCTTGCCTTGTTCACTCGCCTCCCTTTCCACAACAGGGGCACACAGGATGACATCACCGCTCAATATGCCTTCTTCTTCACCATAGGCAAAGGTCAGCACGTTGGTCGCATAGTTCTTGCCGCGATAGTCGCAGTTCAGCATGCAGCCTTCTTCTTCGTCAACAATGCGCAATGCCACACTGGCCGGCTGACTCAACGCTGCACCCACCCAGCGGCGAAATTGCGCACGTGTTGGAACACCAGTTGCCTCACTCGCATATTGGACCACCATTGAAAAAGGCGGTTTACTGCTGGCGGTCTTTGCGCTTTTTGGCATAGGCATCGACAATGCGTGCAACCAGCGGGTGGCGCACGACGTCTTCCTTGGTGAAGTTCGTAAAGGCGATGCCGCGCACATCCGTCAGCACATCCTGCGCATCCTTGAGTCCGCTTTTGATCCCCTTTGGCAGGTCGATCTGGGTAATGTCGCCCGTCACGACAGCCCTGGCGCCAAACCCGATGCGAGTCAGGAACATCTTCATCTGCTCCGGCGTTGTGTTCTGTGCCTCGTCCAGAATGATGAAGGCATGATTGAGGGTGCGGCCACGCATGAAGGCCAGGGGTGCCACTTCGATGGTGTTGCGCTCGATCAACTTCATGACCTTGTCAAAACCCATCAGGTCATACAGCGCGTCGTATAGTGGACGCAGATAGGGATCGACCTTCTGCGCCAGATCGCCGGGCAAAAAGCCCAGGCGTTCGCCGGCTTCGACTGCCGGGCGGGTCAGCACGATACGCTTAACTGCATCTCGTTCCAGTGCATCCACGGCACAAGCCACCGCCAGGTAGGTCTTCCCTGTACCGGCAGGGCCAATGCCGAAGGTAATGTCGTGGCTCTGTATCTGCTCCAGATAGCCGGTCTGACCAGAGGTGCGCGGCTTGAGATCGGCGCGCCGTGTGCGCAATATGGGGCCGCTTTCGTCTTCGGCACCACGTGACAACTCCACCAAACCAAGCTGGATATCGTCAAGACTCAGTTCGCTGTGGGATTTATTGTAGAAATGTTCAAGCGCTGCAATGGCGTCCCCAGCACGCACGCCGCTGGCACTGAAGCGACTGCCGCGACGGCGGATGATCACATCATATGCCGCTTCGATCTGACGAAGGTTTTCATCCATGGGGCCGCAAAGCAGGGCCAGCCGCTGGTTATCCACCGGCTTGAAGTCGATGTCAGTAATCTCAGTCAATGGTCAACACCTCTCCGCGCAAGGAATGGGGGAACGCTTGGGTAATCCTGACATTGATGAACTGTCCGATCAGCCTCGGATTGCCTTCGAAGTTGACGATCCGGTTGTTGTCCGTGCGACCCATGAGTTCTTCCGCATTCTTTTTCGAGATCCCTTCCACCAGCACGCGCTGGATAGTGCCCTCCATGTTGCGGTTGACCTCCTGCGCAGACTCGTTGATCAAAGCCTGCAAGCGTTCCAACCTGGCCTGCTTGACCGCATGCGGCACATCGTCCGGCAGATCGGCGGCAGGTGTGCCTGGCCGCTTGCTGTAGATGAACGAGAAGGACGCGTCAAAGCCCACGTCCTGGATCAGCTTCATGGTCGATTCGAAATCTGAGTCGGTTTCACCCGGGAAGCCGACGATAAAATCCGATGACAGACACAAATCCGGGCGCGCAGCCTTTAGTTTTCTGGCAAGACTCTTGTATTCCAGAGCCGTATAGCCGCGCTTCATGGCCGCGAGAATGCGATCCGAACCCGCCTGCACCGGCAGATGCAAATGTGACACCAGTTTTGGCAGGGTGCGATAGCAATCAATCACCCGCTCGCTCATTTCGCGCGGATGGCTGGTGGTATATCGGATGCGCTCAATCCCTGGTATTTCATGCACACATTCCAGCAGGAAAGCGAAATCGGCAATGGCGCCGTCATGCATGCTGCCGCGATAGGCGTTCACGTTCTGGCCCAGCAGGTTGATTTCTTTGACGCCCTGTTCGGCCAGCTGGGCGACTTCGGCAATCACGTCATCGAATGGGCGCGAGACTTCCTCGCCGCGGGTATAGGGCACCACGCAAAAACTGCAGTATTTGGAACAGCCTTCCATGATGGAAACGAAGGCTGTCGCACCCTCAACTCTGGCAGCCGGGAGGTGGTCGAATTTCTCGATTTCGGGGAAACTGATGTCCACCTGTGAACGCCCTGTCTCGCGCCGTCTGGCGATCAATTCCGGCAACCGGTGCAGGGTCTGGGGGCCGAATACCACGTCCACATAAGAGGCGCGCGAGACGATGGCGGCACCTTCCTGGCTGGCCACACACCCCCCCACGCCGATGATAAGGTTGGGGTTCTTTGCCTTGAGGCCGCGAACCCTCCCCAGATCGGAAAATACCTTTTCCTGAGCCTTTTCCCGTACCGAACAAGTATTGAAGAGGATCACGTCCGCCTCGTCCGGATTGTCTGTTTTGACATAGCTTTCGGAAGCGTGCAAAACATCCGCCATCTTGTCCGAGTCGTACTCGTTCATCTGGCAGCCGAAGGTTTTGATGAAGACTTTTTTGGGTGTAGTCACGGGTCGCCGGGCAGTTATTGGACTGAGGGCAGAAGAAAAATGGTGGTGATGGGCAGAATTGAACTGCCGACCTGTGGGTTATGAATCCACCGCTCTAACCAACTGAGCTACATCACCACGCGAAAGGGCGAAATTCTAGTGTTTTCAAGCGGTTCTGTCAAAATTCATTCTAAAATGCTTGTCTTGCCCAAGGAATACCGGCATAGGCTCATTTTCTGCCAATTGCCCCCTCCTCTGGCCGAAAGAATTCGAAACGAGACCGAAACAATTAATGGGTCAGGAAATCAACCAGACAGTTTTTGAAGAGGAAACCTTCAGGGAATACGAACGCCGGCTGGCCAATGAAGCCCGACTGCTACAAACCATGCTGGCTGAAGAAAGGTTTTCCGACGCTGGCCTGATCGGTGGTTATGAACTGGAATCCTGGTTGCTGGATCACAATTATTTTCCCTCGCCCATCAACCAGGCTTTTCTGTCCCGACTTAACAACCCGCTGGTGGTGCCCGAGCTCTCGCGCTTCAATGTGGAACTCAATGGCGCACCTTTTCCCCTGCGGGATGGCGCCCTGTCTGCCATGGCAGGTGAGCTTGGCAACACATGGCAGCAGTGCCAGGAAGTTGCCCACCAACTGGACAGCGTACTGCTGATGATCGGGATTCTTCCGACCATACGTCAAAATGACCTATGTCTGTCGAACATGTCGGATCTGAAACGTTATCGCGCCTTGAATGAGCAAGTATTCAAGCGTCGTTCCGGCAAGCCACTTTGCATCGAAATCAATGGCAGAGAGCGACTAAAAATTGACCATCCCGATGTCATGCTTGAAGCGGCCACCACCTCGTTCCAGTTGCACCTGCAATGTCCGCAACGCAGTGCCGTTCGGTATTTCAATGCATCGATCGTCGCTGCAGGCCCACTGCTGGCCGCTGCAGGCAATTCCCCTCTGGCCTTTGGCGCAGACTTGTGGGATGAAACCCGTATACCCCTGTTCGAACAGTCTGTGGAAATCGGTGACCATGCCACTCCCGAAAACCGGCGCGTGAGCTTTGGCCGTGATTATGTTCACGAATCGCTGTTTGAATGTTTCAACGACAACTTGGCGACGCATTCCGTGCTACTGCCGATACTCATGGACGATGGTCCCGAGCGCTTTGCACATTTGCGCCTCCACAACGGCACCATTTGGCGCTGGGTGCGCCCGTTGATTGGCTTCGATGCAGATGGTACGCCACACATGCGAATCGAGCAGCGAGTACTTCCTTCCGGGCCAACCATAACGGATATGTTTGCCAATGCCGCATTGTATTTCGGCTTGACACATTTTCTGGCAAGCCTGAAGGAAGCGCCCGAATCGGAACTGCCTTTCGAGAAAGCACGCAGTAATTTCTATGCCAGCGCACAGTATGGACTTGATGCAAAACTCACCTGGCTGGATGGAAGTGAAACCAACGCGCGTACGCTTTTACTTGAGGAAATCTTGCCCATGGCACGGCACGGGCTCAAGTCTTTGCAGGTGGATGACAGCGACATCGATTTTTTCATCGGGATCGTGCAGGCACGCATCCACACCGGCCAGACCGGTTCTTCATGGCTGCGTGCGTTTCTGGATAAGCACAATACCGATGCGCTACACCTTGTCGCAGCCTATCTTGAACAGCAGCGCCGCGGAATACCGGTGCACGAATGGGAAATATGAGTTTGCTGACTGAACTGGATTACATACCTGATGGCTTCTTGCAGGCCGAAGCGGGTGATCTCCACAAAATCCTTCAAGGCCCCACACTAATCCACTTGCCAGGACGCCGTCCTGAACCGCTCTTTGTTTCGATTCTGCTGCATGGCAATGAAGACACTGGTCTGTTGGCCATGCAGTCGGTACTGGCCAAGTACGCCAACCAGGAGTTGCCTCGCGCGCTCTCGCTTTTCATTGGCAATGTCGATGCAGCACGTGACGGCTTAAGGCGTCTTGAAAATCAGCCGGACTACAATCGCATATGGCCCGGTGCTGACGAAAATGGCAGCGCTGAGCATGCGATGATGGCAAAGATCGTGAACATCATGCAGGAACGAAAAGTCTTTGCCAGCATCGACATCCACAACAACACCGGACTCAACCCTCACTACGCCTGTCTTAACCGGCTGAACCATTCCTTCTTTCATCTGGCCCTGTTGTTCTCCCGCATCGTGGTGTACTTCACCACGCCCAAAGGGGTGCAATCAGAAGCGTTCGCTGCTATCTGCCCCGCTGTGACTGTTGAATGCGGAAAACCCGGCGGTCAAAGTGGCACTGAACATGCGGCCAATTTTGTCGAAGCGGCACTCCATCTGTCAGCCATCCCTGCCCACCCCGTGGCGAGTCACGATCTGGACTTGTTTCACACTGTCGCAGTTGTCAAGGTTCCTGAAGCCATTACATTTAGTGTGGGGGGCATGGATTCAGACTTGAGTCTTGAAGAAAACATCGACCACCTGAATTTTCGTGAACTCGAAGCCGGTACACGTTTGGGACTTGTCGCAACAGGCTGCCCAATAGCGATAGAAGCAAAAGACGAGAGCGGCAACGATGTCAGCCATCACCATTTTGAAATACGTAATGGCCAATTGCTTACTCGACGCCCGGTCATGCCTGCCATGCTGACACGGGATGCACGCATCATCCGGCAGGACTGTTTATGCTACTTGATGGAGCGGTTGGCCTGGCACCCCTAACTTGTGCACAGACCTGCCAAAATCGAAATGGCCGCACACCGTGCGGCCATCTCCTGTCTCGAATGCTGCTTAATGATTTTCCGGTTCTGCCGGCATCGCTGGCTCTGCCGGTGCAGCAGGCATCGAAGCTGGTTTTGATTCCAGCGCTTTAATACGATCACTAAGCTTGAGAA
>DKAU01000062.1 GCA_002450925.1 Thiobacillus sp. UBA6918 | reverse complement strand
CACGGTCAAGGGCGATGTGCATGACATCGGCAAAAACATCGTCGGCGTTGTGCTGCAGTGCAACAACTTCGAGGTCATCGACCTCGGCGTGATGGTGCCGGCCGACAAGATTCTCGATACCGCCGAAGAAGTCGGTGCGGACATTGTCGGCCTTTCTGGGCTGATCACGCCTTCGCTGGAAGAAATGGCCAATGTCGCGAAAGAAATGCAGCGGCGCGGCATGAAGCAGCCGCTGCTCATCGGCGGCGCCACCACCAGCCGCGCCCACACCGCGGTCAAGATCGAGCCCAATTACGAACACCCCGTGGTCTGGGTGCCGGACGCTTCGCGCGCCGTGGGCGTAGCCAGCTCGCTGATTTCACGCGACCTGCGCGAGGCCTACGTGGCGGAAGTCAAAGCCGACTACGCAAGAATCCGCGAACAGCACGCAGGACGCGGCGAGGCGCGCAAACTGCTGCCGCTGGATACCGCACGCGAGCGCGGCTTCAAGACCGACTGGAAAACGTACACGCCACCGACTCCTAAACAACCCGGCGTCCACGTGTTCCGCGATTACGACCTGGCCGAAATTGCCGCNNAAAATCCTCGACGACGAAGTCGTGGGCGAGGAAGCGAGAAAACTCTTTGCTGATGCGCAGGCCATGCTGCAGAAAATCATTGCCGAGAAATGGCTGTCGGCACACGGCGTGATTGGCCTGTTCCCGGCCAACACGGTGGATTCCGACGACATCGAAATCTATGCCGACGAGTCTCGTACCGAAAAACTGATGACCTGGCACAACCTGCGCCAGCAGATGGAAAANNGTGAAGGATTATCTCGGCGCCTTTGCCGTCACTGCCGGCGGTGGCCGCTTCGATGAAAAACTGGCCGAGTTCGAGAAGGCGCACGACGATTACAACGCCATCCTGTTCAAGGCGCTGGCCGATCGCCTGGCCGAAGCCTTCGCGGAAAAACTGCACCAGCAGGTGCGAACCGGATACTGGGGCTATGCGGCAGACGAGAACCTGAGCAACGAACAGCTCATCAAGGAAGAATACCGCGGCATCCGTCCGGCGCCGGGCTACCCGGCCTGCCCTGAGCATACAGAAAAGGGTCCGTTATTCGACTTGCTGGATGCCACCGAAAATACCGGCCTGGAATTGACTGAAAGTTTCGCCATGTGGCCTGCGGCTGCAGTGTCCGGCTTTTATTTCAGCCATCCACAAAGCCAGTATTTCGCAGTCGCCAAGATCGGCCGCGACCAGCTGGAAGACTACGCCCGCCGCAAGGGCTGGGATATCGCCACTGCGGAGAAGTGGCTGGCACCGAATCTGGCCTGAGCCTTACAGGTTCCAGTCGCCGTTTCTGAGCTTGTCCCACCAGAACAGCGCAGTGGTGGTCTTGGTTTCGCAGATTTCGCCGCGCCGAATCATGTCCATGGCTTCATCAAAGGGAATGCGCAGGATATCCAGGAATTCGTCGTGGTCGCGCTCATGGCCGACATGTTCCAGATCGCGGGCGAGAAAAAAATACATGATTTCGTCGCAGTAGCCGATTGCAGGATAGAACTCGAACATGAAGTCGAGCCTTCCCGCGCGATAACCGGTTTCCTCGATCAGTTCGCGCTGCGCGCAGAATTCCGGCGTTTCGTCCGGGTCGAGTTTCCCTGCAGGCACCTCGATAAAATCGCGGCGGCAGGGATACCGGTGCTGCCTCTCCAACATCACGTCGCCATTCTCGAACACCGGCAAAATGACTGCTGCACCCGGGTGCACGATATATTCCCGAGTTGAGGTATGTCCGTTGGGCAAACGTACGGTGTCACATCGAGCGTGAAGCAGTTTTCCCCGGCACATCCATTCGGAGTGAAGCTCCGTTTCGGTCAAATCGGATTTTTCGTCCATGTTGTTTTCTCTCCGGAAGGCAGAGGCGTAGAATGTCCGGGCCCCTGCAAATATTTCAGTTCTGACGAAATGATACCGCTGATGTATTCAGTACAGGCACGCTCACAAAGTGATCGAATGCTTTGGGGAAAAAAGACAAAAAAAAGCCGGGTGAAAATCACCCGGCGAAACCGGAGGAAACGGCTAGCGTCGCCTCGTTGCGGAGAACTTGCGGCTGACCAAAGTCAGTGCACGAGCGAATACTACGGTGATGATTAAGGTTTGCATATATAACTAAAGTTATAGGTCGGCCGGCAGCAACTCATGGAGGGAATCCCATGTTTTGCCCGGATATACAAGGTCATTGGCCTTTATAGACGGCAACAAGGCAGGTTAGACTAGAGCGGAAAATCCTTTGGCCCCATGAAAATATTACTTGCAGATGACCACCCCCTGTTCCGTGAAGGGGTCAAACATGTGTTGATGAAACTCGACGACGTTGTAGACATCGTCGATGCGCATGACTACCCGTCGCTGTTTGCAGAAGCGGCCGACCATCCGGATGTCGACCTGGTTCTGGCAGACTTGTACATGCCCGGCATGGGAGGACAAGAGGGTATTGCGGAATTCAGAAACCAGTTCCCGGATACACCCTTGGTCATCATGACCGCATCGGAATCACGCATTGATGCAAGGAACGCCCTGGCCTCCGGCGCGCTTGGGTACGTTCTAAAGTCATCCCCATCACACATCATGATCGAAGCGCTCCAGCGGGTACTTAATGGTGGTGTGTATGTCCCCCAGATCATGGAAGGCGATGAGCAGACTGACGACCCGGTGACCCTGATGCCGCTTTCCAAACAGGGAATCCGGCTTACGGGACGGCAACTCGAAGTGCTCAAGTTGTTGCTCGAGGGCAAACCCAACAAGCTGATTGCGCGCGAGCTGGACTTGTCGGAAGGCACTGTAAAAATCCACGTGGCAGCCATTTTCCGTGCCCTGAGTGTTACCAACCGTACTGAAGCAGCCGTTGCTGCACAAAGGCTTGGCCTGAATATGGCCACGGCCTGACTCATACAAAACCATGATAAGGCAACTCGCACGGCGTTGTTGTCAGACTCTAGCTGATCGTTACAGGGTTCTGCGCATCTTCTTCTGGCAGCAGAGCCTTCGAAGCCGCATTCTCATCATTGCGCTTGTCCCCTCACTTCTGACTGCCGGGTTGCTGAGTTCGCAGTTGATCAGGCAAAAGATTGCCGAGACAGAGCACAACATGAGCCAGGAGCTGTTGAGCGCAACTCGACACATGGCTGCAACAGGCCAGTACCCATTGATCAGCGGCGACATCAACCTGTTGCAGTTGACAGTAGAAAAGGAGCGCTCACAGGAAAATCTTGCATTCGCCTGCGTTCAGGATGTGCGCGATTCCGTGCGCTATTGCTCGGGAACAACGGATCTGGACGCTCTCATCCCTTTTCCGGCCATAGGAGAGATCGTCAAGAAAGAACCCCTTTGGGTTGCAGCGTACCCCATCCTGCTCCCCGATGCTGAAATGGATAGCGGCTTTGAGGTCTCGTCACAGTCAACGAGCAGGGTCGTCGGTTATGCAGTATCGGCTGTCAGCACCGAATCCCTTGTACTTTCAAAGCGCAGGGCACTGCAAATTGCAGCGAGCCTGATCGTTGCTTCCCTTGCGCTGACTGCTTTTCTGGCGTGGCGTTTGTCGACCACCCTCACGCGCCGGGTGCAACACCTCTCCGATGCCGTGGACCGGATTGCAGGCGGCAATCTACAGATTCGCGTCAATCCCGGCACATCAACCGAACTCGGCGTGCTGGAATCCGGCATCAACCGAATGGCCGAATCGCTACAAACACATCAGGATGAAATGCATGTGCGCATCATTCATGCCACGGCAGATCTTGCGGCAAAGAAAGACGAAGCTGAACGCGCCAACACCACCAAATCCAGATTCTTTGCTGCCGCCAGCCATGACCTCCGACAGCCCCTGCACGCGCTGGGACTCTTTGGAGAGGCCTTGAAGCAAAGGGTGACCACGTCCGAACTGAGTACGCTTGCACATCAGATTTCAAGTTCAATCTCATCACTGGAAAGCCTTCTGAATGCACTGCTGGATGTTTCGCGCCTGGATGCGGGCGCAATCGAGGTCAGGAAACGGCATTTCCCTGTCAGCCAGCTTTTCGACCACATCGGACAGCAGTTCGAAGGGCCCGCAACCGCCAAGGGCATCCGGCTGAAAGTGCGTCCCTCAAACTGGATTCTTTACAGTGACCCGATTCTGCTCGAGCGAGTCCTCATCAACCTCGTTTCCAATGCCTTGCGATATACGAACAGTGGTCGCATTCTGGTTTCCGGCCGCAAACGCGGCAATGCAATGCTTATCCAGGTGTGGGACACGGGCATCGGCATCCCGCAGAACGCACTTGATTCCATCTTCGAGGAATACGTGCAGCTCAACAACCCGGACCGCGATCGCGAGAAGGGCCTTGGCCTGGGCCTGGCAATCGTGTCACGGACTGCAAACCTGCTCGGGTCGCAAATTCGCGTCCGTTCCCGGCTCAACCACGGTTCCGTCTTCAGCATCGAAGTTCCGCTTGGGTCAACCCTGAAAGTTGCGCCCGCCGAGAACCCCGCTCTTTCAGTTGGAGCCAGCCTGCAAGGTCAGCTTGCTGCGCTGGTGGATGATGAAATCCCTATCCTTAATGCCATGGAAACATTGTTCAGCACGTGGGGTGTCAGCATTGTCACGGGGCGCGACGGTGAAGAGGTCCTCGAACAGTTCGAAAAGCTCGGCAAACATCCAGACTTCCTCATCACTGATTACAGTCTGCAAAACAACAAGAATGGCATTGATGTGGCCCGACAATTCCAGGAAAAATTCGGGGCCGATCTGCCTGTCCTGGTTCTTACTGGCGACACTTCACCGGATACGCTTCAACTCATAACGCAGGCCGGGTACCGGGTCATCCATAAGCCAGTTCGTCCGGCCAGACTTCGCGCCGCACTGGCGCACATTCTAGACAAGGATGCGTCCGGTTAATCCAAAGTCAAACTGACACCGCCCAGCAGCGCATAATCATGCGCCAGTTGGACGCCAGTTACTTTGTGATATACAGGCAGTTCAATCCGGGCATTGAACATCAGTTTTTTCGACCAGGCATACGCCACGCCGGGAACAATGGACACTTCGGTGCGGCCGGTTTCATCGGACTCTGCATTGGCGCCCCGATCCCGCCCGATCTTGGCGAAATTTGCCTGCAGCAGGAAGTCCACCTTCCCACTAACGGGGTACTGCCACCCTGCCTGCAAAGTCGTTCGCCAGCCAGGCTGATAACCGTCTTTTTCATAGAGCGGCAGTTGTGCCGACAGGTTGGCGAAAAGATTGCCCGGCAGGCCGAGCGGGGCATAGGCAAGCCCGCCGCCCAAAAGCAAGTCGGTGGTACCGGTGCCGGGTTGCACGCTGTGCTCGGCTTTTTCGCCGTCGGCATTCCGGACATCCGTCTTTCCGGTCGGTAGTTTCAGGCCGCCATTCAGGCTCCACTTGAGTTCGCTCCCGTGCTGGTTGTTGGGTTGGTAGCGCAGATTCACACGCATATCACCAAGTCCATCGAACCCCCAACTCTCCACCTCGGACTCGTGAACATGAGAATGCTCGCGGTTGGAATACGGCAATGCCACGCCTACGCTCCATTCGTTGGCAAACCCGTATTCCATGCCGAGCAGAAAATTGCGGTTGATGGTCTTGGTTTCCACGTGTCCTTCGCTGATCTCATCGCGGGAAATCTTTTTGCTGCCTGCCATTAGTTGGTTCTGGTCGATGTATTCTGTCTGCCCCCAGATTCGCCAGCCTTGGGTCACGCCCTGGGTGAGGCTCAGCCAGTCATTCGTTGATGCACAGAATGCCGCGCCGCAACTGGCATCAGCATTTCCGGCCAACAACAAGCCTGCGAATGCAATCGAAATGGTTTTTCTCATTACTCCCCCTTGTAATTGGCAGGCATTATCAGCGATGTCGAAAGGGGCCGTTGTGCGACAAATTGCCACAGCGCCGTGCGTGTGGCCTGTTTGTCGGATTCGCTGGGTTAATATCCTTTCATGCAAAGCACTAACAACAACCCTGTCTGGGGCCTAAGCCGTCGCGATGCCCTTGATCGGATTTTCTGGCTGCGTGGCGCGCTCATGTCTGGCGTGTTGCTGCTCATGCTGTGGGCGGATCTTGGCCTTGATGTAAAACTGCCATGGCTGCCCATGACGACCACCTTGCTGCTGATGGCAGCATTGAACAGCTTTACGTTCTGGCGTTCCAGACAGGTCGACCCCGCAAAACCGGCAGAACTGTTCGTCCACCTCATGGCCGACATCACCGCGCTTTCCGTGCTGCTGCTGTACACGGGCGGCTGGGCCAACCCTTTCGTTTCCCTGCTGCTTCTGCCCGTCGTTCTCGCCGCATTGCTGCTGCCCTCGTTAATGGCGTGGGCCACGGGGCTGCTTGCGATCGCCGCCTACAGCCTGCTGGCTTACATAAACATCCCGCTCAGCATGCCGCCGGAAAAGGCTTTCTACCTGCACATTTCCGGCATGTGGTTCAACTTCGCCGTCAGCGTCGGCGTGGTGGTGTTCATGGTGCTGAGATTGCGCAACCTGCTGCGCGACCGCGAACACCAACTCGCCTCCTATCGCGAAGAAAACCTGCGCAACGAACAAGTGGTCGCCGTGGCGCTGACTGCCGCAGGCGCTGCGCACGAACTCGGCACACCGCTTAGCACCTTGGCCGTGCTGAATGAAAGCCTGCTCGCGGATGCCGATGAAAAGATCCGCGAAGACCTCGAACTCATGCGCACGCAAATCGAACGCTGCCGCGTGCTGCTGCGCGATCTGTCGCGCACGGCCCAAGCCGCGGCTGCCAGCGAACACATGCCGGCCAACCGCTACATGGAAAAGCTTGCTGAAGAATGGCGGCTCTTGCGCCCCAATGTTCAGGCAGAAACACAATGGCTGGACGACCAGCCCGCCGCATCCATTCTGCCGCCAGCCAACCTCGACCAATCCCTCATCAACCTGTTCAACAACGCCGCCGATGCCGCGCCCGGGCTGGTTCACATCCAGGGAAAACTCGAGAACGACAACCTGAGAATCGACATCCTCGACAACGGCCCCGGGCCCGCGCCGGCGCTTCGCGCCATGGCCGAACCCGGCCGCTCCACCAAGGGCGGACTGGGACTGGGCCTGTTCCTCAGCAACGCCACGATTGAAAACCTTGGCGGACAGGTCACGCTCACCGAACGTGAAGCAGGCGGCACCTGTGTTTCCGTATGGCTACCGCTGCGCAGTCTGCAAGGTGGGCCGAGCCATCAGGAACAGCCGGGGCTGCGGGCATGAGCACGGTACTCTCCCCTCTCCTCATCGTTGAAGACGACGAAATCTTCGCGCGCGTGCTGGCAAAATCACTGGCCGCAAACCAACTGGCTGTGCATGTCGCACACAACAGTGCGCAGGCGATGGAACTGGCCAATGCGCATGTCTTCGNNTGAAGGCAAGCAACCCCGACATGCGCATCCTCATGCTTACCGGCTACGCCAGCATCCAGACCGCGGTCGAGGCCATCAAGCTGGGGGCCACTAATTACCTGCCCAAACCAGCAGGCGTGGCAGAAATTCTTTCCGCCCTGCAAAGCGACCAACCCAATACCGAACTCGAAATTGCCGAGCAGCCGCTATCCGTAGACCGGCTGGAATGGGAACACATCCAGCGCGTGCTCGCCGAGCACGACGGCAACATCTCCGCCACTGCGCGTGCGCTCAACATGCACCGCAGAACACTGCAAAGAAAACTGGCGAAGAAGCCGGTTAAACACTGAACCGGCGTCGGCAAAAAATTGTATTGGCAAGAGATCAACTGTCCGTAATACTGATATTGTCATGCGGACGGTAGCGCGGCATATTAACTGCTAGATTTATTCATTTTTTAAGGGGAATTTAGTGAAAAGAATTGCACTTGTACTTACCGTACTTTCTCTCAACGCATGTTCAACTTTCACCCCACAGCGTTACAGCATTTCTGCAGACAACAACATGGCTTTGAAAGCGATCGGGGTTGGCAATATCAATGTTGGAGCATTCTCAGGCCCGTCATCATTTGATAGAGCATGCAGAGGTGCTGGCCCGATCGCACCTCCTGACAACATGAGTTTTGAGGCATATATCCAGAAAGCACTTGCGGACGAGTTGAAGGTAGCAGGAATGTATGATGACAAGGCGCCCAAGGTTACGCTCACAGGCGCAGTCGAGAAACTGAGTTTCTCGTCCTCACGCGGCCTGACTGGTGGCGAATGGGATATTAGCCTGCGGGTCAATTCCTCAAATGGAAAATCACTTTCTGTTTCAGAACACTATGAATTTGAGAGTGGTTTCATTGCAGACACGGCCTGCAAACAGACTGCTGAAGCTTACCTGCCTGCAGTTCAAAACATAATCGGCAAGGCAATAAAACACCCCAACTTCAAGGGGCTCCTCCTTACTCAACCTAACTAGTCACCCCCGGACCTGCGCGAATGCGCGCAGGCGGGTGACTTTAGACGCCAAATCTAATCCTGAATGCGCCTCTGGTCCTTGCATCCTAAATACCTAGACCCTCAAGGATTGGTAGCTCTCTGGCGAGAGGCGTTGCTTGCGCAAGCTGTGCTGCGCAATGAAACGCGCGGGTACAAAAACCATCCGCAGCTGGACCGGTTCAAGAATCATCCATCCCCGCTTACAGCGATATCCGTGTACCTGAGAGGCGTTCACCGGGAAGCTGAAGCTCGCGGCTATGCCTTCGACAAGACCAGGATCAAACCAGCCCGCAAGGCCGTGATCCTTGCCGTGACATCCGGCCAGATGGCATATGAATGGTCGCACCTGATGGCCAAGCTCAAGGCGCGCGCGCCGGAGCTGTATCGCCAGCAACGCAAAATTGAAGTGCCGGAACCGCATCCCATGTTTGAAGTGCATGCCGGCAAAATCGAGCCGTGGGAACGGCCGTAAACAGCATGCTCACCGAATACAGGAAAGTCAGCCAGTACGCTGGCGAGCGCCATCGCCGCTGGTTTCAGTCGCCGGATGAAGACCTGATCGTGTGGTTTGATGCGGACGGTTCAATTTACGGTTTCCAGTTGTGCTACGACCGCCTCAAAACGGAAAAGGCGCTGACCTGGACGCGGGACGAGGGCTATTCCCATTTAAAAGTGGACGACGGCGAGACCACGCCGCTGGAATTCAAACGCACACCGATCCTGGTGGCCGATGGCGTGTTTGATGCCAACTCGGTCCTGGCCCGGTTCCTGGCCATCTCGAGCGCGCTTCCGAATGACATCCGCCTGTTCGTAGGCGACCGGATCAGGGAATACCCCGCCTCACCTGCCTGACCCCCACCTGCCCGTATAATTGCGGTTTTGGTCCAAAACCCGCTTTTCATGCACATCCACATCCTGGGCATTTGCGGCACCTTCATGGGCGGCATTGCCGCCATCGCCCGCGAGGCGGGACACACCGTCACCGGCTGCGATGCCAACGTCTATCCGCCCATGTCCGACCAGTTGCGAGCGCTGGGCATCGACCTGATCGAGGGTTTTGACGCCGACCAGACCAAACTGAACCCGGACATTTATGTGGTGGGAAACGTGGTGTCGCGCGGCAAGCAGCCGCTGATGGAGGAAATCCTCAACCGCGGCCTGCCCTACACCTCCGGCCCGCAATGGCTCGCCGAAACGGTATTGCGCGACAAATGGGTGCTTGGCGTGGCGGGCACGCACGGCAAGACCACCACGGCCTCGATGCTGGCCTGGGTTCTGGAGCACGCCGGCATGAAGCCGGGGTTTCTCATCGGTGGCGTGCCGTCGAATTTCACGGTTTCCGCTCGCCTGGGCGAGACGCCGTTTTTCGTGATCGAAGCGGACGAATACGACACCGCCTTCTTCGACAAGCGTTCCAAGTTCGTGCACTACCATCCACGCACGGCCATCCTGAACAATCTGGAATTCGACCACGCCGACATCTTTTCAGACCTCGACGCCATCGAGACACAGTTCCACCACATGGTGCGCACCGTGCCGGGCAACGGGCTTATCATTACCAACAGCCGGGAAGAGAGTTTGCAGCGCGTGCTGTCGCGCGGCTGCTGGTCGCCGGTTGAACTGTTCGGAACCAAAGGCTGGACCGCCAAGGGCAGCGACAGCGAGTTCGAAGTGTTTCTGGACGGCAAGCCGCAGGGCCAGGTGAAGTGGGAACTGCTAGGCGAACACAATCGCATGAACGCGCTAGCCACCATCGCCGCGGCGCGCCATTCGGGCGTTGCCTCTGCCGTTGCCTGCGAGGCGCTGGGCCTGTTCAAGAACGTGAAGCGCCGCATGGAAATCAAAGGCGTGGTGAACGGCATTACCGTGTACGACGATTTTGCCCACCACCCCACTGCCATCGAAACCACGGTGGGTGGCCTGCGCGCCAAGGTCGGCAAGAAGGCCCGCATCATCGCCGTGCTGGAACCGCGCTCCAACACCATGAAAATGGGCACGCTGAAAAACCAGTTGCCGGACAGCCTGAGGGATGCCGACGAGATATTCGTCTACACGCATGATCTGGGCTGGGATGCACGTTCGTTGTTCAGCCATCAAAACGTGAAGGCGCACATGCACGAGAACCTGACGCGGCTGGTCAACGCCGTGGTGCGCGCCGCCCACACCGGCGACCACGTTCTGGTCATGAGCAACGGCGCATTCGAGGGTATCCATCAAAAACTGCTGGATGCACTGGTTCCGCATCTGCAGACCTCGCTTTACGGGGAATATCACTAAGCGCATGGCAGATTTTTCCCAGGATCTGAACATGCTGATCGACTCCAGGTTTCCCATCCTGGTGAGCGAGACACATGAAGAACCGCGCCTGATGTCTTTGGTAACGAGCACCTGCGTTCAGCGCGACATACCTCTGTTCGTCTGGAGCCACGCCACGGGATTGCGGCGGCATACGGAAAAGGGCGCCATCTACAACACCAGCGAGTTCACTGATGCGCTCAAGCATGTCGACGCCACTCCCCAGAATGGGCTTTATGTTTTTCTGGACGCGCACCCGTTCTTCAACGACCCGCTAAACATCCGGTTGATACGCGAAATAACCTTTGACCATTATCGGCGCGATCGCACCTTGATGTTTGTCAGCCCCGCGCTTTCCCTTCCGCCCGAACTTGCGCGCGATTCCGCAAGACTCAGCCTCCCTGGCATCAGCGCCGATCGCGTGCGTGCGCTGATCAAGGACGAACTGGATGCCTGGCAACGGCAGCATTCCCAGGCAGCACACATCAACAGAGACATACTTCCCCTGCTGGTAAACCAGTTGACGGGCCTCGGTGAAAGTGAAGCGCTCAGGTTGATACGTCAGTCGATCCGCATCGATGGCGAACTCAATGTTCAGGACTTGCAGCGCATCACCAGGTTCAAACAGGAACAGCAAAGCACGCTGTTGGAAATGATCCCGCCTGACGTGATGCTGGATAACGTAGGCGGGTTCACCCGCCTTAAATCATGGCTCAAGCAGCGCCAAGCCGTATTCCAGAATCCTTCGCTTGCGCCAGGCTTGCCGCCGCCCAAGGGCATCATGTTGTTGGGCGTGCAAGGTGCAGGGAAAAGCCTGCTAGCCAAGGCCATGGCAGGCAGTTGGCAACTACCCTTGTTACGCCTCGATTTCAGCGCGCTTTACAATAAATACATTGGCGAGACAGAAAAGAACCTTCGCTTGACGCTGATGGAAGCCGAGCGCATGGCCCCCTGTCTGTTGTGGATGGATGAAATCGAAAAGGGATTGAGCACAGGCGAGTCCGACGACGGCGTATCACGCCGCCTGATCGGTACGGTCCTAACCTGGATGAGCGAACACAAGGCCCCGGTGTTCATTGTCGCGACCGCCAATGACGTCAGCAAACTGCCTCCAGAACTCTTGCGCAAGGGCCGGTTCGACGAACTGTTTTTTGTGGATCTGCCGAGCAATGCCATACGCCGGCAAATCTTCAGCATCCACCTGGAAAAGCGCAAGCTGGTGCCCGCATCATTTCAGCTTGAAAAACTTGCCGAATTGAGCGAAGGATTTTCCGGGGCGGAAATCGAACAGGCCGTCATTTCTGCCATGTATGCTGCGCTCTCCGAAGGAGGGGAAGTCGCACAGCCCCACATTGAAAACGAATTGACGCAAACCCGCCCGCTTTCCGTGATCCGCGCCGAGGATTTCCGGAACTTGCGAAAATGGGCGAACGAACGTTGTGTAATGGTTGATTAACGATGTTGCTATATATACACGGATTCAATTCCACATCCGGT
>DKAU01000147.1:1368-3033 GCA_002450925.1 Thiobacillus sp. UBA6918 | reverse complement strand
CCCACCACCGGCCTGCACTTCGCCGACATCGAACTGCTTTTGAAAGTGCTGCACCGCCTCACCGACCAAGGCAACAGCGTGGTGGTCATCGAGCATAACCTCGACGTCATCAAGACGGCAGACTGGCTCATCGACCTCGGCCCCGAGGGCGGCGCAGGCGGCGGCCAGATCATCGCCACCGGTACGCCAGAAGATGTGGCCGCCAACACGGCCAGCCATACCGGGCGCTACCTGGCACAGTCGTTACGGCGCAAGGAATAAACATCGCCGTCGCAAGCAAAGCGTAGCCCACAAAAAAGCCGCCCAAACGGGCGGCTTTTCATTCAGAACTGGCGGGCAAAAAAGAAATCGTGCCCGGCCCAGCAGCCCCACACTCACAACGTGGTTGTTATTCAGGCCAATAGGCCTATAACTTCCTCTTCACTTGAAGGAGGTAGGTAACATGGCACTTAGAACACACAGAAACGGCGGCAACGATTCACTCCAGAAAGTAGCTGATGCCTGGTCGAAAGACGACCACAACTTTCCCATGAGCGAAGCCGAATCGGACAAGAACACAATTGGGTTCGTCAAGCGGATGCAAGCCGAAGACAAGAAAGCAGGGCCAGCTGTTCCGGATCCGCGGAATATTCATCAAGGCTAAGTACGCTTAGCGTTATCTGGCGCAGTCTTTACTGCACGGCAAACAGAAAGGATCCAGCAATAAAAAGCCGCCCAACCGGGCGGCTTTTTCATTAAGGCGTTAGGTACAGATTAAACTTTCACCATGTTTAAAGCGTACTACTAATGACAACCAACGACCCAAAGTGGGCGCCAAGGAAAGCCAAGCTAATGACATCTATCCGGCTAGAAACAGTCGTTCAACGTTGAGCCAGACAGCGCCGCGCGGCGGCGTTTGGTGGAGATCAAAGGTCGGAACGAATTTAAGCGCCTTGTTAGGATTTAAATGCATCACGACTTTGGCTGGGCACACTAAAATCGGGAATCATTTTCACATGGCACTCCATCATGATCACCATCCATTTTGGTATTTGGACAATTTCTGATGAAAAATTCAGCTTCAGCTCTTGATTTCATTTGACTACAGTACTGCCTGCGATCACATTGATAACTTACAGCCCTATGATTACTGTCTTTATAAGAGCCAGAAGTATTATCATGAACGACCGTTATCGAACCTTTAACAGGTTCTTGCCTTTCACATATAACTCCTTGTGGCACACTCCCATATAAAACTCTACCCTCTTTAGTAATGCACTTTACTTGTTTGTCTGAATCGAAGTTGGTTTCCGACTTAGACATAAATGGAAAGTTGTTTTGTTTATATAGTGAATTTCCATACCACCCAACAATTAGAACAATAGCGATTGCAAAAATCTTATTCATCACTAGCGTATCTTTTATTTTCTGTTGATCTTAACGTTTAAGCCAAGAAGAGGGTTAAAGGGGTCAGCATCGGAATTATTCTATGCGCGATTATTCACGCACGAAAATCCAACCGCAAGAATACAACTTCTGGCCTAGTTAAATGGCCTCTCTGACAGCACCAAATTCCTTGAAAAAGTGTGCTCAGGCGCGTTCGTTGTTGCTTGGCCGATCATGCCGCCGGTGCAGCAGGCCCATCACGACAACAATCAGCACAATTGCTAGCACCAAGGCATAGGG
>DKAU01000147.1:0-1324 GCA_002450925.1 Thiobacillus sp. UBA6918 | reverse complement strand
TACACCACCATGACCTGGATGGTCTCGACCAAAACATTGAAGGGTACGACCTGAACATGGCTGTAGCCATGCGCATACCCGTAGGCCATGCCCGCTCCCCGGCCGATGAAAAGGTTGAGCCCGGTCATTGCCGCGTAGGGAAAAACTTCTTCCGGGTACAGGTGACCGGCAATCCCGAACGCCACAAACACCAACGCGGCCAATAACAGTCCAACGGCAAGGATGCGGCCCTCGGTGCTGACGAGTATCGATTCAGGCATTTTTTTCCGACAGCCCCATCTTTTCTTTGGCAATTTCCTGCATACGGAATTTCTGAAGCTTGCCGGTGACAGTGGTAGGGAATTCCTCCATGAACCAGATGTATTTGGGAATCTTGAAGTGAGCAATCTCGCCCTTGCAGAATTCCCTGATCTCGCCTTCGGTCGCGGTCTGGCCAGCGTGCAACTGCAGCCACGCCATCACCTCTTCTCCAAAAAAGTCGTCAGGCACGCCGAATACCGCCACCTGCGCCACCTTGGGGTGGGTAAAGAGGAATTCCTCGATTTCGGCCGGATAGATATTTTCGCCACCTCTGATGATCATGTCCTTCAAGCGCCCGGTGATACGCACATAACCATCGCTGTCCATGGTGCCGAGATCGCCCGAAGCCAGCCAGCCGGCATCGTCGATGGCCTTGTGCGTGGCCTTCTCGTCGCCGTAGTAGCCACGCATGACGTGATGACCACGAAAGCAGATTTCGCCGACCTTGCCGCACGGCAGCGTCAGCCTGGTTTGCACCTCGACCACCTTCACTTCCTGGTGCGGCAGGTTGGTGCCCACGGTTTCAGTGCGTCGCTCGAAGGAATCGTCGCGCGAGGTGAGGTGGGTAAGCGGCGAAGCTTCAGTCTCCCCGTAGCCAATGAGGATTTCCTTGCAGTGCATTTCCTCGATCACCCGCTTCATCAGCGCGGCCGGGCAGGGTGCCCCCGCCATGATGCCGGTACGCAATGAAGTCAGGTCGAACTCCTTGAAGCGCGGATGCTCCAGTTCAGCAATAAACATGGTGGGTACGCCGTGGATGGCAGTGCAGCGTTCCTGGTGCACCGCCTTGAGAACCGACTCGGCATCGAAATGCTCGCAGGCGATGACTTCGCAGGCGCCTACCGACAGGCATACCAGGTTGGCTACAACCATGCCGAAGCAGTGGTAGAACGGCACCGGCACCACGAGGCGGTCGGCCTCGGTGAAGTGCATGGCGCGCGCCGAGAAGTAGGCATTGTTGAGAATGTTGTGATGGGTGAGCACCACCGCCTTGGGAAATCCCGTGGTGCCCGAGGTGTACTGG
>DKAU01000150.1:8279-8480 GCA_002450925.1 Thiobacillus sp. UBA6918 | reverse complement strand
TTGCCCACGCTGATGGTTTTCCACACGTTGTAGGCCATCAGCAGCATGCCGCTGAAGAACAGCAGGCCACCCAGCAGGCGAACGGTGTAGAACGGATACATTGCATTCAGCACCTGCGCGAAACCGTAGGTGAGGGTACCGTCCGGGTTGGAAGCACGCCACATCAGGCCTTGCGTTACGCCGGCAATCCACATGGCGGCG
>DKAU01000150.1:0-8256 GCA_002450925.1 Thiobacillus sp. UBA6918 | reverse complement strand
GACATGCCGTAGAAGGACAGCGCAGTGACCAGGAACTTGAGGATCGGGTCGGTACGCAGTTTGTGCCACGCGCCCGACAGGGTCATGATGCCGTTCATCATGCCGCCCCAGGAGGGCGCCAGAAGGATCAGGGAGAAGATCATGCCCAGGGACTGTGCCCAGTCAGGCAGGGCGGTGTACTGAAGGTGGTGCGGACCTGCCCACATGTAGGTGAAGTTCAGCGCCCAGAAGTGGACGATGGACAGGCGGTAGGAGTAGATCGGACGACCTGCCTGCTTGGGGATGAAGTAATACATCATGCCNNCCGTACCACCACTGCACCATGGCGTCATGCACACCAGCGTAGGCAGAATAGGATTTCATCCAGGAACCACCGAAGAAGGCGATTGGCAATTCCGCGCTGTTGACGATGTGCAGGATGGCGATGGTAAGGATGTAGGCGCCGAAGAACCAGTTGGCTACATATATGTGCGGCGTCTTGCGCTTGATAACTGTGCCGAAGAACACGATTGCGAAGGCTACCCAGACCACGGCGATCAGGATGTCGATCGGCCATTCGAGTTCAGCGTATTCCTTGGAAGTGGTAATGCCCAGAACCAGGGTGACGGCGGCCAGAACGATGATGGCCTGCCAGCCCCAGAAGGTGAAGGAGGCGAGTTTGTCGGCAAAAAGCCTGACATGACAGGTTCGCTGTACGACGTAGTAGATGGTGGCGAACATGGCGGTACCGCCAAAGCCAAAGATCACCGCATTGGTATGCAGCGGTCTCAGTCGACCGTAACTTAGCCAGGGTAAGCCAAAGTTGAGATCGGGCCAGATAAGTTGTGCGGCGATAAGAACGCCCACCAGCATGCCCACGATCCCCCAGACCACGGTCATGATGGCGAACTGCCGCACGATCTTATAGTTGTACGTCGTCGCTTCCATGAGGACTCCCTTCAGTTGAAATCAAAGTGTTGTTGGAACTTATATTGGGATAAATGTATCTTGATTTGCTAATTTACGCAAACCATTCGGGCTGTGGCCAGCCTCTTTTAGAGGTTTCAAAAATGATAGCCCATATTTTTCAAAAAGATAACGTGTGTCAATTCCGCACATCGGTGCGTGGCGGATTGTCTGGCTTGTCGTCGTCCATGAGGATTTCATGGGCCGGGCCCTCCATGTCCTCGAATTGCCTGTGGTTGACCGACCAGACAAAAAACCAGGCAATGATGCCGACCAGTATCAAGCCCAAAGGAATGAGAAGAAAAAGGATATCCATTCAGGTTAATGAGTTACGTGCTGTAGCTGTCACAGGCGAGTTTCCCTCGAAATCGGTGAGGCGCAAAGCATTCAGCACCACCAGCAGTGAACTTGCAGACATGCCAATGCCGGCAATCCAGGGGGTGACATGTCCGAGCGCAGCCATCGGTATGGCGATCAGGTTGTAGCCCAGGGCCCAGGCCAGGTTCTGGAAAATGATGGTGCGTGTCTTGCGCGCAATGCCCACGCCATCTGCAAGTGCAGCCAGCCTGCCGCCCAGCATGACCATGTCGGCTGCGGCCTGTGCGACGTCCGTGCCTTCGCCCATGGCGATGGAAACCTGTGCCTGTGCCAGTACCGGCGCATCGTTGATTCCATCACCCACCATGGCGACGAGTCGGCCTTGCTGTTGCAGGGCTTTGACGTAGGCAAGTTTGTCATCTGGCATGGCTTCGGCCCGTATGTTGTCTATGCCGAGCCGGTATCCCACTGCGTTGCCGCTAGCCTGGTTGTCGCCCGTCAACAGGTGGACGCGCAGGCCAACTAATTTGAGAGTAGAAACCGCATCGGCAGCATCGTTTCGGATTTCATCGCCAAGTATCAGCCAGCCGACCAATCCATCGGGTCCTGCGAGGGCAAGCTGGGTGGCGGCAGAGTGGCTGCTTGAGGGTGGTGCCTCTCCCCCAGTGAAAGCAGGCTTGCCCAGACGATAGGTTTTTCCGTTGATGTCGCCTTCGACTCCCTGTCCTGGATAGTTAACCGGCGAATCAGCACCTTGTACGGGGCCGGCAGTTTGACGTATGGCAACTGCGATTGGATGCTCGGATGCGGATTCCAGCGCGGCTGCAAGTTGCAGGACTTCGTTGCGGCTGTACCCTTCGGCAGCGATCACATCCAGCATGCTCAATTTGCCCAGTGTCAGGGTGCCGGTCTTGTCAAAGACGATGTCCGTGGCTTGTGCAAGGGTCTCTAGCGCGTGACCGCGGGTAGTGAGCAGGCCGAGTTTGGTGAGCCTGCCGGTTGCGGCGGTGAGCGCGGCAGGCGTGGCGAGCCCCAGCGCGCAAGGGCAGGTGATGACAAGTATGGAAACCGTGATCCACAACACCTTGTCCGGATCGATGCTGTACCAGATCGTAGCGATAACGACAGTAATCAAAAGCAATAGCCCGACAAACCAGGATGCAGCGCGGTCGGCCATGCGGCCGATGCGCGGTTTTTCGCTTTGCGCGCGATCGAGCAGGCGCACGATGGCAGAAAGCCTGGTTTCCTCGCCGGTCCTGGTAATTTGCATCACGACCGGATTTTGCTGATTGATGGTCCCGCCAATTAGGTTGTCTCCGATTTGCTTGCTGCAAGGCAGATGCTCCCCCGTGAGCATGGCTTCGGTAACGCTGCTGTTGCCTTCAACCAGAAGGCCATCGGCCGGGATTGCCTCGCCCGGCTTGATCAGCACATGCTCGCCGGGAGCGAGTTGTGCAACTGGAACGGTTTCCTCATTTCTTGATGGCCATTCCGGCAGGCGTGTTGCCACGGCCGGAATCAGTTTCACCAATTCTTCCGCTGCCTGCGCACTACGGCGGCGGGCATTGAGTTCCAGAAAACGGCCCGTGAGCAGCAGGAAAATGAACATGTTGACCGAGTCGTAATACACGTCGCCATGCTGGGCCAGTGTGCTCCATACGCTGGCCGCGAAGGCAGAGCCGATACCGAGTGCGACGGGAACATCCATGCCCAGCATTTTTCTCGAGAAGTCTTTCCACGCACCCTGAAAGAAAGGCCAGGCCGAATAGAAAATAACGGGAATGGTCAGGATCAGGCTGGCCCAGCGCATGAGCGCCAGGATGTCCGGTGTCATTTCGGAAGGATCCGCCGTGTAGGTCGGGATGGCGTACATCATGACCTGCATCATGCCCAGGCCTGAGATGGCAAGGCGCTTGATTGCGGTGTTGCGCTCCTTGCGGAAAATCTCTTCCTGCTTGCTGGCGTCGAAGGGGTGGGCGACGTATCCGATTTCCTGGATTGCAAGCAGGATGTCGGAGAGTTTGAGCCGGGTAGAATCCCAGCGCACGCGTGCACGTCGCGTGGCGTAGTTGATGTCAACCGAAACCACACCCGGCAGTTGTGAAATATGGCGTTCGTTCAGCCACACGCAGGCGGCGCAAACGATGTTCTCCAGGATCAGCGCAGCTTCGCGAATGTTTTCAGGCTCTGTCCTGACGAAACTCTTCTGTATTTCAGGCAAATCGTAGAGGCCGAGTTTTTCCAACTCATCCTGTGCGTCTTTCGGCGTGGGTGGCAGGGCGGTGCGGTGTTCGTAATAGGCTTCCTGTCCGGAATCAATGATGGTTTGCGCCACAGCCTGGCAGCCGCGGCAGCATGCATGCTCGGTGTGATGTCGATAGGTGATCGGGTATTCCGCACCGGATGGCACCGGCAGGCCGCAATGAAAACAGCCCTGAATGCCGTGTTCGGATTGAATGTGCGTGTTGCTTGGGGCGGACATGGGGAATTTGTTCTGAGCTTGGCTAATGTTAACAGGTGTGGGCGGATAAAATTGGCGGATGCTTCCCTGGATAAATGT
Source organism: Thiobacillus sp. UBA6918 (assembly GCA_002450925.1). Lineage (GTDB taxonomy): Bacteria > Pseudomonadota > Gammaproteobacteria > Burkholderiales > Thiobacillaceae > UBA6918. The sequence continues at coordinate 4,433 of DKAU01000150.1, read as the reverse complement.
CGACGACCCTTTTCCGCCTGTTGAAAATGCAATGCGGGAACCCAACGGCCTGCTGTGCGCCGGCATGGATTTGTCGCCTGAGCGAATACTGGATGCCTATCGCCATGGCATTTTCCCCTGGTTCAATCCGGGGGAACCGGTGTTGTGGTGGAGCCCGGACCCGCGCATGGTGCTGGCTCCGTCAAAAGTAAGGATCTCGCGTTCACTGCGCCAGCGCATGAAGCGCGGTGATTATGAGATCCGCGTTGATACCAGCTTCAAACAAGTCATGCAGGCATGTGCCGAGCCCCGCGATGGCCAGTCAGGTACCTGGATCGTGCCGGCGATGCTGGATGCCTATACGCGTTTGCATCTGATGGGATTCGCGCATTCGGTGGAAACGTGGGTGGATGGAGAACTCGCAGGCGGCTTGTATGGTATTTCCATCGGCCGCATGTTCTATGGCGAATCCATGTTTTCCAGACAGACGGATGCTTCGAAGCTTGCCCTGGTGCATCTTTGTCGGCAGCTCGATGCCTGGGGTTTTGGCATGATTGACTGCCAGATGGAAACGTCCCATCTTGCCACGATGGGGGCAAGCCCGATTCCGCGCGAGACTTTTATTCGGGAGCTGAATCGCTTGGTAGAATTGGAACCGGTTTGTACACCATGGCGTATTAACGATGCATCCTTCTGAGCCACCTTTTCTTCGAGTCCAGTTTTACCTGACCGCGCCTTATGCGTGCAGTTATCTGGATGGGCTTGAAGCGCGCTCGCAGGTTGCTGCCCCTGCGCACCTCATTGGCCCAGCCGTCTATGACAAGCTGATTCAGCAGGGCTTTCGCCGCAGCGGTTATTACACTTATCGCCCCCATTGCGACTCCTGCAAGCGTTGTGTGCCCGTGCGGGTAATGGTGGATCAGTTCCAGCCCAGCAGATCGCAGAGGCGGTGTAACCAGCTTAATCAGTCACTGAACGTCAGCATCAGTCCGCTGGCTTTCAACAATGCGCATTTTGAACTGTACCGACGCTACCAACATTCGAGACACAAGGGCGGCGGCATGGATCTCGATGACAGCGAGCAGTACAGCCAGTTTTTGCTTTCCAGTCAGGTGGACACTTCATTGGTGGAATTTCGCGAAGGCGACAAACTGGTGATGGTGGCCGTTGTAGATCGCCTCGAAGATGGACTTTCTGCCGTTTATACATTCTTCGACCCGGACATGGAAAAAAACAGCCTCGGCACCTATGCGGTGCTGTGGCAAATTGAACTTGCCCGCTCGCTGGGGCTGGATTATGTCTATCTTGGCTACTGGATTGAAGCGTCCAGGAAGATGGCCTACAAGTCGAGTTTCAGGCCGTTGCAGGGGCTGGTTGACGGCATGTGGGTAGAGCTCGGCTGATGCAGACCTTGCGTATTCTGTTTGCCGTGCTGGTGATGCAGTTCACAGTTTCGGGCTGTGCGCTGATGGTAAGCGATTCGCGTGCGTTGCAGCCAATGCAGGGATTTACAGCGCTGGAGGAAGATCCGCGTGTTCTGGTCGAAGAGGGCGCGGAAGAGTATGGCCAGCGAGTTTCGCTGTTGCTGGATGATGCAATCGCCAAAGTAGAAGCTGCGCATTACCTGGCCTTTGTAGAAAAGCCGAAAGTTTATGTGTGTGGAACCGAGGCATGCTTCAATCGTTATGTTTATACCCCGAAACTTTCCGGAGCGGTCATTCCGGACAATCGCCTGGTTCTTTCACCCAATCTTTTTGGCAGGGAAAGCTGGAGATTGAAAAATCTGCTTGTGCACGAACTTGACCATCTTCACCTTGGACAGCGGGTCGGTCATTACCATTACAGTATTCCTGTTTGGTTTCATGAGGGCTGGGCCTCATTGACTGCCGACGGTGGAGGGGCGGAGTTTGCAACCGACGAGCAGGCGATCTCTGCGGCAGTCAACGGAAAGTGTATAGATTTGACCCAAATGGATTTGCCTGAATACCGGCACAAAGCTTCAAGCTTCGGGCTGGATATCCATGTCTTCTACAGGCAGTCGATGTTGCTGGTCAAAGCACTTAAGGAAAGAGACCCAGAGCTTTTCACGAAGCTGGCGCTGGCAATCCAGGATGATGAAGACTTCAATATTGCATTCCGGGATATCTACGGGTCGGCCCCTGACAAAGTCCTGGCTACTGCGCTGCAAAGAAATCCGCAAACAGGCGATAATAGGGCCGCAGCCCCTTCAGCATTAGACCAATGAAAAACTATCTAGACCTCCTGCGCCATGTACGTGATACCGGCGTTAAAAAATCCGATCGTACCGGCACCGGAACCGTTTCCGTTTTTGGATACCAGATGCGGTTCAATCTGGAAGAAGGATTTCCGCTGGTGACCACCAAGAAGTGCCACCTTCGTTCCATCATTCATGAGTTGCTGTGGTTCCTGAAAGGGGACACAAACATCAAGTATCTCAAGGACAACAGCGTATCCATTTGGGACGAGTGGGCTGACGACAACGGTAACCTGGGCCCGGTTTACGGATACCAGTGGCGCTCATGGCCTGCGCCGGACGGTCGCCACATCGACCAGATCCAGCGCGTGCTGGATGACCTGAAAAACAACCCGGATTCCCGCCGCATCATCGTGTCGGCATGGAACGTGGCTGACCTGGACAAGATGGCGCTGGCGCCTTGCCATGCCTTTTTCCAGTTTTACGTCGCCGACGGGAAGCTTTCCTGCCAGCTCTATCAGCGCAGCGCCGATCTTTTCCTGGGCGTGCCGTTCAACATTGCCAGCTACGCCTTGCTGACCATGATGGTGGCGCAAGTGGCCGGATTGAAGCCGGGTGATTTCGTGCACACGCTGGGTGATGCGCATATCTACTCGAATCATTTCGATCAGGTCAACGAACAGTTGTCACGCGAGCCGCGTGCGTTGCCAACGATGAAAATCAACCCGGAAGTGAAGGATTTGTTTGCCTTCAAGTTCGAGGACTTTACGCTGGAGGGCTACGACCCGCATCCGGCGATCAAGGCGCCGGTAGCTGTCTAGCCTCTGGGCGGTGGGCGGTTGCAGCAGCTGCCGCCGCCAGACAATGCATTGGCGCGTATGTTTCTGTCGACGAATCGGTACCACGCCGACTTGAAACGCCACCATGCGCCATCGGCACGCTGGATGCCTGTTTCAGCGAGCAGACGCTCGATATCTCCGAAACCGACACAACTTGCATCGTAGCGAATGCGCAGGCGGGCATTGCCGTCAAAGCGCACATCACTGACAGGTTCGAGGCTGCGTAGCGTTTCGATGGCCTGTTCCAACCGTTCCGGAGAAACAGGCAATACGGCCAGACTGCGTTTTACCGTGCTCGCCGGCAGACGACTGGAACTGATCATGGATTATGGGTGTCTCAGGGTGCCGCTTTTTCAAGCGTGACGACGGTGAGCGCACCATTGATGCTCTCTGCAAGAAAGCGGATGTTGTCACCCGCCTTGACCTGATCAAGCATCGCAGGGTCTTTCACCCGAAACACCATGGTCATGGGCATCATGTCGAGATTCAACAATGGACCGTGCTTGATGGTGAGCTTGCCGGCAGACTTGTTCACCTTGCGTACTACACCCTCGGAAAGTGGTGCGCTGGCCATCGGCTGCGCCATTTGGGGCATGGCATGATCGCCGGACATCTGGGGCATGGCGTGGCCTTCACCCATTTGATCCGCTGCATGGGCTGCGGTCGCCGCACAAGCGAACACGGTTAAAGCAAATAGAGTTGTCTTGAATGATTTCATTGTTTGATCCTTTGTAGGATTAATGATGCGAAAAAACTTTTACCTTGCCGTCTTTGCCGACCAGAAGCGTGTCGTAGTGGACAGGGTTCGGTGATTCCATGCCGGGTGAGCCAGGTGGCATGCCGGGTACGGCAATGCCGAGGGCATCCGGTTTTTGCTTGAGCAGCTTGCGGATGTCGGCTGCTGGTACATGACCTTCCACCAGATAATTCTCCACCTTGGCGGTATGGCAGGCGCCCAACTGCTGGGGCATGCCAAGCGCCTGGCGTGCGGCGCTTACGTCTGACACGTTATGCGCCTCTACCTCGAAGCCATTTGTCTCCAGGTGCTGTATCCACTGTTTGCAGCATCCGCAGCTCGCACTTTTGTAAACCTCGACCACGGGCTTGGTCTCACTGGCTGTCGCGTTGAACGAAACCTGCGCAAACAATAACGCCGTGGCGGTTGTGAGAATCTTGTTCATGATTTGTCCTCCATGGAGTGAATCCGTCAATGTCCGCTGTGGCCGGTCGGCTTGTGCACCGTCATTTCGGTGCCATTCGTTTTCGGTGCTTCAGCCCGCTCGGCTTCAGGTATGTCTCCCGTCCATTCTCTGGCAACCGTACCTGCCGGATGCTTGTACCAGCCAGGGTCCGAGTAATCACCGGGCTTGATGTCTGGATGCACTTTCATCACGCCGAAC